>DAIRFN010000009.1:0-24156 GCA_036795065.1 Vicinamibacterales bacterium
GCGCACGCCCGTGGCGTCGAAGATGGCGTTGGCCACGGCCGCCAGCATCGGCTTGCACACCGTCTCGCCGGCGCCGTAGTGCGGCAGATCCGGCCGGTTCGGGTTCGGATCTCCGTTCACGATCACGATGTCGATGCTGGCCGGCGCGTCGGCGTGCGTCAGCGTGGGATGCGAGATCCAGTCCACGCTCGTCACCCTCTCGGTATCGAACCGCACCTCCTCGTGGAGCGCGCGGCTCAGCGAGTGCAGCATGCCGCACTCGAGGGTGCGGCGGAGCCCCTCGGGGTTCACCACCAGGCCGCAGTCGTGAGCCGAGACCAGGCGCTTCACCCACACGTGGCCGGTCTTCCGGTTCACCTCCACCTCGGCGATCTCGGCCACCACGGTCTGGCTGCGATACGCGTATGCGATGCCGCGACCGGTGAGGATGTCGCCCGCACCGCGGGCCCTGGGTGATGGGCGCGCGTCCCAGCCGAACGTCTCTGCCGCGGCCTTGATGCACGCGATGGAGCGCGCGCGCCTGAAGCCGCTGTCGTCCTCGGTGCTGGCGGTCAACAGCCGCAGTCGGAACTCTACCGGATCGGCCTTGGCCGCCGCCGCGAGCTCGTCGATGAAGCTCTCGGAGGCAAAGGTCACCTGCGGGCCGTCCGGGTCACGCAGGTTCCCGGTCCTGAGCGGCGTTTCCCACACCAGCGGCAGCGGGACCACCCTGCCGGCCATGCGGCGGTTCGGGACGGCGTACATGTCGGAGGGATACGACGCGCGGCCGCGCGCGGGCTCGGCCTTGCGCTGGCCGGTGAGCTGCGCAATCAGCACCGTGTCGAACTCGTTGTAGCCCAGGTGGTTGTGATCCGCCGCGCACGCGTCGTACTCGATCGCCACCAGGTTCCCCTGCGCATCCAGCGCCCCGCGCATCTTCACCGCGTAGGCCGGGCCCTTGGTGTCCCAGGCGGTCTCCTCCTGCCGCATCCACTGCACGCGCACCGGCCGCCCGAGCTCCTTCGCCAGGAACGCCGCCTCGAACCCCGCATCGTCCGCCGCCGTCCGGCCGTAGGCCTGCGGCCCCTCCATCCACACCACGCGCACGCGGTCGCGCGGCATGTTCAGGAATCGCGCCACGCCGTTCCTGAGGCCGTACGACTTCATGTCGTTCGAGTAGATCGTGAGCTGGTCGTTGGTCGGATCCGCGGTGGCATGCGCGGGGCCGAGGGCCGTGTGCCCCTGGAAAGGCACGTCGTAGTCGGCCTCGACCACGCGCGCGGCCGCGGCGCGCGCCGCGTCGGGATCGCCCACCACCACGGGCGTCGCGCTCGACGTCGGCGTGGCGCCGCGCATGTACGTGAACAGGCCGTCCGAGGCCGGGAACGGCGCGGTCGCGGGCTTCCGCCAGTCCACCTTCAGCTGGCGCGCCGCGCGAATGGCCTGCTCCTCGCGCTCGCACACGACGGCCACGTAGTTGCCCTTGCTGACGACCTTGACGAAGCCGGGGATGCCGCGCACGGACGATTCGTCGATGCCCACCAGCGTCGCGCCCGCCAGCGGCGGCTTCACGTTGCGCGCGTGCAGCATGCCGGGGAGCTTCACGTCCACCGCCCACTTCGCCGTGCCGTCCACCTTGGGCGGGATGTCATAGCGCTGCGGCGACTGCCCGACGTTCTTCAGCTGCTGAACGGTCTTGATGGGTGCGACGCCCGTGGTGGCGTCCACGTTCCTGCCCGTCAGCGTGATGTTGAACCGCTTCCCGCCAATCAGCTCGCCGTAGGTCACCCGCTTCGACGGATCCGCCGCCACCGAAACCACGCCCTCGGCGACCACCAGGCCCGCGACGGGCACGCCCAGGCGAGACGAAGCCATCTCGAGCAGCACGCGCCGCGCCTCTGCCGCCACGCGTCGCATGGGCCAGCCGTCGGTCTGCAGCGCGTCGGATCCACCGGACCCGCCCTGATCGACCGTGATGTCGGTGCTGCCCATCACGCAGCTCGTCTTGTCGTAGGCAATGTCCAGCTCGTCGGCCATGATCTGCCGGAAGGCGGTGCCCGTGCCCTGGCCCAGGTCGGTCTTGCCGACGTAGAAGGTCGCGGTGTTGTCGGCCCGCACGACGATCCAGGAATCCAGCTGCCGGAAGTCCACGTCGGGATACGGGCCCGCGCTCTGCGCTGCCCCGGTGCCCTGCACGGCGGCGAACGTCGGGCCGTCGGCGCCGGTCACCGATGCAGCGCCGATGCCGACGACGAGCATGCCCGACGTCTTGAGGAAGTCCCTTCGGGAGGGCGCGCTCATCGGCGCACCTCCTCGTTGCCCGACCGCGTGGACTGCAGGGCCGTGGCCGCGCGCTTGATGGCGGCCTGGATACGGTAGTAGGTCATGCAGCGGCAGAGCGTCCGCGACATGCCCTCGCGGATCTCCGCATCGGTGGGAGTGGGATTCCGGTCGAGCAGCGCCTTCGCGGTGAGAATCTGCCCGTTCTGGCAGAACCCGCACTGCGGCACCTGCTCGTCGATCCAGGCCTGCTGCAACGGGTGCAGCACGCCGTCTCGCGCCAGGCCCTCGAGCGTGGTGATCTCGGCGCCCTGCACCGTGGACACGGCTCTCACGCACGAGCGCACCGCTTCACCCTTGATGAGGACCGTGCACGCCCCGCACTGCCCCAGGCCGCACCCGAACCGCGGGCCCCGCAGATCGAGATCGTTTCTGAGGACGTAGAGGAGGGGCGTCGAGGGTTCCACCTCGACGGTCCGCGCTTCGCCGTTGACGGTCAGCTTGATCGTGCTCATCGGGGTGCAGTCTCGCACCCCCGTGACTCGAACTCAAGGGTCCAATGACCCGTGCCGACGGCCGTGGCGTCAGCCTCCGCCGGCGAGGCGAGGGACACGAAGAGTACGCCCGAGGTTTTCCCTGCAGGACGCGCCCTTCGTGTCCTTAGTCCTTCGTGTTCGCGTGGACACCCGCGCTACTGCGCGATACGCACGACCTGGCCGAGGCCGGCCGACGAGGTGTTGACCGTGACGTAGAGGGTGTTGTCGGCGCCGATCGCCATCTTGCCCGGGTGCGGGAGGAGCCCCGCCGCGAGCTCGGTGCGCGACCCGAACAGGCCAATCTTCGTGAGCCGCCCGGCATCGCCCGGCGTCAGGATGCTGTTGGCGTCGTACTCGAGCACGTACGACGAGCCGTCCGGCCCGATCGCGATGTCGATGATGTTGGTGAAGCCTTCGGCGACCACCTCCGGCGCGCCGCCGGCGGCCGGCACACGGTAGACCCGCGCGCCACCAACCGGGAACGGGAATCCGGTGAGTTCACCCACGTACAGGCTGCCGTCCGGTCCTTCCGCGATGGACGTGGGAACGCTCTGCATCGGGATGTCGCCGCCGCCCGGGCCCGGCACCAGGCGCGTCGGGAACGTCGCAAGCGTGGTGACGTTCAGCGACTGGTCGATCTGCAGCAGGGTGTTGGCGCCCGCGTCGGTCACCACGCCGCGGGTCGAAAGGACCTCGAGGGCGAAGAGGTTCGAGTCGACAAGTTCGCCATCGGGATTCTCGGCCGTCTCGTGCGCCGCGACGTCGACCATCGGCGTGACCACGCCCTGGAGGCTGACGTGATACAGCGTGCCCAGGTGGATGCCGGCCTGCTCGAACGGAGCGAGCGTGGCCGGGTCGCCTCCGGATCCCACCGAGATGAAGGCGCTGCCGAAGCCGAAGGCGATGTCCTGCGGGCCAGAGGCTTCGGCGCCGCCCGCGGGCGCCAGCGACGGCAATCCCGAGAGCACTCGCTGCTGCACGCCCGTGGTCGTCACGCGCGTGACGCCTCCGCTGGGGCCGTAGCACCGTTCTCCCGGACCGGCGGGAAGGGGCAGGCACAGGGTGCTGGTGCCACCTCTACCCGCTTCGACGACATACAAGGCGCCATCGGGCCCGAACGCCAGGCCGCGCGGGTTGTCGAGCCCGGTGGCGATCACCACGGGCGTGCCCTGCGCACTCACGGTGGAGAGCGGCGTCGGGAGCAGCCCGGCCAGGACGACCAGCAGCAGGGTCAGGAACGAAGCGCGAATGAATACAACCATCGGTTTCCCCCTTCACTCGTTGGAAGCTAGACACCTCGCGGTCGTCAATCGCGTGTCCTCAGTAGATCGAATGGTCAGCATACACCCTGCAGGCCGGCGCGCCGCTCCGCCTCATCCGTCTCAGGACGTCGCCTTGCCCACGTCAGTGTGTGTGCCCGTCACCTCCACCACGCGCTCGCTCGTGCTGCCGGCATACGTGGCCTTCAGCGTGTAAGAGCCGGGCGGCACGTTGACGATGGCGAAGTTGCCGAAGCCGTCGCCGACGGCGACGTACGGGCTGCTGACCACGACAATGGTCGCCTGCATGCCGGGGTGGATGTCGCACGACACCTCGTACTGCCCGGCCTGCTCGAAGGTGTGCGTGTGGCTCTGCCCCGGATCGGTGCCCACGTTCAACACCTCCGATCCCGTGGACCGGCGCGTGACGTAGACGTTGTGCACGATCGACTCGCCGTTGCGGAACTCGACCGGCTGTCCCGTCCGCGCCACGAGCACGGAGGGAATGAATTGCTGCCCGCGCTGGTCCATCACCGCCGGGCCGCCGGGCGGCGGCAGCGCCTGCGCGGTGGTCGGCTCGAGCACGACGACCGCGCCGCTCGACGCAGTTCCCGTGACCGACGTCAGCCCCGCGGCCGACACCGGCACCGACGCGGGCGCACGAGCCGGCGCGGCCGATTGTTCCGGAGCGGGGCTGGAACAGCCCGCCACCACAGTGGCCGCGATCGTGATCACCAACATCCGCGTCAGCCCACGAGCGCTGCTCCCCCTGACCCCAATGTTCGTCACGTGGTTCCCCCGATCTTTCATTACTCACCTTCTCACTTCTCACTTCGCGCTAGCGCTGTTCCAGTTCGCGCTGGATGGCCGAGAAGAACGTCTCCGCGATCCTGCGATACCCCGCCTCGTTCGGGTGCCGCCCGTCATCGCTGTTGTACATGTTGGGATTGCCGGCAAACGACTCGTAGACGTCCACCAAGACCGCGTTCTCGCCACGCGCCACGTCGCGCAGCTTCGCGTTGAAGCGCGTGATGGTCGTGTTCGACAACCCGCGGTTCACGCCCACCGGCGGCGGGGTCAGCGTGCCGATGAACACGCGCGCGCCACGGAACCTGGCGTCCTTTGCAATGGTCGTGATGGCGGCAATGGCGGGGTCGATGCCGGTGTCACCCAGCCCGAGGTCGTTGTAGCCGTCCAGGATGAGCACCGCCTCGGGCCGGTTCGCGTTGATGACGCTTTGTGCCCGGCCCACACCGTCCACCACCTTCTCGCCGCCCTTTCCCTCGTTCATCACGGTGATTGCCTGCGATGTGTAGCGCGCCGCCAGCAGCTGCTGGAGCACGCGGGGATACGCGGCGTCCGGGACCTCGCGCAACAGGTACGGCGGAGATCCGGTCGGGTTCACCGTGGCGACAACGCCTACGGTGACGCTGTCGCCGAAGGCGAGGAACCTGGTCTTCGCAAGGGTCGGGATGCGCGATACGTTCACCGCGAACGTGCAGGCCGCCGTGCGGCCGCCGCCGTCGGCGGCGGTGCAGCGCACCTCGGTCGTGCCCAGCGGGAACGACTGGCCCGACGCGGGCGTGCACGTCACCGCCACCGGCGCCTCGCCGCCCTGCGCCGTGGGCGCCTCCCAGGTCACGGCCGCGCCGGTGGCGCTCGTCATCGTCGAGATGGGGGCCGGGCAGGTCAGCGTCGGCGCGGCCACCGGCGGCGGGGCAGGCGCGGTCGGGCTCGTGGGCGAGGACGAGCCGCTGCAGGCCGTCGCGAGCACCAGCAGGCCCAACACACCCGCGCGCGCCATGGTCAGCTTGCCCCCCATCAGCGGGCCATGAACGTCCGGACGCCGCTCATGAACATCTGCACGGCGATCATCACGAGCAGCATGCCCATCAGGCGTTCCAGCGCCATCAAGCCGCGCTCGCGCAGCACGCGGTAGAAGAACGTGGCCGACAGCAGGATGGCGCCGGAAAGCGCCCAGGCCACCGTCACGGCCAGCAGCAGCGGCCCCGTCTGCCCGGGCGACGTGCGCTGCAACAGGAGCAGCGCCGCCAGCGTGGAGGGCCCCACGAACAACGGGATGGCCAGCGGGACGATGAAGGGCTCGCCCTCCGGGGCGTCGGTCGTGGGCCCGCCGCCGGCCGGGAAGATCATCCGGACCGCGATGAGGAACAGCACGATGCCGCCGGCCACGCTGATGGTCGCTTCGTCGAGACCCAGGAACCGGAGGAGGTAGCCGCCGAGGAACACGAACGCGAGCAGCACCACGTAGGCGATGGCGATTTCACGCACGAGCACGCGCCGCCGGCGCCGGGAGTCGACAGGCTTCAGCACCGAGAGAAAGAGCGGGATGTTCCCGATCGGGTCCATGATCAGGAACAAGGTGACGACGGCGGCCGGGACGTCCACCCGTCGATCTTATCGCGACCCCATCAGCGGGAACCGCGCGGCTTTCCCAGTTCGTCCAGGGCCGCTCGCACGCCACGGGCGAGCGTGGCCGCGGGACCGGTCCCGTAGTAGTGCAGGAAGGTGACCGCGGGCGCCACCCCGGTCATGTGGTGATGGATGGCCACGACGCTGAGCCCTTTCGCGCGCAGGGCCTTCAGCACGGGCGTCACCTCGTGGTCGAGCATCGCGACATCGCCGGCGACCACGGCGTCGGCGTCCGTGCCGGCAAATGCCGCCCAGGTGTTCAGGCCCATGCGAGCGTTGATGGTGGCGCCGTGCTCCCGGACGGCAATGTCGGGACGGCCGATCGTGATCTTGTAGACGGGGCCCGTCTGCTCGCCCGCGTAGCCGATGATCGCGGCAAGCGCCGCGGAGTCGATGGTCGGCGCCTTCCCGGCGGCGGCAGGCGCACCGGCCGGTGCGGCCGCGGCCGTACCGCGGCGCACCGCGGCATCGATGAGATCCACGGCCGGCTTCAGCCGTCTCGCAAGGTCCGCCGCCGCGCCCGTGCCGTGCACGTGCATGTAGAAGACCCGGGGCTGCTCCCAGAAGAAGTGGTTGTGCAGCGCGGTGACCTCCAGTCCGTTGTCGAGAATCGCCGACATCACCGGGTTCACTTCGTCTTCGGTCAGCACCAGGTCGCCCATCATCACGTCGTGACCGGCGTCACCGCGCGTGAGCGCGACCCATCCACCGAAGCCGAGCGGCGTCGGCGCCGACCGGCCCGCGACGGTCACCCGAAGATCGGTGCGCGGGATGTTGACTTTCAAAACGCCCTCCCGGAAATCACCGGTCTTCGCCAACGCCTCGAGCACCCCCTCGTACTCACCCGGCATCGTCTGGGCGAAGGCCGGCCACGGGCGAAGCAGCAGCACCGCGCATGCCAGCAAGGACCAACGACGTGTGGTTCGAATCATCTCGGCCTCCCGCGTGTTCACGACGACTCCGGGTGACGGGTCGCCATCAGCTTACCCCTCGCCATCCGCGCCAGCACCGGCCTGATGACGATGACGGGCCGTCGATGCGGCACGCACGGCCATCGGTCACTGCTCCGCGCCGCGGCGCCGGCCTCTCAGTCACCAGCGCACGCGCGGGCCCGCTCCAGCAGCAGCTCGCGCTCGCGCGCGTTCTTGGTCAGCGCGGCGGCGCGCTCGAATTCCACGCGGGCTTCCGCCCGCCGGTCCAGTTTCTCGAGCAGGTCGCCCCGGGCGGCCGGCAGGTAGTGATACGCCTCGAGCGACGGCTCCGACGCCAGTGCATCGACGATCGCCAGGCCGGCCTCCGGCCCCTCCGCCATGGCCACCGCGACGGCGTGGTTCAACCGGACAATGGGCGACCCGGTGATCCGCGCCAGCTCGACGTAGAGCCGGGCGATCTCCCTCCAGTCCGTCTCCTCTCCCGTCGCCGCGCGTGCGTGGCATGCGGCAATGGCCGCCTGCAGCGCATAGGGCCCACGGCCCGCGCCGCGGGCGTCTGAGCGCCCGAGCGCCGCCATCCCGCGCCGGATCAGCACGCGATCCCACCGCGCCCGGTTCTGATCCATCAGCCGCACCGCCTCGCCGCGCGGGCCGACGCGCGCCCGCAGTCGCGACGCCTGCAGTTCCATCAGGGCCACGAGGCCGTGCACCTCCGCCTGTTCCGGCATCAGCTCCGCCAGCACGCGCCCCAGCCGCAGCGCCTCGTCGCAGAGAGCCGGGCGCGCCCAGTCGTCGCCGGAGGTGGCCGAGTAGCCCTCGTTGAACACGAGATAGAGCACGTCGAGGACCGACGACAGCCGCGCATCGCGGTCGGGACCGCGCGGCACCTCGAAAGGGACCTGCGCCTTCGCCAGCGCCCGCTTCGCCCGGACGATGCGCTGGGCGATGGTGGGCTCGGGGACGACGAACGCGCGGGCAATCTCCTCGGTGGTGAGCCCGCCCAGCAACCGGAGCGTGAGGGCCACCCGCGCCTCGGTGGCGAGCACCGGGTGGCACGCGGTGAACATCAGCCGCAGCAGATCGTCGCCGATGTCATCGTCCATGGCGGCGTCGAGATCCGGAGGGGCGGTCGCGCCCGTGGCGTCCAGTTCGTACGCAAGCGTTTCGTGCTTGCGATCGGCGAGGGATCGCCGTCGCAGCTGGTCGATGCCACGGCGCCGGGCGGCGGTCATCAGCCACGCGCCCGGGTTGGTGGGAATGCCCGACGCGGGCCACTGCTCCAGGGCCGCCACCAGCGCGTCGTGGGCGAGGTCCTCGGCGGCACTGATGTCGCGCACCAGGCGCGTCAGGCCGGCGATGAGGCGTGGGGACTCGATGCGCCACACGGCCTCGATCGCGCGGTGTGTGTCGGAGGGTGTCACGGCCTCCGATCACACCACTCCGCCACGATCGTCGCAAGGGGACGGCCGCGCGGCGCCGCGGGCGCGCCCGTGAGGTGCGCCCGCCTTAGCCCTTCCGCTGCTCGACCTCGGCGCGCAGCCGCTCCTCCTGCTCCCGGAGCTCGGGCGTGAGGGCGTCGCCGAAGTCCTCGGCCTCGAACACCTGGCGGATCTCGATCTCCGATTCGACGGGCATGGGGTTCGGGCAGCGCCGCACCCACTCGATGACCTCGTCCTTCGAGCGTGCCTGCATCAGCCAGAAGCCGGCAATCAGCTCCTTGGTCTCGGTGAACGGGCCGTCGACGACCGTGCGGTCCTTGCCCTTGAAGCGCACGCGCGCGCCCTTCGAGCTGGGGTGCAGCCCCTCGCCCGCCAGCAGCACGCCGGCCTTCACCAGCTCTTCGTTGTACTTCCCCATCTCGGCCAGCATCTGCTCGCTGGGCATGACGCCCGCCTCGGACTCCTTCGTCGCCTTGACCATCACCATGAATCGCATCTCGTCTCTCCTTTTTCCGGCCTTCTGTCTACACGTCGAACGAGACCCGCCAGGATCGACAGCTCATCCGAAGAACTCAATCCCGGACCAAATCAATCTACAATCGGCGCAATTTCCGGAGGTGGGCATGCCGCGAGCCATGGTGTTGTTGCTGTTCCTCTTGTCCGGCCCGGGACTGGCCCTGGCCCAGCCGTCGCCCGCCTCGAGCCTGGCCGAGCGCACCGGCGGCCTGCAGCGGGCGGACGGGTTCATCCCTTTCTACTGGGACGAGGCGCGCGGCCGCGTGCTGATGGAGGTCCCCGCGTTCGACCAGGATGTCCTCTACTACGTCTCGGCCGCCAGCGGCGGCGGGTCGGTGGAGATGTCGTTCGACCGGGGCATCATGAACTCGAGCGTCGTGCACTTCCATCGCTCCGGCCCACGGGTGCTGGTCGTCCAGCAGAACCTCCGCTACCGGGCCGTGGGCGGGCATGCCGCGCTCGTCGAGAACGTGCGGGACTCGTTCCCGACGTCCGTGCTGGCGTCGCTCCCCGTCGAAGCCGTGGAGGGCAGCCGCGTGCTGGTCGATGCCACGCCCTTCTTCATGCGCGATGCGGCCGACGTGGTGGGCGAGCTCCGGCGCACCAACCAGGGCGCCTTCCGCTTCGACGCGGCCCGGAGCGGCTTCTACCCCGCGCGCATGAAGGCGTTCCCCGACAACGCGGAGATCGAGACCATCCTCACCTTCGCGTCCGACACACCGGGCCGGCTCGTCACCAACGTCACGCCGGATCCGCAGTCGTTCACCCTCCGCATCCACCACTCGTTCCTGCGGGCACCCACCGGGTACACGCCGCGCCGGGCCGACCCGCGCATCGGCGTCAGCGCCATCGGGTTCCGCGACTACGCGCGGCCGTTCAACCAGAACACCGACGTGGAGTGGGTGACGCGCTGGCGCCTCGAGAAGCAGAATCCCGGCGCCGCGATGAGCGAGCCGAAGAAGCCCATCGTCTTCTACCTGGACCTGGCCATTCCCGAGCCCATCCGGAGCGCGATGCGCGAGGGCGCGCTCGCGTGGAACAAGGCCTTCGAGGCGGCCGGCTTCCGGAACGTGGTCCAGGTGCGGGACCCGACCCCCGACATGGATCCCATGGACATCCGCTACGCCTGGATCCTGTGGATCAACCGCGATGAGCGCGGGTTCTCGAGCGGCGGCACCTATCGCGACCCGCGGACCGGCGAGATCCTCGGCTCCAAGACGCGCATGGACTCGCACCGCATCCGCACCATCGGCAACTACTTCGAGAGCTACACGCCGACCACCGGCGGGGCGGGCGCCGACGCGGGCGCCGACAGCTGCGGCATGGTGCTGCCGGTGCCCGACGAGGTGCTCGTCCTCGCCTCGCAGCCCGGCGCGTCCATGCCCGAGGCGCAGCGCGAGATGGCGCTCAGGCGCCAGTCGCTGCTGACGGCCCACGAGCTCGGTCACGTCATGGGCTTCGGCCACAACTGGGCATCGAGCATCAACAATCGCGCGTCGGTGATGGAGTACCCGACGCCACGCGTGAAGGTCACGCAGGGGCGCCTCGACCTGAGCGAGGCCTTCGAGACCAGCACCGGCCTGTACGACGACTTCATGGCGCGCTACGCCTACACCGAGGTCCCACCGGACAAGGAGCCGGCGGCGCTCGACGCCATCATCGCGGAGATGCGCGCGAAGAACATCCTCTACGTGCCCTCGACCGACCCGCGCTGGGTCTGGTACGACGACCGCGCGACGCCCACCGAGTACCTGCGCGAGACGATGGCGGCGCGGCGGATCATGCTGGGACAGTACGGCCCGGCCATCCTCGAGGCCGGCGAGCCCATCGGCGCGTTGCGCGACTTGCGACTCTGGATGACCTACCTCCACCACCGGTACGCCATCGAAGCCGGGCTCGGCTACGTCGGCGGCATGTACCACAACATCGTCCTCAAGGGCGAGACGCTGCCGCCGACGGAGATCGTGCCGGCGGCGCTGCAGCGGGAGGTCCTCGGGCTGCTGATGGAGGGCCTCGAGCCCGCGAACCTTGCTATCCCGGAGGCGCTGCTCGCGCAGCTCACGCCGAGCCCTCGTTCCAATCTCGAGGACCTCGGCGAGGGCTATGCCTTCGACCACCTGCGCGCGGCGCGCATCCTGTCGGCCATGGTCCTGGAGCCGCTGCTCGATCCGGCGCGCGCGGGGCGGCTGATTGCATTCGCGGATCGGCAGCCCGGTGCGCTCTCGCTGCCCGAGGTCGTCGAGGCGATTCTGGCGCGAACCTGGAACGCGCCGCAGGACGCCGATGCGCGGAACCGGTCGCTGCGCCGGGTCACCGAGCGCGTGGCCCTCGACGCCCTGATGATGCTGGGCGGCCACGCCGACACGACCCCCGAGGCGCGCGCCTACGTGCTGGATCAGATTGTGAGGCTCGGCGAGTCGCTGCGCGCGCGAAAGGGCGACAACCCGCTGGCCGAGGCGCACTACCGGCAGGCCGAGCGCGACATCGCGCGCTACCTCGAGGACCCTGTTGCGAACGCGCCGAAGAGCGTGCTGCCGCCGTGGGGCGGCCGGCCGCGGTCGCGGTATCCGCTGCCGCCCGGCCCGCCGCTCGGGTAGACGGCGTCATCCGGCGGGATGCTGGACCGGCGTGGGCATGGCCGGCCCCACGCCGATTCCCGCTCTCGCGCCAGTGACCCGTCGCCCTACTCGCTTCGGAGCGCGGCCAGCGCGTCGACGCGTGACGCGCGCCAGGCCGGGCCCAGGCAGGCGAGCACCACCACCGCGCCTTCGAGCACCGCCACGGCCAGATAGACGCCGGGGCTGAGCACATTCACGCCGATGAAGGCCGCCTGCACCACCCGGGTGGCAGCGGCGGCCATCGCGAGCCCCACGGCCAGCCCCGGCAGCAGGAGCGCGAGGCTCCCGCCCAGCACGTCCCGGACGATGTCGAGCGGGGTGGCGCCGATGGAGATGCGCACGCCGAACTCGCGCCGGCGCCGGCTCACGGCATGGATGACGACACTCGCCAGCCCCGCCGTGCCGAGCAGCAGCGCCAGTCCCCCACAGATCGAGAACACCCACGTGGTTGTGCGGAACGGCCACAACTGCACGGCCATGCGCTGCTCCATCGTCTTCACCGACAGCATGGGCACGTTCGGGTCCACGGCGCGCGCTGCCTCGGAAAATGGGCGCACCATGGACGCGGGCGTCCCCGAACGCACCACCATGGTCAAGGGTCCCTCGAACCGGTCGCGCGCGAGCCGCACGAAGAGCGTGGGCACGTCGCGATCGAAGCCGCGCATCCGGCACTTCCAGACGACACCAACCACAGTGGCCATGGCGCCATCGGTGCCAACGTGCAGGGACCTGCCCACGGCGGGCGCATCCGGCCACAGCGCCTGGGCCAGCGCCTGGTTGATGACCACCTCGGTAGCGCCATCCGTGGACGAGAACTCGCGCCCGTCAGCCATCGCCATTCCCAGGGTCCTGAAGTAGCCGGGGCCAACGCCAAACGTCGGGTACGTCGGGCAGCTGGCAGGCTCGCAGCTCCCTTCGTCCGGCCACACCGCGGTGTGCCGGTCGAAGCCCACGAAGAATGGTGCACGGTCGGCGATGGCCACGGCCCCCGCACCCGGCAGCGCGGCCGCGCGTTCGGCGAGCAGCGCCGCATAGCGTTCGGCGCCCTCCGCTGAGTAGCCCTGCGCGGCGGGCTCGAGCTCCGCGACCAGGAGCTCATCGCGCGCGAAGCCCATGTCGGCCATCGAGAGCACGCCGTACGACTGCATGAAGAGCGCGGCCACCACGAGGAAGGCGGTCGATCCCGCGATCTGCGCGCCGACGAGCCACGCGCGGAGCGGCACGCGCTGGCCGCCGACGGTGCTGGCCCCCTGCGAGCCGAGCACCCGCAGCACGTCGATGCGCGCCGCCGCCACCGCCGGCCAGAGACCCGGCAGCACGCCGGCGACGAGCACCAGCAGGACGATGAACCCGACAACGGTGGCATCGGGCGCAAGGTCCAGGTGCTGCGGCGTTTCGATGGGGATGGCAAAGGTCCCGACGAGCGACTGGGTCCACCAGGCGATGGCCAGCGCGCCGGCGCCGGCGAGCGTGGCGAGGACGACGCCCTCCGTGATGGCCATGCGCATCAGGCGGCCGGGCCGCGCGCCAAGCGCGGCGCGGATGCCCATGTCGCGCTCGCGCTCCACGGCGCGCGCCAGCAGCAGGCTGGCCACGTTGAAGCAGGCCAGCAGCAGCACGAGCCCGATGATGCCCATGACGGTGGCGGCCAACGCGCCTCGAATCTCGGTGCCGGCTTCGCTCAGCAGGCGGAACCGCGCGCCGCGCCCCGCATGCGTATCGGGCCAGTCGCGCGCCATCCCCTGAACGGCGGCGTCGAGCTGTCCCTGCGCCTGCGCGACCGTGGCGCCGGGCGCCAGCCGCCCGAGCACGAACAGCCACCTGGCATCGCGCTTCTGAAGGCCGGGAGACGTGCCGAGCAACGGGAGCGCCTCGAGGGGCACCCACACATCGGGGGAATAGAGGCCTGCGGGGCCCGTGAACGATTCGGAGATGATGCCGGCTACCGGCACGTCGATGCTGTTCAGGCGCAGCGTGAGGCCGGCGAGCGAGGCGCCCCCGAGCTTCTCGCGCCAGAAACGCTCGCCGATCACGACCGAGGGCGACCCGCCTGGAACAGGCGCCACGCGGAGCCGTCCCGCCACCACGGGCGCGTTCACCAGGGAGAAGTAGCCGGGCGAGACGGCCAGCACCCACGCCGTCTCGGTGGCGCCGTCGTGGCGCCACGCGAGGGTGAGCCGGCCCTCGGCGGCGACGTCGAGGGCACCGCTGGTGGCGGCCGCGAACCGCTCGACCTCCGCCAGCGACGCATGGCCGGCCTCCTCGCTCCCCGGGGTCGTGACGATGCGCCCCACGTCGTCGCCGACGGCCTGCCCCGCGCCCTTCAGGAAGACGCTGTTGATCACCGTGAAGGCCACCGCGTTGACGCCGATGCCGATGGCGAGCGTGAGCACGGCGGTGGCCGCGAAGGCAGGACGGCGCCCGAGCTGACGAAGGACGAACTTCAGATCCTGCCGGAGGGTGTCCATCCCCGGATGGGACGAGAACGCCGCGGGTCTCGTTCGCGGAACGCGCGGGGCGCGCTGGTCGGCGCGCTTCCGGCCCTTGGCGACGCGTCGTTCGTGGCCCGACCGGGGCAGATCCTCGGATACCTCGGGCCCAACGGCTCGGGGAAGTCCACCACCGTTCGGGTGCGGGTGGGACTGATGACGCCGACGCGATGGATCGCGGGCGATCCCACGCGCATCGCTTCCTCATCGGCAGTTACGCGGGTGTGGCGCTGCTGTGCGCCCTGCCGCTCGCGGGACGTCTGCTCGGCTCCCCCGACACCGACGCCGCCCGCTACGCGTGGTTCTCCGTCCCCCGCCTGGAAGCCGGCGTGCGCGCGCATCGCATCGAACTGCCCAGCGAGGCGTGCGCTTCGGGCAGGTCGGGGTCGAGCCGCAGTGCCTGCTCCGCCGCGGCGAGCGCCCGCGGATCTCCCACTCGGCGCACGCCGCCTCGACCTCGTAGTCCACCCGCAGCTCATCGTCGATCTGGCGGACCGTCCGCCCGGGCGCCGCCTGACGCCCTAGGCCTGCATGCGGCCGCGAAACCTGTGCTTGTCGATCCCCAGCCGCTGGATGCGCGATTCGAGCGTCGACGGCGCGAGTCCCAGCCGCCGCGCGGCGGCCGCTTCACCTTCTCCACCGGACGCCCCTGGACCCCGCCGCTGATGCCGGAGTCGTACGAGCAGAACCGCTGGATCTACGACCCCTCGGCGTTCAATGCCGGGCGGCTGCCATCGTTCCACCGGCTCGACATCCGCGTGGACCGGCAGTGGAACCAGCGCGAACGCAGCGTAGACACGGCCCGGCAGCTGGGCGTGCTGCGCGTCATCGGCCTGAACGTGAAGTTCCGATCGCGGGGCCATGGCCACCCGCGCCCCCCGTGGGGTGCGGCACTTGACAAGCCCCGGACCGGCGATGTATTAAACCTATCGGTTAATTAACCATGGAGTTCATCACTATCCTCGCGCAGCGATCAGGGAGACGAACCATGCCAGGCATCCACACCGCCAACAGCGACACCTTCAAGGCCACCACGCCCTCGGATCGCGAGATCACGCTGACGCGCCTGTTCGACGCACCGCCGAGCCTGGTGTTCGAGGCGATGACCAGGCCCGAGCACGTCAGGCGGTGGTGGGGCATCCTCGACGAGCGCTACTCGGTGCACGTCTGCGACATCGATCTCCGCCCGGGCGGCGCCTGGCGCTTCGTCGGCCGCGGGCCCCAGGGCGAGTTCGCCTTCCGCGGGGTCTATCGCGACATCGCCCCGCCCGATCGGCTGATCTATACCGAGATCTACGAGCCTTTTCCCGATGCGGAGTCGGTGGTGACGACGCTCCTCACCGAGGAGGGCGCGAAGACGCGGCTCACCATCACCTCGCTCTACCCGACGGCCGAGGTGCGCGACATGGTGCTCGGGACCGGGATGGAGCGGGGTGCGGGCATCAGCTACGACCGCCTCGAAGACCTCGTGCAGGAGCTCCAGAAGGGGTGAGCGGACTCAGGAGCGCGACGCGGCCGAGCCTGAGCCCCACGGATCAGGGGAGAAATGCCGCGACGTACCATCACCGGCCGTCGCGTTCCTGAAAGACGTTCACCGAGTCGTACTCGAACACGCGCGTGGACCCAACCGGATTGCGATAGACCATGCGGCCGTGGCCCGACGCAACGGCGATCGCACTCCAGCGCCGGACGCCGGCCAGCAGGGTGATCGCGGTGCGCACGGGTACCTCCAGGTTCTCTCGTGAATCGCCGTCAGCATACGCGAGGCTGCCGGATGCGGAACCTGGAAGCGGGCAGGCTCCTCAGTCCCGGGACGCCACGAGGCCCACGGGGCGCCCGTTCACCGAGACGTACTCGTACTGCATCCGCAGCGACGACTCACCGTACAACTTCACGCGTGCGGTCGACCGGAACTCCACCGGTACGATCACCCCACCCTGCGTCGGGGCAT
The DNA here is from genome assembly GCA_036795065.1 of Vicinamibacterales bacterium. Classification (GTDB taxonomy): domain Bacteria; phylum Acidobacteriota; class Vicinamibacteria; order Vicinamibacterales; family UBA2999; genus VFZN01. Next base: position 16,433 of record DAIRFN010000009.1, read on the forward strand.
ACGACCACTCCAGGTCCACGCGTGATATCCAGAACGACGGGTTCTTCCGCAGCCGCCCGACCAGCCGCGCGGGCTGGCCGTCGTGCTCGCGAACGAACAACTGCGCGTTCTCGAGCGCCGCCGTCGGCTCGTCATCGAGCGGCAGGCGCACGACGCCGGGGGTCGCGGCCTCGGGCTCACCGCACGTGGCCGCCGCCAATCCGAAAGCGGCCCCCGGTCCCCGGCGGGCGGTCAGCTCCTGCTCGGACGTGAGCAGTCGCCTGAACACCTTTTCTCGGATGTAGTTCGATCCGCCCTCGTCCACGATCTCGACCTCGAGGCGTCCATCGGCGAGCGTGGTCCGCACCTCCATCCACGCCGAGCTGTTGCTCTTGCGGTTGAACGCCTCGAGGCGCCGCACCGCGACGTAGGAGCGCGGGACCGCCACCGCGGTGCGTCCGTCCGTACAGATCGTGGCGCCGGCGTCCGCGAGGGCCGACGACGCCACGAGGGCAAGGCACGCTCCGAGAAGACTTCGCCCCATGACCGTTCTCCTTGCGGTCAACCCCTCAGATGGGGTTCCGGCCCTGGATGACCCGGATGAGCAGGACCGCGACGGCCAGGACCAGCAGCACATGGATGAACCCGCCGAGGGTGTAAGAGCTGACCATCCCCAGCAACCACAGCACGACAAGCACGATGAGCAACGTGTTCAACATGACATTCACCTCTGGCCTCGCTGCCTCAGCAAACCTCGGGCCGTCTCGGCAAGGGTCCCGGCTCGCGGCCACAGCTCTCATCGGGGCGTCCGATCACCCACTGGGCCCCGCAGGCTGCCAGATTGTGGAAGCCCGCTACCCACTCTCCTGAGCCGAGGCGCGAGCCGCCGGCCGATCGCCGCGACCGGCGCGTCCGTTGGTTGGCGAGCATCTTGCTCAGGAGAAGGTGAGGTACCAGCGCATGCCTGACCAACCCACGCCGCCCATGACCATTCCGGGCCTGCCGTCGCCGCAGCCGTCGCCTTCGCCCGAGCACCCCGTGGTGCCGCCGGACGACCCGGTCGCGCCAGACGTTGACCGCGAGCCGTCCATCGATCCGCCTCCCACCGATCCTCCGATGCGCCTGCCGTCGGAGAAGCCGGTGATCTCGGAGCCCCCCGCCCCGCGGGCGTAGGTGATCTCGGAGCCCCCCGCCCCGCGGGCGTAGCGGGGGAGCCGCAAACGACCCACAGCTGGATTCATCCCCTGATGACCACGACCACCCCGAAAGATGTTCACGGATCGACGAGATGGCGCTGGCCCTTCGTCGTCGCCATCGTGGTGCTGATCGCGCTCGGCGCATTGGCCGTCGGCCAGTACACGCGGTTCACGCGCGCCACCGATGCCGTCGATCGGACCTATCAGGGTCTCCAGTCCATCGATCGCGTGGTTCTGACCCTGTTCGGCGTTGAGGGCGGGCTTCGGGGTTATCTGCTCACCTCCGACCGATCCTTCCTGGCGCCGCACGAGGACGCCGAGCGCACGGTGCGCGCCGCCCTGTCCGAGCTCGATGCGCTCGTCGACGACGATCCGTCGCAACGGCAGGCCGTCGTCCGGCTCGAGATGCTCGTGGACGAGAAGCTGCGCGAGATGAACGAGATGCTTCGTCGCTTCGACGGCGGGGACGCCGCCGGCGCGCTGACCCGCCTGGCCGAGGGCCACGGCAAGCGCGTGATGGATCAGGTGCTGGCACTCGGCAACCAGATGCGGGGGGCCGAACAGTCGCTGCTGGCGCAGCGCGCCACCCAGGCGCGGCTGGCGCGACGCGCCGCGTTGGGCTTTGGCATTACGACGACGTTGGTGGCGCTCGCGCTCGGCCTCCTGGCGTTCTCGATCAACCGCGCCTTCGAGGGCCGGCGCCTGGCGTTGGCGGCCGAGACGATCGCGCGTCTCGAAGCCGAGCGCGAGGCCGATGCCAGCGCCGCCGGACTGCAGCAGAGCGAGAGCTTCAATCGGAGCATCCTCGACCATTCAGGCGACTGCATCACGGTGCTGAAGCCCGACGCCAGCATCGTCCTGATGAACCGGCCCGGAATCAGCCTGATGCAGCTGCCGACGGAGGGCGACTGGCAGCGGGAGCCCTGGTCGGCGCTCTGGGGACGCGAGGCCGGCCCCGCGGATCAGGCCATCGCGGCCGCCACCACCACGGGCGAGGGCCGGTTTACGGCCAATCGAACCCTGCCCTCCGGCACGAGCCAGTGGTGGGACGTCATCGTCACACCGGTGCGCGGCGAGCACGGCGAGGTGGTGCGGCTGGTGGCCATCGGGCGCGACATCTCAGACCAGAAGCGCGCCGAACAGGAGCGCGCGGCCCTGCTGGCCAGCGAACGGGCCGCCCGCTCCGAAGCCGAGCGCGCCGCCCGGCTGAAGGACGACTTCGTCAGTACCTTGTCGCACGAGCTCCGCACGCCGCTCAACGCCATTCTTGGATGGGTCGGCGTGCTCAAGCTGGACCAGAAGCCCGAGACCCTGGCCAAGGCGATCGACGTCATCGACCGCAACGCGCGGCGGCAATCGCAGATGATCGACGACCTGCTGGACGTCGGGCGCATCATCTCCGGCAAGCTCCGACTGGACGTGCAGCAGGTGAACCTCGCGTCGATCGTCGAAGAGGCCGTCACCTCGGCCCGACCGGCGGCCGATGCCAAGGGCGTGCGGCTGGTCCAGGTGCTCGGCTCGGCCGGCACCATCCAGGGCGACCCGGGGCGGCTGCAACAGGTGATCTGGAACCTGGTCAGCAACGCCATCAAGTTCACGCCGCGTGGCGGCCAGGTGCAGGTGATGCTCCGCAAGGTGGACAGCCACGTGGACGTCCAGGTCCGCGACACCGGCGTCGGCATCCGGCCCGAGCTGCTGCCGCACGTGTTCCAGCGGTTCCGCCAGGGCGACGCCTCCTCGACGAGGCGCCAGGGCGGCCTCGGCCTGGGCCTGGCCATCGTCAAGAACCTCGTCGAAATGCACGGCGGGTCCGTGGATGCCACCAGCGACGGCGAGGGCGCGGGCAGTGTGTTCACGGTGCGGCTGCCGCTGGCGTCGGCGGATGCGAAGTCCGATGGGAGGAGCGACACGCTCGAGCTCGTGCCCGCGCAGTTCGCGGCGCTGCTCGAGGGCGTGCAGGTTCTCGTGCTGGACGACGAAGTCGACGCGCGCGAGATCGTGCAGCGGCTGCTCGAGGACTCGGGCGCGACGGTGGTCACCACCGGCACGGCGGAGGACGCCCTCAGTCAGCTGTCCCATGGCCTCGTCCCGGATGTCATCGTCAGCGACATCGGGATGCCGGACCAGGACGGATACGAGTTCATGCAGCGCGTGCGTCGACTGGGTGGGCCCGTCTCGTCAGTGCCCGCGGCCGCGCTCACGGCACTCGCACGGCTGGAGGATCGCAAGCGGGCGTTGATGGCGGGCTATCAGAGCCACCTCGCCAAGCCCGTGGATCCGACCGAGCTGGTGGCGACGGTGGCCAGCATGACCGGACGCACGGGCCGCGGCTGAGCCGCCGCCCTGGCGTTCGCTCCCACGCTTCACACAGGTGGGCAGCTGGCGACCTTTTTTGTGCGCCGCGAGGCGCACAACAACCGCAACGCCGCCGCCCCACGCTGGAACGTGGCTTGCACTCAGGGAACGACAAGGAGACGGATATGGCCGAACCAACGACGCTGCGGGACGCCCTCATCGACGAAGTGCGCGATCTCTACCACGCAGAGAAACAGCTGGTGAAGGCGCTGCCACGGCTGGCCAAGGCCGCGACCAGCGACGAGCTGCGACAGGCCATCGAATCGCACCTCGCCGAGACCGAGAACCAGGTGAGCCGTCTCGAGCAGGTGTTCGAGCGCCTCGACGAGAAGCCCCGCGCGAAGGTGTGCGCCGGCATGGCGGGCATCGTCGAAGAGGCATCCGACCTCCTGAAGGAAGGCGGCGAGGACGCGGTGCTCGACGCCGGCATCATTGCCGCAGCGCAGCGCGCCGAGCACTATGAGATCGCCGCCTACGGGACAGCGGCCGCCTGGGCCGACGCGATCGGACTGACCGACGTGGCCGACCTGCTGCGGGAGACGCTGGACGAAGAGACGGCCGCCGACGAGACGCTGAGCGCGCTGGCCGAGGACGGCATCAACGCCGCCGCGGGCGTCGGCGCGGAGGCGACACGCTGAATTTTCGTCGAGCCACGGGCTCGACGCGTTACCAGGCTCCGCAACACCACCTCCATGTAGCCCACCACCAGGCCTCCGGAGCGCCACCGAAGAAATTGGCGGCGTCCCGGGGGCTCCCTCCTCCCTCGTCACGGTTCTCTCCCATCGCAATTTCTTCCCGTCGCCCGCCTGCTCGTGGCGTGTGCTCGCGGGGATGGCATCGCGTTTGCTCTATTTGTGAGGTCAGGAGGCACTCATGAAGTACGGAATCGCGTGGCTGTTGGGTGTGCCGTTTTCGCTGATCGTGCTGTGGTTCGCCGCCAACCAGGCGGGTTGCGGATTCTAGGCACGGACATCTTGACCAGGGAGCAATGACAATGAGAAGCGCGAATCGATTCGTGATGTATATGGCGATGGCGGGGCTGTTGGTGCCCGGTGTCGCGGGTGCCCAGGAGGCCGACCAGGTCGCCGTCCAGTTGCGCAACGGCACGATTGTCCGCGGTGCGCTCGAAGATCTCGAAGACGGCACGCTCTACGTGCGGGTGAGCCTGCACGACCAGCGCCGGCTGCCGATCGGCGACGTGGCCCTGATCGACCGGGCCAGCAACGCGTCGGGCCTGCCCGAATCCGAGGTGCGCGCGGCGCGCGGAGCCAGCCCGATCGTCGTCCTGGCGAATGGCACCCGGCTGGAGGGTACGCTCATCGACATGCATGGTGGCGCCGGCTCGGGCGACCCCGAGAAGCCGCGCACGATCATCGTCCGCATGACCAACGGCGCCGAGCGCCGTCTCCCCGCTGGTGAGGTGAGCCGCATCTACATGGGTAACTTCAGCGGGGCGCACACTGAAGACATGCCGGCCCCGGCCGGCGCCATCCGCGTGCGCGCGACCGAGCGGTGGGTCGATACGGGTGTCGATGTCCGCAAGAGCCAGTTCGTCGGGTTCGTGACCAGTGGAGAGGTCCAGCTCTCGGCGGACGCGGCCGACAAGGCCTCGTCTCCGGGACGGGATCGCACCGCGCCCACCGCACCCATGCCGGCCATCCGTGCCGGCGCCCTGATTGGCCGCGTCGGCCCGAACGGGCAGCCCTTCGCGATCGGCAACCAGGCGTCGGTGCCCATGCCCGAGAACGGGCGCCTGTACCTGGCGGTCAACGACGACGAGCTGTCGGACAACAGCGGCGCGTTCGAGGTCGTCATCACGACGCCCCAGACGAAGCAGTAGGCACACGGGACCCGCGCGCGCACGCTGCGCGCGCGGGTACGGTCATACCTGGTCTTCGAGCAACGAGGCCAGGTGCTGGCCCGCACGGGCCAGCAGGCCGCGCTGCCGCCACGCGGCGAGGTCGACGCGGGCGCACGCCGCAACGTCGGCCATGAAGGTCGCTTCCATCCTTGCGGCTACCTCGGGCGAGAATACGCACACGTTGCTCTCTTCGTTGTGCGCGAACGATCGGTTGTCGAAGTTCGTGGTGCCGACCGTGGCCCAGATGCCGTCCACGATCATCACCTTGTGGTGCAGCATCGTCCGGTTGTACTCGAGGATCTCGATGCCCGCCTGCAGCAACGGTCCGTAGAGCCGGATGCTGTTCTGACGGGCGAGCCAGTTGTCGTTGTGGATGCCGGCCACCATGATCCGCACGGCCACGCCACGCTGCTTGGCCTCGACCAGGGTCTGGATGGCGACGGGGTCCGGCACGAAGTACGGGTTGGCGATCAGAATGGAGCGCCGCGCGCACACGATGGCGAGGTAGTAGAGGATGCGCACGCTCGAGGCGCCGCTTTCCGGCGAGCTGAGGATGACCTGCAGCACGTGCGGGCCGCGCGACGGCACCACCGGGTAGTACCCGTCCCCGCTCACCAGCTCGCCGGTCGCCTGCTGCCAGTTGTGCGCGAACCCGCTCTGCAGGGGCATGGCGGCGGGTCCGTCAATGCGCACGTTCACGTCTCGCCACTCCTCGGGGTTGCGGGCCTGCCCCTGCCAATGGTCGGCGATGCCGGCGCCACCCGTGTACGCGATGACGCCATCAACGATGAGCGACTTGCGGTGCGTGCGGTTGTTGAACCGTCCCAGCGTTTTCCAGGAGATCGGGTTGTACCAGGCCACCTGGCACCCCCCCTTCTCGAGTGTGGCGAGGGTCTCGTCGCCGATATCGGCCGATCCGACCGCATCGAGCAGGACGGTGACGCGCACGCCCGCGCGTGCGCGCTCGGCCAGGGCCGTCGCGAACGTCATCCCCATCGTGCCCGCCCAGTAGATGTAGGCCTCGATCGTGATCGTCGAGCGGGCCGCAGCGATGTCCTGCAGCATGCGCGGGTAGAAGGCGTCGCCGTTGTCCAGCACCTCGAACGCATTGCCTTCGATGAGCGGCACGCCCGTGGCCCCGGCCATCGTCGCCACGAACTCGTCCGAGGCGGCGGCGAACTCGTGGTCCAGGCCGAAGCGCGGAGGCTCTTCCCGGGGCGCGATCAGGTGGCTGACGAAGGCCATCAGCGCAGCCGGCACCGCCCACCACGAGCGCGCGTCGAGCACCAGCCACACCGCCAGCAGCGCCCATGGCCACCACGACCAGAACAGCCGCCGAGCCCGCAGGCCAAGGTCGATGGCGCCCTTGGCCGGAAGCGTCCGCGGATCGACAAAGCGCCATCCGCGCCGCCTCCGTGTGCCCGCACGCCACCGCGATGGCCGCCTCGGCTGGCGCCGCGGGCGCGTCATCGCTCCAGCAGCCGCTCCAACTGCACGGGGTCGATAGGCTTGACGAGGTGCGCGTCGAACCCCGCCTCGCTGCTGCGGCGACGGTCCTCGGTCTGTCCCCACCCGGTCTGCGCGACAATCCTCATCTGGCGCCCCCACGGCTGCTCCCGGATCCGCTTGCACACTTCGTAACCATTGAGCCTGGGCATCCCGATGTCGAGCATGGCGACATCGGGCCGATGCCGCTCGGCCGCGGCATACGCCGCCTCGCCGTCCCTGGCCGTTTCCACCAGGTGGCCGCGGTGACGCAGGAGCTCCGCGAGGGCATTGGCGTTGTCGTCGTTGTCGTCGGCGATCAGCACCCGCCGGGCGTGATGTGGCCGGGTCTCGGCGCTCGGAACCGGCGTCTCGAGGTCGGGCGCGGGGAGGTCGGCCTCGCTCCCGCGAGCCCCGGCCAGCGGCAACCGCAGCGTGAACTCGCTCCCCTGACCAGGGCCGTCGCTCTGCACATGGACCGACCCACCGTGCAACTGCGCGATGGCCCGGACGAGCGCCAGGCCGAGACCGAGCCCCCCTTCCGCGTCGAGGGCGGGCGTGACCTGCGCGAACTTCTCGAAGATCCGCGGCAGGAACGAGGCCGGAATCCCGATGCCGGTGTCGCGAACCCGCACCTCCACCCACCCGTCGCGCGACACGGCCGTCAGCGTGATGCGCCCACCGGGGGGCGTGTACTTGCACGCGTTCAGCAGCAGGTTCGCGACGACCTGGGTCAGCCGGGTGTCGTCGCCCTGCACCACGACCGGCCCGTCCGGCACGTCGAGGGCCAGCGCGTGATGCGCACGATCGATGGCGTCTCGAGCCGTCTCGACCGCCTGCGCGATGAC
>DAIRFN010000009.1:24166-39178 GCA_036795065.1 Vicinamibacterales bacterium
CGGTCCGCATGTCCACCGGCTCGCGCCTGAGCGTCAGCTTGTCGGCGGCAATCCGGCTCACGTCGAGCAGGTCGTCGATGAGCCGCACCATGTGCTGCATCTGCCGCGTGATGACGTGGTGGGCCTGCTCCTTCACGTCGGGCGGCAGCCCGTTGGCCTTGAGCAGCTCGACACTCGTGCGGATAGGCGCCAGCGGGTTTCGCAGCTCGTGCGCCAGGGTGGCCAGGAACTCGTCCTTGCGGCGGTCGGCCTCGCGCAGGCGCTCCTGGCTGCGCTGGAGTTCGTCGTTGGCGTCGGCCAGGGCCTTCGTGCGATCCATGACGCGAGCTTCGAGGTCGGCCCGGAGGGCCTCGCGCTGGCTGCGGAGGTGCTGCATGCGCGCGGCGCTGCGCCACAGCACGGCGGTCACCACGGAGGCGAACGTGGTGGTGACGATGGCGGTCACCAGTCCCGCGTCGAGCCGCGTGGCCAGCCAGACCTGCATGCGGCCCAGGAACATGGGCAGCACGAACGCCCCAATCAGCAGCCGCGGCGCCAGGCCGATGTCGGCGTTGGCGGCCCGCAACCGCGCGATGGCCTGAGACGAGCACGAGAGAATGCCCGCGCTGGTGACCGCGAAGAGGACGATGGTCGGCGCGGCCATGCCCGGGAACGTCGGGGTGTCGCTGATCCGATCCGCGTCGAACGACACCGTCAGCAGCGCCAGCCAGCTCATCGCGAGGGTCGTGCCCGCGGCGTAGCGCACGGCTCCCGCACTCCAGGCGCCCGGCCAGGCGAGCGCGAAGAGCGCGATCCCCAGGAGCACGAAGCAGATCGACGTCATCGCCGACATCCGGCCGGCATACGCGTCCACCGGGCTGCCGTGCGTGGACGGCATCATCAGCCACTGCTCGATGAACCACCGCGCCCCGAGCGCGTACTCGAGGAGGGTCAGCAGCGGAAGCGCGACGGTGGCCACCGCCAGCGCGCGCACCGTCCAGGCGCCGGCGCGGCGTTCCACGCCGACGGAGCTGGCCACCGCCAGCGCGAGGCCGGCGCAGAGGAATCCGAAGGCCGTGGACGGCACCATCACCCGCCAGCCCGCGCCCAGGCGGGCCGCGCTCGTCGATCCTGCGGTCCATCCCGCCAGCACGATCGAGGCGCCGAGGGCCGTGGCGATCCCGACGAGCGTGGTCAGGGCAGCCGACACGGCAGCGATTGTAGTTCACGCCTGCGAGGCGCCCGGCGCGACCCCATCGTGATCGTCAGCGATCGAAGCGGAACAACTCCGCGTCGGGGTTCGAGCGCTCCAGCCAGGCGTCGCGGATCAGGTTGGCCGCAATCATCGAGAACGTGATGCCGTTCCCCCCGTAACCGAGCGCAAGCCATGCGCGCGGGTGCTCGGGCGTCTCCCCGATGTACGGCAGCCCATCGGTCGTGGTGCTGAAGGAACCCGCCCAGCTGTAGGCGACTTCCAGCGTCAGATCCGGAAACCACTCGGAGAACCGCTCGAGCAGGCGCTCGCGCTTCCGCCGCAGGCGACGCTCGCTCTGGTGCCACCACCCGAGCGGCTGGTCCTCACCGCCCACCATCACGCGCTCGTCGTCGGTGAGTCGCGCGTAGAGATAGGGCCGGGCCGTTTCCCACAACAGCGCCCCGTCCGCCCACGCACCGCGGTCCGCCAGCGGCTCGCTGACGAACGCCCAGGTGCTGTGGAGCTGCCCCACGCGGCGCTGGGTTTCCTCCACGGCCTCGTACCCGGCCGCCCACACCAGGCGCCGGGCGTCGATACAGCCGCCGCGATTGGTCTCCGCCACGACGCCGTCGGGGCGGTGGTGGATCGTGCTCACTTCGGTGCGGTCGTAGACGCGGGCGCCCCGCCGGCCCGCCGCGGCGAACAACGCATGGGTGAAGCGGTACGCGTCGATCTGGGCGTTACCCACGCTGCCGATGCCGCCCGCCGCGGCGGCCAGGCCATATCGCTCGCGGAGCGCGTCGGGCGTGAGCCATTCGACGTCGAACCCGTGCGCGCGCCGGAGGGCGCACTCGGCCTCGAGCGTGCCGGCATCCTGCACGGACGACGCGAGGTAGACGCTGGGGCGCCGCGAGAACCCGCACGCGTCGCCGACGTCTTCAGTGAGCTGCTCGATGTCGTCGATGGCATCGAGGCCCAGACGGTACGCGCGCACCGCGACGTCCAGGCCCCGCTTCCCGGCAATCTCCATCAGCGACGTGTCGGTTTCGTACTGCAACAACCCGGTGGTCGCCGCCGTGCTTCCGGTGCCGACGTCGCGGCGATCCACCACCACGACATCGGCCCCGGCCGCGCTGAGCCGTTCCGCCACCAGGGCGCCGGTGATGCCGGCGCCGATCACGAGCACGTCCGCGCGCTCGTCTCCGGCCAGCGCGGGATAGCTTTTCAGGAGACCGTTCTTGAGCGGCCAGAAAGCCGCGCCGGTGCGGAGGTCCATGCCTGCGCGATCACGCCTCGTTGATGGCGGTCACCGCCAGGTGCGTCAGCTTGTGGTTCGCCGCCTTCTCCTGGTCGAGGATCTGCGACAGCAACTCGTGCGCCTCGGTGTGGCCGAGCGCCTTCGCCCACTCGCGCAGCGTGCCGTAGCGCGCGATCTCGTAGTGCTCGATGGCCTGGCAGCACCCGACGATCGCAGCGTGCTTCGCCGCCTTGCCGGTCGCCTCTTCCATCACGCCCTCGGTTTCCTTGATCAACCCGTCGATGGCGTCGCACTTCTCGCCCGACGCCTCCACGTCGATCGAGCTGAACACATCGTCGAGCAGCGTGATCTGTTCCTTCGTTTCGTCGAGATGCGCCTGCAGGGCCTTCTTGAGGTCGGGCTGCGTCACGGCACTGATGACCTTCGGGAGCGCCTTGGTCAATGCGTGCTCCGCGTAATAGACGTCCTGCAGGGTGTGGGTGAACGCGTCGGCGAGAGTCTTCATGTGTGCGGTCTCCTGAGAGTTGATGTGCTTCTCGCTCACGGAGCAATTCGTATGCCGCGCCGGATGAGGTGCGCTCACGCGTATGCGGAATCGCCTGGGACCGCGTTGCCACGAAGTGGGAAGGCGCGCACCCACATGTGGCATGGCGAGCGCCGATCCCGCGCGCTGGATGTGGGCATCGATATTGCTCCTCTCGTTGGCGTGGGCAGTGCACGAACTTATGGAGGCGGCAAAATGACACGAAACAGGATCGGCGTGTGGACCGGGGCGGCGTTGCTGGCGGCCGCGATGTCCACGGCATGCAGTGACAGCACGGAGCGCAGGGCCGAAGAGGCCGCGCGCGAGACGGGCAACGCGGCCGAGCGGGCCGGCGAAGCGGCGAAGGAAGCGGGCCGCGATGTGGCCACCGCGACCTCCGATGCCGCGCGTGCCACGGGCGACGCGGTCCTCGAGGGCGGGCGCGCCGCGGATGCCGCGGTCGAGACGATGGACGTCAAGACGGCGCTCATGGCCGACACGCGCGTGGATGCGGGCGACATCAACGTCGATACCGATCACACGACCAAGACGGTCACGCTGAAGGGCCGCGTGCCGACGGCCGAGCAGAAGGCGATCGCCGAGCAGGTGGCCAAGAGCAAGGCCACTGGCTACCAGGTGCGCAACGAGTTGATGGTTGGCAAGTAACACGACAACAGGGTGGTTGAACCGAGGCGAGGCCTCATTTTTCCCGGAAGGAAGGCGCGACATGGCGGAACTGAAGAAGGACCATTCGGTGGGCGAGGGCGTGGGCGCGGCGGGCGGCGCTGTGACCGGCATGGCGGTGGGCGCGTCGGTGGGCGGCCCGGTGGGCGCGGTGGTCGGCGCTGCCGTGGGCGCGGTGGCGGGCGGCGCAGCCGGCCACGGCATCGCGGCGGCCATCGACCCGACGGTGGAAGACGCGTACTGGCGGGAGAACTTCAAGACCCGGCCGTACGTCAGGGCCGGCTCCAACTACGACGACTACCGGGACGCCTACCGCTACGGGTGGGAATCGCGCGCCCGGATGAATCGGGCGTGGGATGACTCGGCGTACGACCTCGAGAGCGGCTGGGAGAAGGCCAAGGCCAACTCCCGCCTCGCGTGGTCCGAGGCGAAGGACGCGGTTCGTGATGGCTGGCACCGCGTCGAGCGGGCCATGCCCGGCGATGCCGACCGCGACGGCCGCTAGCTGAACCGGGACCGGGAGCGCGCCGAAGCACTACCCCACGGAGGCGCGCTCCCACTGGTCTCTCCCTGCCCATCCTGGGCACTCCGGTGCCACTCCTGCGCATGGGGTGGCACAACCTGAGTTGCCCTCGCCTTCCCCTCGCCTCGCCGTGCTAGTCTGAGCCTCTGTGACCCCTACGCTGGCCCAGGTCTTGAATACCCTCGCACATGAGATTCGGACGCCCCTGGCAGTGTCGCGGGGCTATCTGAAGTTGTTGCTCGAAGGCGGGCTGCCGTCCGCGGCCGATCAGCGATCGGCAATGGAGCGCACGCGGGAAGCGCTCGGTGTCATTTCTACACTCTGCGACGAGATGGGAACGATTGGCTCGGTAGCGAATACGGGGACACCGGGGCTGGAGGGACGCGTGTCGGCGCGCGCGTTGCTCGTCACGCTTCAGAAGGCCATGGCGGGAGACGCGCCCGACTGGCACGGCTCGATCGAGTCCGATCGCGCCGTCGCGACCAACGGCACCGAGGACGTCGTCCGTGCGGTTGCGGCACTGGCACGGATGGCCTTCAAGGATGCCGGGGGCGCGGCAAGGGTCGCGCGCGTCCACACCGCGGGCGAGTCGGTGACGCTCCTGATTGGCGGCGAACCAGCGGTGGAAGCCCTGCCCCGCGGGCCAGACGGCGAGGATGCCGTCGACGTCCCTGTCGTGCGCGGTGGATTCGGCCTGTCGCTGCTGTGGGCGGCGTTCGTCCTCGAACAGCACCGCGTGCGCGCGTGGCATCACGCCACGGGCCGCGGTGCGGTGGGTCTTCTCTTTCCATTGGTGAACGCATGAGTGCTGCCACGCTCGCGGTCGTCGACGACGACGAGCGCTTCGCGGAATACCTGCAGATCTGGCTGCGGACGCGCGGCTACGAGGCCACCACCTACCACAGCGGCGACGCGCTGCTGGCCGGGCTCCGCGAGGGCAACCTGCCCGACGTCATCCTGCTCGACGTTTCCATGCCGGGCATGGACGGCCTGCAGACGCTCCGCCAGATCAGGCTGGCGCACCCCGCCGCCCATGTCGTCATGCTCTCGGGCGGGCGGACGCCTGCCACCATTGTCGAAGCCGTGCGGCTGGGCGCGGCCGACTACGTGGTGAAGCCGGGCGATCCCGACGGCGTCGGCGAGGTCGCGCTGGAAGCGGCCATCCGCAACGCCCTCGAGCGCCTGGCCCTCACCTCCGAGGTGGCGCGGCTGCGCACGCAGTCGGAGCAGGATGCAGACGGCATGCAGGTGTGCTGGAGCTCCGGCCGGGCAATGCAGGCCGTCATGAACATGGTGGAACGGGTGGCCGACAGCGACATCAGCGTCCTGCTGCGAGGCGAGAGTGGTGTCGGCAAGGAGGTCATCGCCCGCGAGATTCACCGGCGCTCACCCCGGCGGGGGAACCAGTTCGTCAAGGTGAACTGCGCGGCGCTGCCGGCCGAGCTGCTCGAGAGCGAGCTCTTCGGGCACGAGCGTGGCGCGTTCACCGGCGCCGCCAGCACCCGCGTCGGCAAGTTCGAGTTCGCGCAGAACGGCACCATCATGCTCGACGAGATCGGCGAGATGCCGCTGGCGCTGCAGGCCAAGATCCTGCACGTGCTGCAGGACCGCGAGTTCACCAAGCTGGGCAGCAACCGCAACGTCGAGGTGGACGTGCGCGTGATTGCCGCCACCAATCGCGACCTGGAAGCCATGATGCGGCAGGGCTCGTTCCGCGAGGATCTCTACTACCGCCTCCAGGTCATCGAGATCCGCATCCCGAGCCTGCGCGAGCGACGCGAAGAGATCCAGCCGCTCATCGACTTCTTCCTGCTCAAGTACGCGGACGTGTATCGCCGGCCCTCCGTGCGCCCGTCCATCGTGCTGCAGGAGGCCTTGCTGGCGTACGACTGGCCGGGCAACATCCGTGAGCTCGAGAACATGATGAAGCGTCTCGTGGTGCTCCAGGACGAGTCGCACATTCTCGCCGAGCTCGGGCGGCTGCGCGTGTCACGAACAGCGGCCGAGGATCAGGCGGGGTCCGGGCCCGCGCCCGTGCAGCCGGCTGCGTACGTGACGCCGCCGACGCCAGTGGTGCCACTCTCGCCCGCCGCAACGCAAGGGGCGTTCGCGCCTCCCGCTCAGGGCGCCTGGCCCACACCAGCCGTACCTCTCACACCAGCCGTGCCTCCCGCACCAGCCGCGTGGCCCGCGCCGCGCGATGCGGGCGTGGCGGCCGCGGCCGCCGTCGCGACGCCACCGATGGAGGAACCTCCTGCCATCACGGCACCGGAGGCCCCCACCGTCGTCAACCTGCAGGAGCTGGCGCGGCACGCGGCCATGACGGCCGAGAAGGAAGCCATCCAGCAGGCGCTCGAGCGGTTCCGATGGAATCGTCGCAAGACCGCGGTCTTCCTCCAGGTGAGCTACAAGACGTTGCTGAACAAGATGAAGGAGTGCGGCATCAGCGAATCACATCCCGCCTGAGCCGTAACCGACAGCAGCCTCACTCTGGAACGCCGCTTGCTTTGAAGTCCGCAGGGCCCGGCTCCATGAACGGGGCCCAAGGAGTATTCCATGCGGTGGCTGATGCCCGTCGGCGTTCTGTTGATTGTGATCGGCCTTGGTGGCTCGATCGGCGCCTGCTATCAGGCAGGCACCGACAGTGTCCGGCAGGGGAGCGGTGTGCCGGATGCCCTTGATGGTGGCGTGCCCGCGCAGCAGGCCGACGAGCCCTCGGGCGCGCCGATGATCGTCGCGCCCCTGGCGGGCCTCGCACTCGCCCTCGGCATCGGGTTGGTGGGTGTCGGGATGGGGCACTGGCGGCGGCCCGTTCCGTCGGAGGTCAGGCCCGCCAACCCGTGGAGCGATCAGCCCGCGGAAAAGGGCGACCCGCCCATCGGGCTCGTGTAACGTTCACCAGGAGGATCTGATGAAGCTGCTGGGTATCGTGCTCGTCGTGCTCGGAATTCTCGGCCTGGCCTACGGCGGGTTCTCGTGGACCCGCAAGGACACGGTTGTGGACGCGGGTCCCATCGAGATCACGCGGGACAAGACCGAGTCGGTGGCCCTGCCGCCAATCGCGGGCGGCCTCATGCTCGTGGCAGGGCTCGTGTTGCTCATGAAGAAGTAGACGACAGCACGCGCAGCAGCTCCTCGGGATCGACCGGCTTCACCAGGTGAAGATCGAAGCCGGCCTCCCGGGTGCGGCGGCGATCCTCTTCCTGTCCCCACCCCGTCAGGGCCACGATGAACATCGACCGGCCCCCGGGCAGCTCCCGAAGGCGGTGGCACACCTCGTAGCCGTCCATGCCGGGGAGCCCGAGGTCGAGCAGCACCACTTCGGGCTCCAGCGCCTCGGCCTGCTTGAGCGCTTCCGGACCATCGTGCGCGAAATCCGCGCGGTGTCCGCGCAGCTGCAGCAGCATGGCCAGGGTCACGGCGCTGTCGGGCTCGTCGTCCACCACGAGCACCGTGCGCGGCGTCGCGCCCGTCGCCTGTGGCGCAACCTTCGGCTGAGGGGACACGGCCACGCCAGGCAGCACGGGCAGCCGGACGACGAATCGGCTGCCGGTCCCTCGGCCCTCGCTGTGCGCCGTGACAGTCCCGCCGTGCATCTCCACCAGCCGCCTCACCAGCGACAGGCCGATGCCCAGTCCTCCCTGCTCGCCCTCGTGCTGGCCATCGACCTGGGTGAACAGCTCGAAGACCCGCGTGAGCATCTCGGGAGGAATCCCGATGCCCGTGTCCGTGACGATGACGGCCACCTGATCGCCCTCGCCTTCCGTGGTCACCGAGACGCGACCGTCCCGCGGCGTGTACTTCGCGGCGTTGGTCAGCAGGTTCCCGAACACCTGCGCCAGCCGCGCGGCATCTGCGAGCAGGTAGACCGGGGCGTCCGGCAGCTCGACGGTGAGCTGCAATCCGTTCCGTTCGAACATCGGTCGCATGGTCTCCACCGCGTCGGCGAGTACGGCGCCCAGCTCCACGCGGGACTGCCGGAGCTGCAGGCTGTCGCGCGTGATGCGACTCACGTCGAGCAGGTCGTCGAGCAGGCGCGTCATCTGCGCGATCTGCCGATTCATGGTGGCCAGGGCCGGATCCGCCAGGGCGGGCTCGCCCTGGGCCACGTTCAGCACGGCCTGCGCGTTCCGGATGGCGGCGAGCGGCGTGCGCAACTCGTGGGACAGCGTCGCCAGGAACTCGTCCTTGCGGCGATTGGTCCGCTCCAGCTCGACCGACAACTGCGACATCTGGTCGGCCAGTTCCCTGAAACGTGCTTCGCTCTCGCGGAGCGCCGCCTCGGACTTCGAGCGAGACGAAATGTCTCGCGCGATCTTCGAGGCCGCCACGATACGGCCGGCGTCATCCTTGACTGGCGAAATCGTCAGCGAAACGGCGATGGTCTGCCCGTCGCTTCGCTGCCTCACCGTCTCGAAGTGTTCGATGCGCTCTCCCGCCAGCAGCTTGGACATGATCGCCTGCTCTTCGGCAAGCCGATCGGCCGGGATGATGATCGAGATGTGCCGGCCCACCACATCGGCCGCCTTGTGGCCGAAGATCCGCTCCGCCGCGGCGTTCCAGGTCCTGATGATGCCCTCGCGCGACTTGCTGATGATGGCGTCGTCGGACGACTCGACAATGGCGGCCAGGAGCCGGGCCGAGTCCACCGATCGGGACGGGTCGTCGTGCGGCGGTCCGCCTGATGTGTCGAAATCCACGGCCATGGCTTCGGGGAGCATAGCAGACGGTGGGATACCCGATGGTGGCGGTGGCACGAGCGTTCGGGAGGACAGCGGGGTTAGGCCGGCACGTCCACGAGATCTGCGTTGACGGACTGGAGGCCTGTGGGGGTCCGCGCCCAGTCGGCCTCGAACACCTCCGCCATATGGCGGACGACCTTCTTGTCGCTGACGATGACGCCCACCTCGCGCCGACGGTCGAGCTCGAGCTTCCGGAGGCTCTGGCTTCCCACGAACGCCCGGTTGCCGTCGCGGATGATGGCGCGTACGTGCAGCCGCTTGCCCGGGTACTTCTCGGCCGGAACGGGAGACGACGGGGTCGTCTTCCCGATGATGCGGACATCGACGCCGGCCTTCACGCGGTCCGCCAGCAACCTGAGCATGCGCGGATCGCTTGCTTCCGGATCGTAGATGAGCAGCTGCCGCTTCGCGGCCTTGATGAATTCCGCCAGGCGCGCCCGCGAGTTCTCCGGGCTCACGACGAGGTGCTCGCACGACGAGGTGTAGGGCCGCCGGTCGCAGTCCAGCTGGAAGAGCTTCATGGCTTCCTGCACGAGCTTGCGGCGCGTGGTCGCGATGCCGAAGCTCCGGCTCTTGTCCACGTCGAGCCTGGTGCAGTTGAAGCCGTGCACGTGCAGCACTCGGCCATCGATGATCATCATCTTGCCGTGGTACCGCACGACTTCCTCCGACGAGCGCGATACCGTCACCCCGGTTTCGAGCATCCGCATCTCGAGCTTGCGCAGCGTCTTCTCCCCGCCGCGGTTGGTGTGCGCGACGAGCGCCCGCACGGCCAGGCCGCGCGAAACGGCTGCCGCCAGGGCATCCACCACTTCCGTGATGTCGAGACGGAAGATCACGATGTCCACGGACTTCCTGGCCTTCTTGATGGCCTGGAGGACCGGAGCAATGCCGGCGTCAGGGTGAATCGTCAAGGTCATGGGGCATCTCGGCAATTCGCAAGGGACGTGCCACTGCTCCAAGAGCGACCCGCCAGCGATGTCGGCACCGACTTGCCCACCTTTGGCAACCCCGGGGCGCGGGCGGGGCAGCGGCATGACCACGGCCGACGCCAGGCGGACGTTGTGACCCGGTACAGCCCTTGCTCCTTCGTCCGTGACGATGTTCATTATCGAAGGGGGATTCCGATGACTTCATGCAATCTGTTCCGGGTCGGGCGGATCGCGGCCGCCTCGGGGGTGCTGGCGGCCGGCCTCCTGGTCGCTACGCCCACCACCGCTGCCGAGCCGGACGGCGAGCAGAAGCGCCTGGCCGAGTCGGCCGAGGTGCTCACCGAGCTGATGAAGACGCCGGATGATGCGATTCCCGAATACATCCTCGAGCGCGCCGAAGCCATCGTGGTGATTCCGCAGCTCGTCAAGGGGGGATTCGTCGTCGGGGCGCAGCACGGCAAGGGCGTGATGAGCGTCCGGAACCGGGCGGACAACACGTGGAGCACCCCCGGGTTCGTCACGCTCACCGGTGGCAGCTTTGGCTGGCAGATTGGCCTGCAGTCGGTGGACCTTGTGCTGGTGGTGATGAACCCGAAGGGTGTCCAGGAGCTGCTCGACACTGAGTTCACGTTCGGCGCCAACGCGTCGGTCGCCGCCGGCCCCGTCGGCCGGAAGGCCGAGGCCTCGACCGACGCCTCGTTGACCGCCGGAATCCTCGCCTATTCCAGGGCGAAGGGCCTGTTCGCCGGGCTGACCCTCGAGGGCTCGTCGCTCCGTGACGACCAGGACGCCAACGAGGACTTCTACGGCAAGCGCATTTCGAACGAGCAGGTCGTCCGCGGCCTGGGCCCGGCCACCCAGCCCGACGCCCGCACGTTCGTGGAGACGCTGCAGCGCATCGCGCCTGCGACCCGCACGCGCTGACACGGCGGCGGGCGAGCAGATCGCGGCCGGACCATCTACAATCAGATGGTGCGGCCGCGGTCTTCTCTCGATAGTCGGACCGACCCGCCGTGGGCGGAGCCGGCCAGCTCCGGCGAGCGGTGGCGCGCGGTCGCCTACCTCTCCGCGATCGCCCTGCTCGTCACGCTGGTGGTGCTGGCCATCGTCTTCGACCACTTCGCGGCCACGGGCGTGCTGCTGGTGGCGTTCCTCTCCTTCATCCTCGCGTACCTGATTGGGCCGGCCGCCGAGCGGCTGCGGCATGCCGCGGCGCCCTCCAGGCGCGGACGCCCGCTGTCGCGCGGGCTGGCGACGCTGGTCATCTACGGCATCATCGCCACCGCCACGTTTCCGTTGTGGGCCTTTGGCGGCCCGCGCCTCAATGCCGCGCTCGGACGGATGCGGGTGCTCGTGCCCGAGCACACGGCGCGTTTCGTCGACCAGTTGCACGCATCGGAAGGCTGGCACGAGACCTTGGGCTTCCCGTTCACCGTCAACCAGTCGCTCGGTGCCGTCACCCGCTTCACGACCCGAAGCGTGGAGGTGGAAGCCCGCCAACTGGCGGCCGAGCTCGTGAACATCAAGGGCCTCGTCCCCTGGCTGTCGCTGGTGCCGGTGGTGGCGTTCCTGATGCTCACGCGCTGGCGTCGCTTCCGCAAATCGACGACGCGCGTGCTGCCGACGCCGCACCTGCGGTGGCGCGTGGACGAGTTGCTGCGCAACGTCAACAGCGTCCTCGCCGCGTATACGAGAGCGCAGGCGCTGTCGGCGCTCATCGTCGGAGGAATCTGCTGGGTTGGCTTTGCGGCGCTCGGCCTCCCCTATCCGGGCACGCTGGCGCTGGCGGCCGGGCTCCTCGAGATGGTGCCGCTCGCCGGCCCCATCGTCACGGCGGTCGTGGCCACGTCGGTGGCCCCGGATCGTGTGCTGTCGATCCTCGCCTTCCTGGCGGCGCTGCGCGTCTTCCAGGACTACGTCATCTACCCGCGCCTCATCAGCCGCGCGCTGCACCTGCATCCGCTCGCGGTGGTCGTGGCCATCTGGGCCGGCGCGGGCCTGGGAGGCCTGGTGGGCGTGTGCCTTGCCGTGCCCCTGGTGGGCATGCTGCAGATGACACACCGCCACTGGCGCGAGTATCGCGACATCGAGCTGCTGGTGGCGGACGCGGGCGGGCGCCGGGGGGCCGTCGCCGCCGGGACCGACGAGGGCACGGAACCTCCCCTCGACAAGGTCGGCTAGCCGCGAAGAAGCCCCGGGGGTCAGGCCCGCGACGGCGGCGCGCCGCCTCGTGCGTGCAGCAGCTCGACGTGGTCGAGAAGGCTGGCCGCACCGGCGTCGACGATGAACAGCACCTCGCCGGCGCCACGCGCCACCCGCGCGACCGGCAGCACCGAGGCGGGATCCAGCGCCTCGCGAATGGCCGGCGCCTTGTTGGCCCCCATGGCCGCGATGACGATGCGGCCCGCGGCGACGAGGGTGGGCAGCGTCAGCGTGACGCGCTGTCGTGGCGGCTTCGGCGCGTCGAGCACGGCAGCCACCCATCCGCCTGGCGCATCGAGTGTCTGTGTCGCCGGAAACAGCGAACCGACGTGGCCGTCCTCGCCCACGCCGAGCATCACCAGGTCCAGGGCGGGTGGCTGGCCCAGCAGGCGGATCAGTGTTTCCTCATAGCGCCGTGCCGCCGCGACCGGCGCCAACTCGCCCGCCATCCGCCGTACGTGGCCCGGGCGCAGGGGCACCCTCGACAGCAGCAGGCGATGCGCGAGGCCGTAGTTCGAGTCCTGGTGATCGGGCGGCACCGCGCGTTCGTCACTGAAGAAGACGTCGGTCTGCGCCCAGTCCACCCGGGCCCCGGCGAGGCGGGGAAGGCACGTCGTCGCCACCGAGCCGCCGGGCAGCGCCAGCGCGAAGCGCCCGCGCGAGGCAACCGCCTCGGCGGCCGCGGCCTCGACAAGCGCGGTCACTTCGTCGGCCAGCACGGCCGGGGATTCGACGACCTGTATCGACGGCATCCGTTGTACCCTGCCTGATCTTAGCGTGTTGCAGGAAAGGTGCACGGATGCAGGCAGGCATGGTCGGGCTCGGGCGCGTGAACCGGTCACCAGGAGCAGACGCGAGATCGTGAACGGCGTACCTCCCCGATCCGATGCCCTCGTTCTGTTCGGCGCGACCGGCGATCTCGCGTACAAGAAAATCTTCCCGGCCCTCCAGGCGATGGCGGCACGCGGGCGGCTCGACATGCCTGTCATCGGCGTCGGCCGATCGGGCTGGACGCGCGACCAGCTCGTCGAGCGCGCGCGGTCCAGCGTCGTCGAGCACGGCGGCGGAGCCGACCCCGACGCGTTCCCCCTCCTCGCAGATCGCCTCCGCTACGTGGACGGCGACTACAACGAAACCGACACGTTCACGCGCCTGAAGGCCGCGCTCGGCGGCGCCGAGCGCCCGGCTCACTACCTCGCGATCCCGCCGAGCATGTTCTCGAAGGTTGTCGGCAAGCTGGGCCTCGCCGGTTGTACCGACCGCGCACGTGTAATCGTCGAGAAGCCGTTCGGCCGCGACCTGGCGTCGGCGCGCGACCTCAATCGCGTGCTCCGCGACGCGTTTCCCGAAGAGAGCATCTTCCGGATCGATCACTACCTGGGCAAGGAAGCGGTCCAGAACATGTTGTACTTCCGCTTCGCCAACGCGTTTCTCGAACCGATCTGGAACCGCCACTACGTCGAGAACGTGCAGATCACGATGGCCGAGCAGTTCGGCGTCCAGGGACGCGGCCGCTTCTACGAAGAGGTCGGCGTCATCCGCGATGTCATCCAGAATCACCTGCTGCAGATCGTCAGCTACCTGGCGATGGAGCCGCCATGGTCCACGTCGGCGGCGGCTGTGCACGACGAACAGGCCAAGCTGCTCCGCACGATCCGACCGATGCAGGCCGACGACGTGATCCTGGGACAGTTCAAGGGCTATCGGGAGGAGCCCGACGTAGCGACGGCGTCCGAGGTGGGCACCTATGCCGCGCTGCGACTGCACGTGGACTCGTGGCGGTGGAACGGCGTCCCGTTCTTCGTGCGCGCGGGCAAGTCGCTGGCGGTCACCACCACCGAGGTGCTCGTCGAGTTGCGCGCGGCGCCGCCCGTCGTGTTCGCCGAGCCCGTGCCCGCGCTCGGCAACTACGTGCGCTTCCGGCTGAGCCCGTACGTGGCGATCGCGGTCGGCGCGCGCGCCAAGCAGCCGGGGGAAGGCATGGTGGGTGCCCCCGTGGAGCTGTCGGTGGTCGAGCCACAGAAGGACGCCCCCGGCCACATGGACGCCTACGAACGCCTGCTGGGGGATGCGATGGCCGGCGACCTGACCCTGTTCGCCCGGCAGGATGTGGTCGAGGCGGCGTGGGCCATCGTCGGTCCCGTGCTGCAGCATCCGCCGCGACTGTTCTCGTACGAACCGGGCTCGTGGGGACCGGCCGAGGCGGATGGCTTCGCGGACGATGTGGGTGGCTGGAACACGCCCGTGTGAGGGCGCGGGACCGATTGTGGCGATGGCTACGGCGCGTCGCTGGTACCCGTCACCAGCTGATACGTCCCGGGTGCCAGCATCGTCGCGTAGCCTTCAGCCACCAGCGCCCGGTTGCCCCGCCCGGCCTCGGGCCGCGACAGGCCTGTGACGCGCGCCAGCTCGCCGGGGATGGTCAGGCCCGCGCCGGTGAGGAAGCACCGCGCGATCTCGCGAACGGCCGCCTCCCGCCTCACTCGCCGCACCAACGCGTCGGGAAACCGCCCGATGCCGAGGCTCCAGATGTAGGTGAACTTCGGCTGGTAGAGGACCGCGCTCGGCACCACGAGCATTGCTGCCTGGAGCTCGTCCATCGCGCGCGTGAAGCTCGCGCGGTCCCTGACGCCGGATTCATCGCGCAGGTCTGACGTGGCCATCTCCCACTCCCGGCGGAGCACGCGAAGGACGGCCTGTGCGCTCGTGCTCAATCGCGTGTGCTCTTCGGCCCTGCGCATGCCCCAGACGGCCTTGAAGAAGGGGACCATGCGCGGCGCGACGAACGTGGCTTTCCCGCGACCGAGCTTGGCGTAGTAGATCTCGCCGCGGGCAATGACCTCGTCCTTCAAGACCCACGTGAGCGAGGCCTCCGGGTCCTTCTGGACGTTGCGCGGCAGCACGGCGTCGCGGCGCCCGCAGACCGCCACGTAGAGCGACGGTCCAGGACGCCGGGAATCGGTCAGGCAGGCGG
>DAIRFN010000106.1:0-15260 GCA_036795065.1 Vicinamibacterales bacterium
GCACCGTGATGCCGTACTCGGACACGCCGCCGAAGCCCTCGAGCACGCGCTCGTCCAGCGCGTGGTAGATCTCGCTCCACTGCTGGATCGGCCGCGGCGGGTGACCGTGGGCCCCGACGATGTCGTCGGCGAGCGGCTCGATCTTCAGGCCGTCGATGGCCACGACGCCGAAGCCCTCGTTCAGCAGGTAGTGCGACAGCGTGTAGCCTGCGGGTCCCAGGCCGACCACCAGCACGTTCTTCCCGTTGTACGGCAGCGCGTAGGGGCGCTTGATGTTGAGCGGGTTCCACCGGGTGAGCAGGCCGTAGATCTCCACCCCGAACGGCAGCTGGAGCACGTCGGTGACCACGCCGGTTTCCACCTGCGGGATGTTCACCGGCTCCTGCTTCTGGTAGATGCAGGCCTTCATGCAGTCGTTGCAGATGCGGTGGCCCGTGCCAGGCACCATCGGGTTGTCCACGGTGACAATCGCCAGCGCGCCGACGGCGTCGCCCCGCTTCCGCACGGTGTGCATCTCGGAGATCTTCTCGTCCAGGGGGCAGCCGGCCAGCCTGATGCCGAGCGCGTTCTCGGTGACCGTGCCCTCCTTGTCCCTGATGCCCTTCGAGCACGTGTCCTTGTCGCGTTCGTGGCACAGCACGCAGTAGTGAATCTCGCTCAGCGTCTCGCGCGGCGTGTAGCGCGCGTCGGTGAGCACGAACCCCTCGCGCCGCCGGAGCCTGGCGTCCGGCCCGGTGACGATCTCGGGATGGGCGGGATGGGGCCGCGTGACGTGGACCAGGTGCTCCGCATCCATCGTCTCGGGGAACCGGAAGATCACCCAGTCGCGGTAGCGCGGATCGTGAAGGTGCGCGGCCGCCCAGCGCTTCATCTTGTCGATGTCGGCGGCGACCGCCGCCTTCGCGGTCTCGTCGCCCGACGCGCGCGCTGCCTCTTCGCGGTCCAGCAGCATGCAGCCGACGCGGGAGATGGCCGCCTCGGCCCCGGCGCGAGCGCTGGCGATGATCGCCTCGACGAACGCGTGATCCTCGGGCGTGGCCGAGACGCGGGCGCCGCCCTTCAGCAGCGGCAGTGACCGCCGCTTGACGAAGTCGTTCTTGAAGCGGAAGAGGTCGTCGTAAGCGCGGGTGGCGGCCACCAGCTCGTCGGCGGCCGGCCCCACTCCGAAGAGCTGCGCGACGAAACGGCTGACGTGCGGCGCCATCTGCACGATGAGGTTGCCGCGCGCGACCGCGCCCAGCGACTCGGGCACGGCCCGGTACTGCTCCCACTGCTGCCACAGCTCCGGCTCGGTGGCCGCGACCGCGGAGGTGAACTGCCGATAGAGGTCCGCCAGGCGTCCGGGATCGTGCAGATCGGCAAACGTGAATCCAGGAAGACCAAGCGGGTCGGATGCCGAGGCCAGCGGAGACATATCCGGTCAATTATATGCCTTCGAACAGGTGTTCAAATTCGCCCCGGTGATGACCGCATCCTGATGAATATGGAACGCTTCTGGACTGTTCTGGTACGCTACGAGTCAGCGATGAACGTCACTCTGAACGGCGAACCGCGCGAGGTCCCCGGTCCCCTGACCGTCGCGACGCTGCTGGCTCACCTGGACATCGACTCCCGCCGCGTGGCCGTGGAGCTGAACGAGACGGTCGTCAAGCGGGCGCGCTACGACGACACGCCCATCCGCCCGGACGATGTGATTGAGATCGTGAACTTCGTCGGGGGTGGGTAGACCCTCCCGATCGAGTCCCTCCCGACAGGTTCAGCCCGCCTCCCGGCAGGCTCAGCCCCCCTCCCGTCAGGAGGTACAATCCCCCCATGTCCGACCCGTTCGTCATCGCCGGCCGCACGTTCCATTCCCGCCTCATCGTCGGCACCGGCAAGTACTCGTCGAACCAGGTGATGCGCGCCGCACACGAGGCCTCGGGCGCCGACATGGTGACGGTGGCAGTGCGCCGCGTGGACTTCACCCGTAAGACCGAGTCGCTGCTCGACTACATCGACACCTCGAAAATCTTCCTGCTGCCCAACACGGCGGCCTGCTACACAGCGGACGAGGCCATCCGCACGGCGCGTCTCGGGCGCGAGGCCGGCATGTCGAACTGGGTGAAGCTCGAGGTGATCGGCGACGAGAAGACGCTCTTCCCCGACACGGCCGCGCTCGTCGAGGCCACCCGCGTGCTGGTGAACGACGGCTTCGTCGTCCTGCCCTACACGAACGACGATCCGGTGGTGTGCCGCAAGCTCGAGGACGCCGGCGCTGCCGCGGTGATGCCGCTCGGCGCGCCCATCGGATCGGGGCTCGGCATCCAGAACGCGAACAACATCCGCATCATCCGCGAGCAGTCGAAGGTGCCGGTCATCGTGGATGCCGGCGTCGGCACGGCGTCCGACGCCGCCGTGGCCATGGAGCTCGGCGCCGACGGGGTGCTGATGAACACGGCCATCGCGGGCGCGAACGACCCGGTGGCCATGGCGCGCGCGATGAAGCTGGCCGTCGAGGCCGGCCGGCTGGCCTATCTCGCCGGACGCATCCCGCGGAAGATGTACGCCACCGCGAGCAGCCCGCTCGAGGGGGTCGTCGGGCGGTGAAGGTCGTCCGCACCGTATCCGAGGCCGATCTCGCCCGGCTGAAGCAGGCGCGCCACGAGGCCGATCGTCGCTACAACGAGGCGCTGACCGCGCTCGACGCGGCCATCCAGGCATTGCCGGATCTGCCCGCGCGCCCGCCGCTGCCGGACGAGACGCAGATGACGCCGCTCAACGAGCGGTGGGCCATCACGCAGGCGATGCCGCCGGCTCCTGGCGGGTGGCGCGGCCGCATCGCGGGCGTCGTGCTGGCGCTGGTGAAGCCGGCGCTGGACCAGCAGCAGGCCTTCAACTCGACCGTGGTCGATCACCTCAACCGCAACGCCGCGCAGCAGCGCGCCGTGCCCGACGCGGTGGCCGCCACGCTCGACATCCTCCGCCAGCACATCGATCTCGTCCTCCGCTTCGAGTCGCGCCTCATCGTCTTCCTCCAGCAGTTGACGCCCTACGTGGACACGAAGGACTACGAGTTCAACGGGCTGGCAACGCGCATCAGCGAGGACGTGGCCGATGCGTACGACCGGCTGGCGCACACGCACGACCAGCTGGCGCACACCGTCCGCGGCCTGGCCGCGGCGCTCAGCGGTGTCTCGGACGATGTGCTGAAGCGGTGGGAACGCTACGAGGGGCTGCGCACCTCGCTGGCGACGATGCAGATGACGGTGCAGGCACTGAAGCGCGAGCTCTCGGCGCACCGGCCAGTACTCGACCGACCGACAGCGAGCTTCGGCGAGGCGGGCCCGCCCGCACCTGCGCGCAGCGACTCGGCTCAGACCGCACCCTCCGCTGCCCTCTCCTCCGATCGTCTGTCCAGCCACAAGTACGTCGCGTTCGAGGATCTCTTCCGTGGCGACCGCGCGCTCATCCGCGAGCGCCAGGACGACTACGTCCCCCTGTTCGCCGGACGCCAGGACGTGCTCGACGTCGGCTGCGGCCGCGGCGAGTTCCTGCAGCTGCTGGGCGAGCGCGGTATCCGCGGGCGTGGCATCGACCTGAACCACGAGATGGTGGAGCTGTGCGTCGCGGCCGGCCTGGACGTGAAGGAGGGCGACGCGTTGTCGTATCTCCGCGGCCTCGGCGACGGCGAGCTGGGCGGCCTCATCGCGGCGCAGGTGGTCGAGCACCTCGAGCCCGACTACCTGCTGGCTTTCCTGGACGAGGCGTTCCGCGTGCTGCAGCCCGGCTCGCCCGTCGCCCTCGAAACCATCAACGTCGCCTCGTGGTCGGCGTTCTTCACCAGCTACATCCGCGACCTCACGCACGTGCGCCCCATCCACCCCGAGACCCTGAAGTTCGTGGTCACCGCTTCGGGCTTCCTCGACGCGGAGATCCGGCTGAAGGCGCCACTGCCAGCGAGCGAACGACTGCTGGCGTCGCCGGCCAGCGTGCGGCAGGTGGACCTCGCCACGACCGGTGTCGAGGGCCGGGGACTGATCGATCTCGCGGATGCGTTCGACCGAAACGTCGAACGGCTGAACACGCAGCTGTACGCGCCGCTCGATTACGTGGTCGTGGCCTGGAGACGTTGATAGACGCGGACGGGCCGCAGACACTGACTGGGCCGCAGATGACGCGGATGGGGACTGGACCGCAGATGCGCAGACACCGACGGAGACCGCAGATGCGCAGATGCGGACGGCCGTGGTTGCAACGCCGAAAGATGGCCGATGAGCGCGCGCCGCAGATGACACGCCATCCAGAGAACCCAGAGATCGCGGCATGGGTCTCGGGATGACGCTGGGCAGCGTCACGCGCGCTGGCGTCGTCGGCTCGATGCTGCTCGCGGTGGCTGCCGGGCTCTGGCCGATGGCGTCCCGACCCGCGCTCGTCGGCAGCCTGCTCGCCATCTTCCTCGGCACGGCCCTCGCCGCGCGCTGGCGCTTCGCGGTCACCGCGACGGTTGTCCTGGCGTTTGCCTACATCGCGTACGGTGCGGCGCGGCTCGTGGGCGGGCCCGGCATTGCCTCGATGCCGTTCTGGCTGGCAGCGTTTGCCGGGCTGGCGCTCGGCGGATCGGCGTGGAACGGGTGGCGTGCCGCCGGCAGGTGGCGCGTGCCGCTGGCGTGGTGGGCCACGGGGGTGGCCGTCACCTGGCCGTTCTTCTTCGCCCGCGAGGTGAACTATGGCCTTCCCACCTCGCCGGCGGGCGGTCCCATCGTGACGACCGCGTTGCTGCAGATGTCGCTCGCGTTGTGGATGGACCGTCTGCTGGCTGCGCCGGACATGGCCGACGGCCGTCGCGCCGCCGCGCCGGGCACCGCGGCGTGGTCCGGCGCCCTGCTGGCAGGCGCGGTCATCACGGCCGGCGCGGCGCTCTACCAGCGCTTCGTCGATCCATCCTGGCTGAGCGGCGAGCCATGGTCGACACTGCACCGGGCCGTGGGGCTGATGGGCGACGCCAATCCGATGGGCGTCGCGACGGCCGTCTGGGCGCCACTGACGTGGACGGTGATCGGAGGCGGCGTGCCGGGCGCATTGGTTGCCACGGCACTTGCGGTCCTGCTCTGGGCCGCCGCGTGGGCGTCGGGCGCACGGACCACGATCATCCTCATCGCGATTGGTGTGTCGGGCCTGGCCCTCGTATGGGCCGCCAGGCGCGGCGTCTCACGGCGCGCGCTCCTGACGGCCACGGCGGCGGTCACGGTACTCGCTGTCGCCCTGATTGCGCTCGTCGCACCGCGCGCCGCACCGGGCACACCGTTGGCACGCCTGGTGGCATTCACGCCGACGTCGTCATTTTCAGCGGTCGCCTACGAGCTGCTCTGGCGCCGGGACGGCTATGGCCTCGCCGCGGTGCAAGCCATCCGCGAGCACCCGGTGATGGGCGTTGGCGTCGGGCGGTTCACGGGACTGTCGACGGCCTATCACCAGCGCGTGGCGGGCCGGGCGATTCCGCCCGACAATGCCCAGAACCTCTGGCGTCACACCTGGGCCGAGCAGGGCGTGCTGGGCCTGCTGCCCATCCTGTGGCTCACCGCGCTGGCGGTCAGAAGCCTGCTGGCTCCCGCGACGAGCGGCGCCGCGCTGATGCTGCGCGTGATGCTGGCGGGAATCGGTATGGCCCTGCTGTTCGGGTATCCCGTGCAGGACCCAGCCATCGCAGTGACCGTGGCCACGCTCGTCGCGGAGGTCGGGCGCGTGAGGGTCTAGGGTTCTAGCGTTCCCACGTCATCAGCTGGAATTCATCCCACGTGGGCAGGACGCCGACCGCCTTCCACGGACGATGGGCCGCGAGCTCTTCGAGGGAGTGCGTGTTGGTGGCCACCGCCAGCACCGGCACGCCGATGGCGTGCGCGCCCTCGATGTCGTACGGGGTGTCGCCAATCACCAGCGCCTCACCCGGGCGCAGTCCGGGGAGGCGCGACTGGGCCATCTGCAGCGCGCGTCGCACGATGTTGGCCCGCGGTTCGACGCGCGTCGAGAACGCGCCGACCAGGGGAACCGCGTCGACACGACCGGCCTCCAGCGGATCCGCGGCGCGGAAGAACTCGCTCAGGCCATAGTGCCGGAGCTTGGCCGTGCCTCCGGCCATCGTGTTGCCCGTGACCAGCCACGAGAGCAGGTGCGGCCGCTCGTCGCGCACCCCTTCCAGCACGGGCCGCACGTTCGCGAGCACGCGCCCCTGCCTGAGCGGCAGCGCATCGGCAAGCGCCGCCTCGTAGCGCGCGACGAGCGCGGCTACCGCTTGCTGTTCCTCGACGCCGGGCGTCTCGTCGGGCGACGTGGCGCCAAGCAGCCACCCGGCAATCTGGTGATCGGTCAGGCCATCGGTCCGCACCGTCGGGAAGGCCCGGCCGCCGGTGGCGGCCGCAAACGCGCGCTCCCACGCAATCAACCCCGCGCGGCCGGTGACCAGCAGCGTGCCGTCGATGTCCCAGAACAGGGCGCGCGTGGGGAGCTTGTTACTGGACATTGATGGCCCCCCGCCTGCGCTCAGAGCCCGAACACCTTCTCGCTCCTGA
Source organism: Vicinamibacterales bacterium (assembly GCA_036795065.1). Taxonomy (GTDB): domain Bacteria; phylum Acidobacteriota; class Vicinamibacteria; order Vicinamibacterales; family UBA2999; genus VFZN01. The sequence goes on from DAIRFN010000106.1 coordinate 6,546, forward strand.
CGCCCTTCAGCGCATTGCGGGTATCCACAATCAGCGGAAACGACGAGACGATGCGTGGGTAGTCGAACGCCTTGTGGTCGGTGACGATGACCGCGCAGTCGGCGCCGGCGGCGATGGCCGCGTCGAGGGTGACCGCCTTCATCTGGTGCGGGCCGTGGTCGATCTCCGGGACGTACGGGTCGGAATAGGTGACCGACGCGCCCCGGCGCAGCAGCAGCTCGATCACATCCAGCGCCGGCGACTCGCGCACGTCGTCGATGTCGCGCTTGTAGGCCACGCCCAGGACGTGGACCTTCGAGCCGTTCAGGGGCTTCTTGTGCGCGTTGAGGGCCTCGGCCACGCGGGTGACCACGTATTCCGGCATCGAGCCGTTCACCTGGCCGGCCAGCTCGATGAAACGGGCCTCGAAGTTGAACTGCTTCGCCTTCCACGACAGGTAGAACGGGTCGATCGGGATGCAGTGGCCGCCCAGGCCCGGGCCCGGATAGAAGGGCATGAAGCCGAAGGGCTTGGTCTTGGCGGCGTCGATCACTTCCCACACGTCGATGCCCATCCGGTGGCACATCAGCGCCAGCTCGTTGGCCATGCCGATGTTGACAGCGCGGAAGGTGTTCTCGAGCAGCTTCACCATCTCGGCGGCGCGCGTCGAGGTGACCGGCACGACGGTGTCCACCACCTGGCGGTAGAACGCGCTCGCGATGGCGGTGCTCGCCTCGTCCATCCCGCCCACCACCTTCGGGATGTTCTTCGTCTGGTAGGTGGGGTTGCCCGGGTCCACGCGCTCGGGCGAGAAGGCCAGGTAGAAGTCGCGGCCCGCCTTCAGGCCCTTGGCCTCGAGTGCCGGCTTCACCACTTCGTCGGTCGTGCCGGGATAGGTCGTGGACTCGAGGATGATGAGCTGCCCCTTTCTCAACACCGCCGCCGTCGTCTCCACGGCCTTGACGACGTAGGAGAGATCCGGGTCCTTGGTCTTCCGCAACGGCGTCGGGACGCAGATGTCGATGACGTCGGCCTCCGACAGCGACGCGGGGTCGGTGGTCGGGATGAGCATCCCGGCGTTCACCGCCTCCGCGACGTGGTCCGATGGCACGTCCGGAATGTAGCTTCGGCCCGCGGCCAGCTCGCTGATCTTGCGGACGTCCACGTCGAATCCGATGGTCTTCACGCCGGCGCGCGCCAGTTCGACGGCCAGCGGCAGGCCCACGTACCCCAGGCCGATGATGCCGGCTACCGCTTCCTTCGCTTCGAGTCGCTTCTTCAGGTCCATATGGTCTTGGGTCTTGGGTCTTGGGTCTTGGGTCGTGAGGGCGTGAGAGGTCCTGGGCTGTCGTCCGGTTATCGGCCGTCAGGCTCGCGGACGGTAGTACGCGGCAATCCGGTCCACGACGTACTGCTGCTGCTCGCTGGTGAGCTCCGGGTAGATCGGAAGGGCCAGCACCTCAGCCGCCGCCTGCTCCGCGTGGGGGAAGTCGCCGGCCTTGTGGCCCAGGCTGGCGAAGCACTCCTGCAGGTGGAACGGCACCGGGTAGTAGATCTCCGTGCCGACGCCGGCCGCGTCGAGGTGCGCCTTCAGGCCGTCGCGATCGGCGACGCGAATCACGAACTGGTTGTAGATGTGATAGCGGTCCGGGCGATCCACGGGGAGCCGCACGCTGCCGTCTAGCCCGGCGTCGAGGAACAGCTCGCGATACCGGGCCGCGTTGGCGCGCCGGCCTTCGGTCCAGCCGGCCAGGTGCGGCAGCTTCACCCGGAGCACCGCCGCCTGTATGGCGTCGAGCCGGAAGTTGCCGCCGATGGTCTTGTGGAAGTACTTCGGCTCCATGCCATGGTTCCGCAGCAGGCGGACCTTGTGGGCCAGGCCATCGTCGTTGGTGGTGACCAGCCCGGCGTCGCCGAAGCCGCCGAGGTTCTTGCTGGGGAAGAACGAGAAGCACCCCAGGTTGCCGATGGCGCCCGCGTGCCCGCCGTGGTCGGTGGCGCCAATGGCCTGCGCGGCGTCCTCGATGACCTTCAACTGATACTCGTCGGCGAGAGCGAGCACCGCGCTCATGTCGGCCGATTGGCCGAACAGGTGCACGGGCATCAGCGCCCTCGTCTTCGCGGTGCAGGCGCGGGCCGCCGCCACCACGTCGATGTTGAACGACTCGGGGTCGATGTCCACGAGCACGGGCGTCGCGCCGACGCGCGCGATGGAACCGGCCGTGGCGAAGAACGAGAACGTGCTCGGCACCACTTCGTCGCCCGGGCCGATGTCCAGCGCCATCAGCGCGGCGATCAAGGCGTCGGTCCCGGACGACACCCCGATGGCGTGACGCACGTCCACCACCGCGGCCACCTCGCGCTCGAAGGCGTCGACCTCGTGGCCGCCGATGAAGCGCTGGCTGTCGGCCACGCGGGTGAGCGCGTCGAGCAGCGGCTGGCGGAGGGGTTGGTACTGCGCCTGTAGATCCAGAAGGGGAACGGTCACGAACCTCCGATCGTACTCCGTCGGGGCGTCCGGTGCAATTTTCCGGCGCCGCAGGTGCGAGGAGGGCCCGGGGCCCGCCCACCCATTGAGGATCGTCGACTCAGATCGGCGATGATATCGGCCGATGACCGACATCGATGTGGCCGTCGTGGGGGGCGGCGTCACCGGCCTCGCCAGCGCGCTGGCGATTGCCGGGCGAGGCTGGTCGGTGTGCCTGCTCGAGCAGCACCCTCGCCTGGGGCATGAGACCAGCACCCGCAACAGCGGGGTCATCCACGCCGGCATCTACTACCCCACCGGATCGCTCAAGGCGAGGTTGTGCGTGGACGGGCGCGAGCGCCTCCTCGCGTTCGCCGGGCGGCACGACATCCCCCACGCCCGCTGCGGCAAGCTGATCGTGGCGGCCACGGCGGTGGAGATTCCCGCGCTCGAGGCACTGGCAGAGCGCGCGGCCGCCAACGGCGTGCCGGTGGAGATGGTGGACCGGGCCTTCCTGAAGGCGAAGGAGCCGCACGTGGCGGGTGTCGCCGCGCTCTGGTCGCCCACCACGGGACACATCGAGCCCGAGAGCTACGTGCGCGTGCTGGGCCGGCTCGCCGAGGCCGCGGGCGTCGCCATCCTGCGCGCCGCGCCGCTGACCGGCGCGCGGCCGGCCGGCGACCGCATCGAGGTGATGACCCCGCACGAGTCCATCCACGCCACCACGGTCGTCAATGCCGCGGGGCTGTACGCGGACGAGGTGAGCCGGGTGCTCGGGGGCGAGTCGTTCACCATTTACCCGGCGCGCGGCGAGTACGCGGAACTGGCGCCGGGCAGCCGGCACCTGGTGCACGGCATGGTCTATCCCGTCCCACACACGCCGGGCCACAGCCTGGGCGTGCACCTCACGAAGACCACGTGGGGCACCGTCCTGCTGGGGCCGACCATCCGCTACCAGGACGACAAGGACGATTACGAGCACGACCGCCTGCCACTCGAGGCGTTCGTGCACGAGACGCGCGCTCTGCTGCCCGAGGTCACGCTGGCGGACCTGCAGCCGGGCAGCGCGGGCATCCGCGCGAAGCTGTGCCCGCCCGAGGAGCCGTTCGCGGACTTCCTGATCCGGCGCGACACCGTGAACCCGCGCATCGTGCAGGTCGCGGGCATCGACTCTCCGGGGTTGACCTCCTCGCTGGCGATCGGCGCGATGGTGGCGGACCTCGTGGCGTAGGCAGATGGAGCCCGAGAGATGAAGGAAAACAGGATGTCGAGGTTTCGGGCGACTCTCGCGCGGCTTGCGAAGGGGCCCGGCGCGGTCCCATCCGCCGAGCGCGCGGCCGGAATTCTCGACGCGTACGTGACGCAGTCCCCGTCCCCGCAGAACGCGCTCGACATCTTCCGTGGCGAGTGGACGTCGAAGCTGCCGCCGCCGTTCGATCGCCTGTCGGCGGGACACGCCGCGCTCTTCGAGGATCCACGCGCGGCGTGGGCCATCGATCGGCTCAGCGGTGTCGCGGGCAAGCGGGTCCTCGAACTGGGCCCGCTCGAGGGCGGCCACAGCTACATGCTGGACCGGGCGGGAGCGGCCGACGTGCTGGCCATCGAGGGCAACACGCGCGCCTACCTGAAGTGCCTGGTCGTAAAGGAACTGCTCGGCATGCCTGCCGCGCGGTTCGTCTGCGGCGACTTCATCGCCTTCCTGCGAGGTGCCGGGGAGCGCTTCGACGTGGTGTTCGCATCCGGCGTGCTCTACCACATGGTGGATCCGGTTGAGTTGATCGCCCGTCTCGCCGGCGTGAGCGATGCGGTGTTCCTCTGGACCCACTACTACGACCAGGCGTTGCTCGAGGCCAATCCTGCGACCGCGCACCGCGTCGTGGCCGGCACCCCAGCCGAGCACGGCGGCTTTCATCACCACCTCCACCGTCACGAGTACGCGACCGCCCTCGACTCACAGGGATTCTGCGGGGGCAGCCGGCCGTACTCGCACTGGCTGACGCGCGAGGACATCCTCACCGCGCTCGCGCATTTCGGACTCGGTGACATCGAAACGAGCCATGAGCAGCCCGATCACCAGCACGGTCCCGCCTTCGGCGTGCTGGCGAGGCGCTGACGGCGTGCCGGCCATGGCCCGGTGGCGGTAGCCCGGCGCGGCGGACCTATTTGCCGAGGCGCACGAATCGGTACTTGAAGCACGCGCGGAAATAAGTGAACGGGTCGCGCCAGAAGTTCACCTTCTTGCCGTCCTTGAACGAGCGTGATGTGTAGTTCACGGGAATCTCGATCGGGATGTAGCCCGCCCGCACCAGCTTGCCGACCAGCTCCCAGTCGAAATCGAAGCGGTTCGACTCGAACGTGAGGCCGTGGAGGCAGTCGCGACGGAAGACCTTGTACATGGTGAACGGATCGCGCAGGCGTGTGCCATAGACGAGGTTGAACAGCGCCGTGAAGAACAGGTGGCCGAAGTTCATCACCCGGCTGACCAGCACCTGGTCGGTGAAGTGCCGCATCTTCCAGGTCTTGCCGTCCATGCCGTGCCGCGCGCCCAGCACGAAGGCGTTGCGGAACGCCCGGAGCGGCTCGAGCAGGATCTCGTAGTCGTTGAGATCGTACTCGAGGTCCGCGTCCTGGATGAGGACGAAATCGCCCGTGGCTTCCTTCAGGCCAGTCCTGACGCCGTGGCCCTTGCCCCGCGGCCGGTCCTCGTAGATCACCTTCACCCGCGGGTGGCCCTCGAACCGCTTGACCTCGTCGCGCGTGCCATCGGTGGAGCTGCTTTCGACGATCACGAGCTCGAGGTCGAGCCCCGGGATCTCCTTGGCCACCAGTTGCGAGGCCACGTCGGCGAACGTCGCGCGCTCGTTGAACACGGGCATCACCACCGACAGCTTCGGGCGCCGCCGGTCGATCGGGCCGGCCGCCGACTTGTGCGCCAGCACGTCGATGCCGCTGGCCACCACGCCCATCCGCTGCCGCAGCAGCGCGCCCGGCACGACGGCCCTCGCCAGCTTTCCGAGCGGCGAGACGACCGGCACCGGAAACCGCTCGAAGTGCGCGATCACGTAGCCGGGGCTCAACGTCTTGCGCCCCTTGTCGATGCGCACCTGGTCGAAACCGGCGCGGACCAGCAGCGATTCCAGCGTGCGGCTGTCGAAGTAGAAGAGGTGCTCGGCCTTGAACTCCATCCAGTTCTGGCGCATCAGCCGCGCCGACCAGCTGTCGAGCGAGGGGATGGCCACGAACAGCGTGCCGCCCGGCGCCAGCAGCGCCCACGCGCGCGCCACAACGGCCAGCGGATCCCGCGTGTGCTCGATGACGTCCGCGAACACGCAGACGTCGAACGCGGCTTCGGCCAGCGGCGCCGACTCCACGGTGCTCTGGACGACGAGGTCCCGTCCCAGCCGCGCGTTGGCCCGCGCCACCGAGGCGTGGGCGTACTCCACGCCCGTGACCTCGTAGCCCCGCGCGCGCGCCTCCAGGAGCATGTTGCCCAGGCCGCTGCCGATCTCGAGGAGCCGCTTGCCCTGCCGTGTCTCGGGGGTCCATCCACGATAGGCCTCGACGCGATCCAGGTAGCCGGCCGCCGTCGCGCGCTTGAGCGCGTTCACTTCCTCTTCGAACGTGGCGGCGCGGTCGGCCGGCGCGGTCCCGAGGAAATAGTCCCCCGTGTAGATGGCCGCCAGCTGCGCATCCGATGGCTGCGGATTGCGCATCAGCAGCGAGCAGCCATCACAACGGACGACCGGCGTGATGTCGTGCGTGAACTGGTAGACGAGGTGTTCGTGGCCGCAGAGCGGGCAGGCCGCGAGCCGCGGCTGCCCAGGTGACGGCGCTGACTGGGGCATGCGCCACACCAGTGTAGCAGGGCGTGCGCGAGCCGGCGGCGAGAGCCCGGGCGCACGTTACAATCCCACGCGTGCGGCCCGACCGGTTCATGTTGTGGATCCCGCGCATCGTCCTGGCCCTGCTCGTCGGAGGGGTCTATGCGATCGCATCGGTGGCCGACACCCTCCACGACGCGCGGCTCGGCGCGCTCGAAGTCAGGCTGGCGTCGTCTGCCAGCGGCATGCTGCAGGTGTTCTACGACCGTGGGGCCGGCATCAGGGAAGCCGATTCGGTGGTTGTGGAAATTGCGCCCTCAGACGAGCTCGTCACCTATCGGCTGCCCCTGCCAGCCGGGCGCTATCGCCTGTGGCGACTCGACCCCAACACGCGCGCGGGACGCTACGTGTTCGGGCAGTTGCGAGTGGTGAACCGCCGGGGCGAGACCCTGGCCGTTCTGTCGCCCGACGACATCCGGTCCACCATCCAGGCCAGCGTGGAGCGTTCGGGCGGCGGGGCGTTCACCGTGACGACCCCACCCGACGCCAACGACCCGCAGCTCGAGTTCGCGCCGGCCACGCCGCCGTTACTCGTTCCGGGGGTGAACCTGGCCGGCGTCGCGACGCGATCATTTGCCGCGACGCTGGCGGCGCTCCTGATCGCCATGCTCGCGGACCGCGTCACGGCCTTCTCCACGCCCTTCGCGCGCGTGGGTGCGTGGGCACGCCGACGGCCGTACCATGCGATCGTCTGTGCTGGAGTGGCCGGTGCGCTCGTCGCCACCTATCCGCTGCTCCTCGGCCGCAGCCTCGTATCCCCCGCCATTGGCCCCGCGTTCATGCTCTACGACCGGCCCCCGTTCGTGTACGGCGCCGCGGAGACCATGGCCGAGGACGCCCGTGGCGCCGACATCGGCGCCACGATGTGGCAGGTCCTTCCCTACACGATCATGCAGCGCGAGGCGCTGGCGATGGGCGAACTGCCGCTCTGGAATCGGTACAACACGGCCGGCGAACCGCTCTGGGGCCAGGCGCAGACGTTCGCCCTCGATCCCTTCCACCTGGCATCGCTGGCCATCCCCGATCCGGCGACGGCCATGGACGTGCGCTTCGTGGTGGCCCGCGCCGTCTTCGCCGTCGGCACCGGCGCGGCCGTCGTGGCCGCCACCGGCAACTGGGGCGCTGGTGCGCTACTGGCCCTCGTGGCGCCCTTCGTGGGCCACTTCACGATGCGCTTCAACCACCCCGCGTACTTCGCCATCGTGTACGCGCCGTGGATTCTGTGGGCCTACGCGCGACTGGCGACCGTCGCGCCGGCGGCGCGCGGCTCGGTGGCCGTCTGGCTGGCGGGAGCGACGTTCCTCCAGATGGTCGGCACGACGCCCAAGGAAGGCCTGATGGGGCTCGTCGCCGCGCACGCCGCCGGCATGGCCGGGTTGCTGCTGGGCCGCGACGCCTGGCGCGACACGCGTGGGCGCATGGTTGCGGCGCTGGTCGGGGGAGTGGCGGCGCTGCTGATGACCGCACCTCACTGGGTGATCTTCGTCGACACGCTCAGCCGATCGTGGACGCTGTACGATCAGCCCGGCATCCAGTTAGCCGGCGCGCCGCACCTGGCCGCGTTCGTCCTTGGTGCCCTCGCGACCGGCATGCCGCTCACAGGTGTGCATCCCCTGGCCGTGATGGGCGCGCTCATGCTGATCGCGTTCCCCGGGCGGCTGGTCAGGTCCGGCAGTGCCCTGGGCGCGGTCCTGGTCATCGTGCTGCTGGGCGCCCTCGCGTTCGGGCTGGTCCCGACACAGTTCCTCCTGCGCGTGCCGCTGATCGCGAGCATCCACCACGTGGGGAACGCGTTCCTGGCGGCGACGATAGCGCCCTGGCTGCTGGCGGCGGGCATCGGCGTGGCCTGGGCCCTGGACCGCGCCTCGTCCGGGCCCGCCCTGGCCGCGACGCTCGTCCTGGCGGGCGCCGCACTCGGCATCGCGCTCGTTCCCGAGCGCTCGCTGGAGGTTGCCACCTTGATGGCGCTGCTCAGCGTGCTGGCGGGAGCCGCGGTTCTGCTGTCGCTCTGTGTAAGGTGGCGGCCTGCGGCGGCCGGCGTGCTGGCGTTCTGCGCCTGCGCCGCGGCGGCGATCGCGCCGGGAGGTCTGCAGGTCGAGACGGGCGTGCCGACGGTGGACGCCCTGCTCATCCAGCCGCGGCCGCGGACCGACCTGGACGAGCCCTCGCCGGCGGTCCTGGCCGTACGGTCACGCGCGGGATCCGATCCGTTCCGGGTCGCGCCGATCGAATCGGTCATGTTTGCCGGCACGCAGGCGTTCTGGCACTTCGAGGGCGTCGGCGGGCCCGACGCGCTGCGGCTGCGGGGCGTCGAGGACGTCTCGGACGCACTCCAGGTGGAACGCACCACATGGGTGTGGCGCACCGTGCTGCGGCGGCATAGTCTCG
>DAIRFN010000107.1:0-10472 GCA_036795065.1 Vicinamibacterales bacterium
AAGACCCAAGACCCAAGACCCAAGACCTCAAGAGTAATTGCCCATGTCTACTCCCGTAGTGATGCCCCAGATGGGCGAGTCGATTGCCGAGGGCACGATCGTCCGGTGGATCAAGAAGGTCGGCGACGCGGTGGACCGCGACGAGCCGCTGTTCGAGATCTCCACCGACAAGGTGGATGCCGAGATCCCCTCGCCCGCGGCCGGCGTGGTGCTGGACATCTCGGTGAAGGAGGGCGAGACCGTCCCGGTGAACAGCGTCGTGGCGGTGATCGGCGAGGCCGGTTCCGCCGTGGCCTCGCCCGCGGCCGCCGCCGCACCGGCGCCTGTCGCTCCTGCCGTGTCGGTGCCTTCTGCTGCATCTGTGTCATCTACGGCATCTGCGGCCGGTCCTGCGCCATCTGCGGCCCCATCCGCGTCTGCGGCGTCTTCCACGTCAGAGCGTCAGCGTTCGTCACCGCTCGTGCGCCGCATCGCGAAGGAGCACAACGTGGACGTCTCGCAGATCGCCGGCTCCGGCATCGGCGGGCGCGTGACGAAGACCGACATCCTCTCGTTCATCGAGAGCGGCGCTGCGCGCGCGACAATCGGGGCCGCGGCCCCGGCGCTCCCGGGAGCCACCCCGGCGACCCAGCCAGTCGCCCCGGCGGCTCGGCCACCCGTCGGCCTCGCCCCCCCGGTGTTCCGCCTGCCCTCCGACCGCGTCGAGCCGATGTCGGTGATGCGGAAGAAGATCGCCGAGCACATGGTGATCAGCAAGCACACCTCGGCCCACGTGTACTCGGTCTTCGAGGTGAACTACAGCCGCGTGGACCAGATCCGGAAGGCGAAGAAGGCCGAGTACGAGGCCACGGGAGTCAAGCTCACCTTCACCTCGTTCATCGCCAAGGCCGCGGTGGACTGCCTGCGCCGGCACCCCGTGATCAACGCGTCCATCGACGGCGACAACGTCATCTACCGCGGCTCGGTGAACCTCGGCATCGCCGTCGCCCTCGAGAACGGCCTCATCGTCCCGGTGGTGAAGGGGGCGGAGGAGAAGAACATCCTCGGCCTGTCGCGGTCCATCCAGGACGCCGCGGACCGCGCGCGCGCCAAGAAGTTGAACCCCGAGGAAGTGCAGGGCGGCACGTTCACCATCACCAACCCCGGCACCTTCGGCGCGCAGTTCGGATTGCCGGTGATCAACCAGCCGCAGGTGGCCATCCTGGGCGTCGGCACCATCGAGAAGCGCCCGGTCGTCATCGACGACATGATCGGCATCCGGACGATGGGCCACCTCACGCTCGGCTACGATCACCGGCTGGTGGATGGCGCCGTCGCCGACCAGTTCATGGCCGACCTGAAGAAGTCGATCGAGCACTTCGATCCCGCGCAGGTGTAGAAGCCCTGTACACGGGAACACGAAGGGCACGAAGGGCACGAAGGACGCACGAAGTATTGAGATCAGCAAGACGTACGAGAACGCGCGCAGGGCGGAACGCACGCTTGCGGGCGTCAATCCTGATCTGCTTCGTGTGATCCCGTCCTCTCTCAGCTTCGTGGCCATCGTGTCCTTCGTGTTCCCGGGCTCGTGCTGACCATGCGACCACTTGAAGTCCGGCGGCTGGGCGTCGTGCCGTATGCGGAGGCGCTCGAGCTTCAGAAGCGGCTCGTCGAAGAGCGCCGCGCGGGGCACATCCCGGACACGCTGTTGCTGTTGCAGCACCCGCACGTGCTCACGGTGGGCGTGAAGAAGGACGTTTGAAGCCACGTTCCCGCGACCACCGAGCGGCTGGAGGCCCTTGGCGTGGAGGTCTTCGACACCGGGCGTGGCGGCGACGTCACCTACCACGGGCCGGGACAGGTCGTCGGCTACCCGATCCTCGACCTCAATCCCGATCGCCGCGACGTACACCGCTACGTGCGCGATATCGAAGAGGTGATGATTCGCGTGTGCGCCCGCCACGGCGTCGAGGCCGGCCGCATCCGGGGCCTGTCGGGCACGTGGGTCACCCACCTCGAGCGCGGGCCCGAGAAGATTGGCGCCATCGGCGTCCGCATCTCGCGCTGGATCACCAGCCACGGCTTTGCCTTCAACGTGAGCACCTCCCTGGACTACTTCGGCCTCATCGTCCCCTGCGGCATCACCGACCGCGGCGTCACCTCGCTCGAGGCCGTCACCGGGCGCCCGCAGGCCATCCCCGACGCGGAAACCGCGCTCGCAGACGAGTTCGCGGCGCTCTTCGAGCGGGACGTAACACACTCGATTTCAACGAGTTAGGCCCGCCTCCGCTCGCCCGACGGCCAGGCGAGCGACGGCGCGGCAAGCCCGGCTCCGACCCCGCCTGCGCTCCTTCCGAGCCTCGGTGCGGTGCCCCCCGGTCGCACCTACCCGCCCCCAATCGCATCCCTCCGGGAATAACCCCCGCACCCTCGGGGTTCTAGTCCTGTGAGAGATGCAAAAGAGGTCATTGGCGATGCGCGATCAGGCTACAGAAACCCACCTCGTGGAACGGCTCCGCCAGGGCGACGACAGCGCCCTCGGCGAGCTGTCGGCGGCATACGGCTCGAAGATTTTCCAGCTGGCCTTCCGTTACGTGAAGAATCGTGAAGATGCCGAAGAGGTCACCCAGGACGTGCTGATGAAGGTGTACCGGAAGATCGACGCCTTCCGGGGCGACGCGGCGCTCTCGTCGTGGATCTACCGGATCACCTTCAACACGGCGATGTCGCGGCTGCGGCACACGCGTGCCGCGCGGATGGCGGAGATGACCGACGTGCCCGTCGGAGCGGTCGTGGAGGACGCGAGCGGCGGGCCGCGCGCCCTCGACCCGGCCGACTGGTCGGCCCTGGCCGACGAGCAGATGCTCCGCCAGCAGATGCGCGAGCGACTGGCCGACGCCGTGGACGCGCTGCCGTCCATCTATCGCACGCCGGTCATCCTGCGCGACTTGCAGGGCCTCAGCACTGAAGAAGCGAGCCGCCGGCTGAACCTGAAGGACCAGACGCTGAAGTCGCGACTGCACCGCGGGCGCCTGATGCTGCGCAAGCGCCTCGTGGACTTCGCCGACGGCCTCACGCTTCACCGCCCAGCCGAAGCCTTCTGACGCGCCAGTTCCTCCACCACCCTGAGGGCGAGCCGGGCCACCTCGGCTCCGCCCTGGGCGTCGATGCGCCCCCAGTCGTCCGACGGCCGGTGGTAGTCGGCGTGAAACCCGGTGAAGAACGCGAGGGCGGGCACGCCGCGGCTGGCGAAGGAGGCGCCATCGGACTGGTCCTGCTGGTAGCCTCCTCCGCGAAGGAAGTCCTCCAGCCGCAGCCGCGTCCACGATCGCATGCGCCTGAAGAGCGCCGGGAAGCCGCCGCGCCACCCGAACGAGCCCACCAGCACGCGGCCGCGCGCGCGGCCCACCATGTCCAGGTTCACCATCGCCATGGTCCGGTCGAGCGGGATGGGCGGGTGATCGACATAGTGCTTCGACCCTCGCAGGCCCAGCTCCTCACCCGCGAAGGCGACGAACACCACTGAGCGGCGGAAGCGCTCTCGGGTGGTTGCCGCTGCGCGTGCCATCTCGAGCAGCGCCGCCGTGCCCGAGGCGTTGTCGTCCGCGCCGTTGTGAATGTGGCCGGTGGCCTCCGGCGCCTCCGAGAACTCGCCTCCTGTGCCCACGTGATCGTAATGGGCGCCCACGACGATGGCCTCGTGTGCCAGCAACGGGTCCGAGCCCCGGAGCACGCCCACCACGTTCCTGATGCGCGTGGTGAACTGCGCGCGGTGCTCCACGTAGCGGAGCGTCAGGTCCGGGAGCGGTTTCGACCGCGGCGCCAGCGTGCGGTCGATGTCGTAGCCCACGCGCTCGAGATCGAGTCCGGGCGCCGCCTGCGCCAGGCGCTCGCGGGCGACGCGCAGCACCGGGATGCCCAGCGTGTCGCGCTGAGGGTCCGACCACCACACGCCGCGCATCGCCCGGTCGTCGATGTGCGAGGGATCCTCCACCACCATCAGCAGGCGCGCCCCCCGGTCCCGCGCCTCGCGCGCCTTGGCCGAGATGGACGCCGCGGGCGTGAGGTTACGCCCGTCGAAGATGCTGTCCTCGTCGTTCTCCTGGGGCTCGTGTGTCAGCACCAGTACCGCGGCTCCGCGCACGTCGATTCCGGCATAGTCGTCGTAGCCGAGGCCCGGCGCCGAGATGCCGTAGCCGGCAAACACGAGCGGGGTGTCGTCGAAGGATGGTGGACGCGCGCCCGGCGCGCGGTCGAGTGCCGACAGGGGATAGAAATCCAAGCCGAGGGCAAAGGTGTGGGTGAGGCTTCCGCGGGCGAGCACCATCGTGGTGCTCGAGGGGGGCTCGATGCGGACCTCGGTGTCGAACGGTTGATCGAACGATCCGTCGCCGGCGCCACCGGCGAGGCCCGCCTCCCGGAACTGTGCGGCGATGTACTCGGCGGCACGCTCGAGCTCGGGGGTGCCATTACCGCGTCCGCCGAAGTCGTCCGACGCCAGGTGCCGGACGTGAGCCAGGTACGACGCCGCCGTTGGGCGCGCCAGGTCCTGGGCCGCCAGCGTCGCGGCCCCGAGCATCACGAGCAGCAGGGCGCGGCGCATTCGTTCAGCGGGCGAGGGCGGTTTCGAGCCGCACGCGGTCGCGCGACGACAGGGGCGGCGGCTCCACGCGCAGGATGCCCTGCGGGCACATGCGTGCGGGGAGCATCGCCGAGCGGCCCGGAAGGGCTGGTCCGCGTGCCACGGCCACCTGCAGCACGTGCGCGCGCGGCGCCCGCGTGATCATCGAGCCGAGCACGCGTGCCGCGGCGCTGCCAAGCGTCGTGGCGCCCGGCGGCCACGTGCGCGGCAAGCGATCCTCGAGGCGCGTGATGACCGGCGGTGCCAGCACGTCGATGGCGCGGCGGCCCCCGATGCTCGTCGCCTCCCACGGCACGATGATCTCGTGCGGCGCGCGGCCGACGACCATCAGCGAGATGTCGGCGGGCGAGGTCTCGGCCTCCAGCGCGACGAGCGAGAGGGCCGCGCCGCGCAGCGCCTCGGGCGCGGTGCCGAACAGCCGCGTGCGCGACACGCCCAGCTCGTGCACGCCACGATCGATGAGCGTGGACTGCAGGGGGCCCGCGCACACGATCGGGGCGGCCTGGTTGAGCCCCGTGATGCGCGACAGCAGGGCCAGGCCTGCTTCGCCATCCCACTCTCCGGCGCCGACACGGTCGGCGAGCACGACGACCCCCGCACCCGTCAGGATCGTCACATCGTCGGTGCCCGCGAGGCTGGTGGCGTAGCGGTCCACCGGCGCGGCCTGCGCGATGTCGAGCGCCTTCCCCTGGGCGACCGTGCCGGCGTCGTCCACCATCACCACGCGCGCGGCGATGTCGGCGGCGGCCACCTGGCGGGCGACGGCGGCGCCGATGTCGCCCGCGCCGAGAATGACGATGGTCACAGTAGGATTGTAGCCGCAGCGTTCACCCTCGACGCAGGAGGACTCATGTCTCTCACCTCGCTCATCACCGGCGGCTCGCGCGGCATCGGCTTCGCCGTGGCGGAACGGTTGCTCGCCCGCGGCCACCACGTGGCCGTCACCTGCACGACGTCGAACGGGGCGGCGCGGGCCGAGCACGCCCTGGCCGAGAAGTGCGGCGATCCGGGTCGGGTGCTGGCGCTGGTGTGCGACGTGCGGGACCCGGCGGCTGTCGACCTGGCCGTGCAGACCGTGGTGGCGCGATTCGGCGGGCTCGACGCGCTGGTGAACAACGCAGGTGTGGGTGTCGGCGCGCCGATCTCGGAGCTGTCGCACGACGAGTGGCGGAGAATCATCGACACCAACCTCACCGGCGTCTTCTACTGCTGTCGCGCCGCGCTCCCGCACCTGAAGGCGCGCGGCGGCGGGTGGATTGTCAACATCAGCAGCCTGGCCAGCAAGAACCCCTTCGTTGGCGGCGCCGCCTATTGCGCGTCGAAGCAGGGACTGAACGCGTTCAGCGAGGCGCTGATGCAGGAGGTGCGGCACGACAACATCCGCGTCAGCTACGTGCTCCCGGGCTCGGTGGCCACGGGCTTCTCGGGCCGCGAGCCCGACACCGGCGCCGACTGGAAGCTGAGCCCGGACGACGTGGCGCGGGTCATCGAGGACCTGATGGACCATCCCGGGCGGAGCCTGCCCAGCCGTGTTGAAATCAGGCCCTCGTGCCCGCCGAAGTAGGGGCCGCTCGGGGCGGCCATTGAGCGATTGCCGATTGCAGAGTGAGCGATTCATTGGGGATTGGGGGATTGGCGCGATTGAGTGATTGATGGGTGACTGTTGGATTGGAGGATTGAGCGATTCGTGGGTCAGCGCGCCGAACGCTCCACGCCGGACGCTTCGTCGAATCTCACATTTCCACAGTCCCCTAATCGCTCAATCGCCTAATCGCCTAATCGCTCAATCGCCTAATCGCTCAATCGCCAATCAATCACTCAATCGCCAATCCAACAGTTCCCAATCAATCGCTCACTCTGCAATCGGCAATCACTCAATTTCTGCGAGCCGCCGTTCCGACGGTGGCGAGGAACGTCTCCAGGTCGATGTTGGCGCCGGTCACGATCGCAACCGCGGCGGCGGGGCCGGTGATCCGCCCCGAGGCCAGCGCGGCCACCGACACGGCCGCCGAGCCTTCGACGATCAGGTGTTCCTCCGCGGCCAGTGCTCGCATCGCCGCGCGCAGTTCGTCTTCGCTGACCGTCATCACCTCGTCCACGACCTGCTGAACGAGCGGGAACGTGATGGCGCCTGCCTCGAGGTTGCCGGCCAGGCCGTCGGCGAGCGTCGGTTCCGGCTCGATGGTGGTGATGGCGCCGCGCGCGAGGCTGGTCGTGAAGGGCGTCGACGCCTCGGCCTCGACGCCCACGACGCGCGCGCGAGGTCCGGCGGCGCGGATGGCCAGGCCCACGCCGCTGCCCAGGCCACCGCCGCCGAGCGGCACGACGACGGTGTCGAGGTCGGGGCGGGCCTCGACGATCTCCAGGCCTATCGTGCCGGCGCCGGCGATGACGTCCGGGTGGTTGTAGGGGGAGATGAACATGCCGCCGTGCTCCCGCGCGAAGGCATGTGCGAGCCGCTCGGCCGCGTCGTAGTCCGGCGCTTCGTCTCGCAGGTCGGCGCCGTGGCGCCGGATGGCGGCACGCTTGGCGAGCGGGGCCGTGGAGGGCGTGAAGATCACCGCGCGCACACCCAGCTGCTCGGCGGCATACGCCATCGCGCGCCCGTGGTTCCCGGCCGAGGCCGTCACCACCGTCGGCCGCGCGGCCGGTTCGGGGTGGGCCTCGACGAGGCGCAGCAGCGCGTTGAAGGCGCCGCGGATCTTGAACGAGTTCGTGGTGTTCAGCGACTCGAGCTTCAGCAGCGCGCGCCCGCCCGACACGGACGAGAGCCACGCCGATTCGCGCAGGATGGTCGGCTGCAGCCACGGCAGCAGGCGCTTGCGGGCGGCGAAGATGTCGAGGACGGACGGGGGCATGGGGTTCTCGGGTTCTCGGGTTCCGAGGTTCTCGGTCAACGGGTACGGAGCGCCGGGGCTTCAGCCCCGGCGTCCACCCAGCAGCAGTTGTGGCAGCTGCTCGACGAACGCCGACCGCGCCAGCACCCGGTCCACGCCGGCCCGGCGGGCGGCCTCGATGGTGGTGGTGTCCACGTGTGACACGAAGCCCACGGTGGCGATGCCCGCCAGGGAGGCATCGGCCTTGAGGGCGGCGATGATCTCGAGCGGTTTCGTGCGCGCGCTGTTCAGGTCGAGGATGACGAGTGCCGGTGGCGGCGTGGCGCGCGCGGCGGAGAGCACGGCATCCACCGATCGCGTGAACTTCACCTCGACCCCCGCTCCTTTGGCGGCGGTGGACACCCGCGAGGAGAGCATGAGGTCGTCAACGACGGCTAGCACGGGTGGGTGGGTGGGTGTTGCGTCCATTGATGATTGCCGATTGCAGATTGAGCGATTGATTGGCGATTGGAGAATTGAGGGATTGAGGGATTCATTGTGGATTGAGCGATTGGTGATCGGGTGATTCCTCGGTGAGCGGCGTCGGCGAATCGTCCGGGTCGCGAGCCGATCGGCGCAGCTGACCCGCGAATCACTCGATGCCTCCATCTCCCGATCGCCAATCAGTCACTCGATCACTCAATACCACAATCGCCAATCCATCGCTCAATCGCCAATCGCCAATCGCTCAATGGCCACTTCTCACGTACTCCTGCACGAACGGGTTCGTCGCGCGCTCGTAACCGATCGTCGTCTCGGGTCCGTGGCCCGAATACACCACGGCCTCGTCCGGGAAGCGGAAGAGCACCTCGGTGATGGACCGCATCAGCGTCTCGTAGTCGCCGCCCGGAAGATCGGTGCGGCCGATGGATCCCGCGAACAGGGTGTCGCCGACGAACAGGCCCTCGAGACCGGCCGGCTCGGCCGCGCGGGTGACGGCCAGGCACACGCCGCCGGGGCAGTGGCCCGGCGTGTGGTGCACGCTCACCGCGTAGTCGCCGAAGCGGCCCCATGGACCGTCGCCCTCGTAGTAATGGTCCACTGGCGGGGGCTGCTCGATGCGCAGGCCGAACATCATGCCCTGCGCGGCAGCCCGCTCGTACAGGGGCTGATCGTCCCGATGCAGCCAGACGGGCGCACGCAAGGCCCTGGTGGCACGGCCCACGCCGGACACGTGATCCAGGTGCGCGTGTGTCAGCAGGATGGCCCCTACCTTCAGTTGCTGCTCGGCGATCACGGCCAGCAGCTCGTCCACTTCATCGCCCGGGTCGATGAACACGGCCTCCCTCGTGCGCTCGCAGGCGAGGACGAAGCCGTTCTTCATGAAAGGCGGCGCGGCGGCGGTGAAGAGGAGCATGGATAAGGATAGCGTCGGGAGTCGGGAGTCGGGAGTGAAACGCGATGGGACCTCAGCACCCCAAGACCTCAAGACCCAAGACCCTACGCCCTCGAGACCTCGAACGCCACCCTCCCCACGCGCAGCGTGTCCGACGGGGCCAGCGTCGTGGGGTGCTCCACCCGGCGGTCGTTGAGGTAGGTGCCGTTGGTGCTGCCCAGGTCCTCCACCGTCAGCGTGCCCTCGGGCGACAGGGTGAGGCGGCAGTGCACGCGGGACACCAGCGGTGCGTCCACCACGAACTGCGCACCAGTGGCGCGGCCGATGGTGCGAGTCTCGCCCGGGAGGAGACGAAAGGAAAAGGTTGGCTCGGTCGACCGGAGAATCCACATAGACGAGGCAAGTGTACCGGTGTCCGGTCACCGCCGGGAACCCTGTCCGTCCCGGCGTCGTAACACGTCAATGTCATGACGAAATCCCGCAAGTGGACTCTGGCTGCGGTGGCGCTCGGCATCGTCGGCACCGTCATCTACGGCGTGACCACGGCCAACGGCGCCTCGACCAACATCGATCCGTCGCGCATCGCCACGGTCGAGCGCGGGCCGATGGTGCGTTCGGTGGTGGCCACCGGCAAGGTCGAGCCCATCACCAAGGTCGAGATCAAGTCCAAGGCCAACGGCATCATCGAACGCCTGGCCGTGGACGTGGACCACGTGGTCGAGGCCGGCCAGGTGCTGGCCGAGCTGGACAAGGAGAACCTGCGCGCCCGGCTCCGGGAGGCCCGCGCCAACCTCGAGGCGGCACGGGCGGCCCTGGCGGCCGCCGAGGCGCAGGCCGTCAAGCACGACATCGAGGCCGAGGCTCCTGACGTCGCCTTCGCCAAGAGCGCCTACGACCGCGCGACGTCGCTGAACGAGCAGAAGCTGGTTTCGCAGGAAGCCCTCGACCAGGCAAAGACCACCTACGATCAGGCCCTCAACCGCCAGCGAGCGGCCGGGTCCCAGGCTCTCATCGGCCGTGCCAAGGTGAACGAGGCCCGCGCCCAGGTGGCGCAGGCGGGCGCCGCGGTCGAGCGCGCCGAGGAAGAGCTGGCCAACGCCACGATCAAGGCGCCCATCCGCGGCACCGTCCTCACGCGCGACGTGGAGATCGGCAGCCCGGTCTCGTCCATCCTCAACCTGGGGGCCAACGCCTCGCTGGTGATGACGCTGGGCGATATCGAGAAGGTCTTCGTTCGCGGCAAGGTGGACGAGGCCGACATCGGCCAGGTGCGGCTGGGGATGCCCGCGCGCATCACGACCGAGAGCTTCAAGGACAAGACCTTCAACGGCCGCGTCACGCAAATCTCGCCCATCGGCGTGGAGAAGGACAACGTCACCACCTTCGAGGTGGAGGTCTCCATCGACAATGCGGGGAAGGAACTGAAGGCCAACATGACGGCCAACGCCGAAATCGTGCTCGAGGAGCACACCGACACTCTGGTGATCCCCGAGGCCGCCATCACCTACGACGCAGACAGGAACGCGTCGGTCGAGATCGCCGACCCCGCCGCCGACAAGGGCCGCCGCCGCGCCACCGTGAAGGTGGGCATCGGCAACGGGACGAGGACCGAAGTGCAGGAAGGACTGAAGGCCGGGGA
>DAIRFN010000107.1:10572-15211 GCA_036795065.1 Vicinamibacterales bacterium
TGGGCATCGGCAACGGGACGAGGACCGAAGTGCAGGAAGGACTGAAGGCCGGGGAGAGGGTGATCCTGCCCGGTTAGCGCAGACCCAAGACCCAAGACCCAAGTCCCAAGACCCAAGACCCAAGACCCAGGACCCAGGACCTCCCCGTGCGCGAAGCCTTCACCCAGGCGCTCGACAACCTCCGCGCGAACAAGCTGCGCAGCTTCCTGACCATGTTCGGGATCCTGTGGGGCGTCATCGCGGTGGTGGTGCTGGCGGCCACGGGCGAGGGCTTCCAGCGCGGCAACCAGACCGTCCTCGAAGAGCTCGGCAAGAACATCGCCATCGTCTGGGGCGGGCGCACGACGATGCAGGCCGGCGGCGAGCGTGCGGGCCGCCGCGTGTTCCTCACGGTCGAGGATGCGCGTGCCATCGAGCAGGAAGCGCCGCTCGTGGCCGTGGTCAGCGCCGAGATCAACCGCGGCCTCCGCATCAAGAGCCGCTACAACGCGGCGTCGCTCTCGGTGCACGGCATCGAGCCGCAGTACCAGGCCATCCGCACCCTCGACATCGAGCAGGGCCGCGACTTCGTCTTCGCCGACGACGAGCAGGTGCGGCGCGTGGCCATCATCGGAGCCGATGCGTGGGCGCAGCTGTTCGGGACCCGCGAGGGGCTGGGCGAGACCGTGGAGCTCAACGGCGTGCCCTATACCGTCGTCGGCAGGATCCGGAAGAAGAACCAGGACAGCAACTACAGTGGGCCCGACAACGACAAGGTGTTCGTGCCCTTCCAGGCGATGGCGCGCGACTTCCCGCGCACCGACGCGCCCGCGGGGACGGTCTCGCAGCTCATCGTGGCGCCGAAACCCTGGGTGGTGGCCGACCTGCCGCGCGAGCTCGACCAGCGCACGGGCCGCATCCAGGACGTCGACTGGCCGCTCGAGCGCGACGTGCGGCAGGTGCTGGCGCGCCGCAAGGGGTTCAACCCCGACGACCGCGACGCGCTCTCGGTGTGGGACACCTCGCTCGAAAGCCTCATGTTCGGCCGGATGATCGGCACCATGAAGCAGTTCTTCAGCATCGTCGGCTTCATCACGCTGGCGCTGGGCGGCCTGGGCGTGATGAACATCATGCTGGTGGCCGTGCGCGAGCGAACGCGGGAGATCGGCGTGCGCAAGGCGCTCGGGGCCACCACCTCCGCCGTCCAGCGCCAGTTCTTCCTGGAAGGCTTCTTTCTCACCATGCTGAGCGGCACGCTGGGCTTCGCCCTGGCGCTCGGCCTGTGCGGCCTGGTGAACATGCTGCCCATGCCCGAGCGGTTCCAGGGCATGGTGATGACCTGGGAATCCGGCGCCGTCGCGCTGGCCACACTGGTGCTGGTGGGCGTCGTCACCTCCACGTATCCCGCTCGGCGCGCTGCGCAGTTGCCGCCTGTCGAGGCGCTTCGCTACGAGACGTAGATGCAGATACTTCGCGAGATCGTGCGTGAGGCGTTCACAGGCCTGTCGCGCAACCGCACGCGCGCGCTCCTGTCGATGCTCGGCATCTCGTGGGGCATTGTCTCGGTCGTGATGCTGCTGTCCTACGGCAACGGTTTCCGCGACGCGCTGGCGCGCGGGTTCCGGGGCGCCTTCGGCGACGGCGTCGTCATCGTGTGGCCGGGGCAGACCAGCCAGCAGGCCGGCGGCGAGCGCGCGGGTAAGCGCATCCGCCTGAAGGAAGTCGACGTGCTGGCGGTGGCCGAGGCGCCGCTGGTGAAGTTCGTCAGCCCCGAGTTCACGCGCGACTTCCCCGTCGTATGGGGGGTGAAGCAAAGCTCCTACCTGGTGCGCGGTGTGGCCCCGGAGTACGCCGTCATGCGCAGCCAGTGGGTGGCGTCGGGCCGCTTCCCTGACGCCGAGGACCTGCGCCTGCAGCGCCGCGTGGCGTTCATCGGCAGCGAGGTCGCGCGCAAGGTGTTCGGCAACGTGCCGCCGGTGGGCCAGCGCATCCGCATCGGGGGCATGGCCTTCGAGGTGGTCGGCGTGCAGAAGGAGAAGGTGCAGCTCTCCAACTACCTGCGCCCCGATCGCGAGTCGATCTTCATCCCCTACACCACGGCCGGGCAGCTCTGGAACACCGAGTACACGACCGTGATGGTGTACCAGGCCGTGGATTCCACCAAGGAGGATCAGGCCACCGCGCAGGTGAAGGCGCTGCTCGGCAAGCGGCTCGACTTCAACCCGGACGACGAGCGTGCCCTCCGCATGTTCGGATCCGCCCAGACCGCTGAGATCACGGCGGGCATCGTGCTCGGCCTGAAGCTGGTGCTCGGCTTCATCGGCGTGCTGACGCTGGCCATCGGCGGCGTGGGCGTGATGAACATCATGTTCGTGTCGGTCACCGAGCGCACGCGCGAGATCGGCATTCGCAAAGCCCTGGGCGCGCGGCGGCGGGCCATCCTGCTGCAGTTCCTCCTCGAAGGGCTGGTCACGGCGTTCGCTGGCGGCGCCGCCGGCGTCGCGTTGTCGTGGCTGCTCGTCTACCTCTTCAGCCCGCAGCCATTCCTGTCCGAGCTGCTCGACGATGCGAGCCGCACGGCGGACATCCACATGGCGCTGTCGCTGGAGCTGCTGGTGGTCTGCAGCGGCATCCTGATGGTGGTCGGCCTGGTCAGCGCGCTCATCCCGGCGATGCGCGCGTCGCGCATGGATCCCATCGAAGCCCTTCGTTACGAGTAGCCTTCCGCATATCCTTGGCGGCGGAATCGTCGCTCGACAGGCATCTCGAGCGACGGGGAGGGATGCTGATGGAGGTGTTCACGATTGCGCCGGCGGGACCGCGCCCGCTGTGGGTGTTGATCCCTGTGGCACTGCTGCTCGTCGTGGTGCTCGGTGTGCTCTTGGTCTCGGTGCTGGGATCGCGAGGCGCGCGGTTCGAGGTGTCGCCGTCCGGTCTCCGCCTGAGCGGCGACGTCTACGGGCGCCTCATCCCCGCCGCCAGCCTTCGCACCGCCGAGGCACGCCGCGTGGACCTCGGTCCCTCCTCGAACCTGCGCCCGCGCTGGCGGACGATGGGCACCGGCCTTCCCGGGTATCAGTCGGGGTGGTTCCGGCTCGCGAACGGTGAGCAGGCGCTGCTCTACCTGACCGACCGCTCCAAGGCCGTGCACGTGCCGACGTCGCTGGGCTACAGCCTCCTGCTGAGCCCGGACAATCCCGAGGCGTTCCTGTCGGCGCTGAAGGCCACCGGCGCGGGACGCTGAAAGGCGGGTAGAATCTCCACTCGTCTCGACCGAGCTCCAGGAGGTTCACATGATTCGCGCACGATTCACCGCCATCGCCGGGCTGGCCCTGGCTCTCTCCGCGGGCCCCGCGCTCGCACAAGCCCAGGAGAACGCCAGGCTCACCGCCCAGAAGGCCGACGCCGTCCGTGGTGTGGACGAGCTGGCGAAGATGGCGCAGGAGATGGTGGATTCGGTATTCAGCTTCGGGGAGCTCGGCTTCCAGGAGTTCGAGACGTCGAAGTACCTCACCGGCATGCTCGAGCAGCAGGGCTTCAAGGTCCAGCGCGGCGTGTCGGGCATGCCCACGGCCTGGGTGGCCACGTGGGGCTCTGGCAAGCCGGTCATCGCGCTGGGCTCCGACATCGACGGCATCCCCCAGGCGTCGCAGAAGCCGGGCGTCGCCTATCCCGATCCGATCATCGCGGGCGCGCCGGGGCACGGCGAGGGCCACAACACCGGCATGCCCATGCAGATCGTCGCGGCCCTGGCGGTGAAGCGAATCATGGAGCGCGACAAGCTGCCCGGCACGCTGATGCTCTGGCCGGGCATCGCCGAGGAGCAGCTCGCGTCGAAGGCGTGGTACGTGCGCGACGGCATGTTCAAGGACGTGGACGTCACCATCTTCGCGCACGTGGGCAACAACCTCGGCGTGTCGTGGGGCGACGGCGGCGGCAACGGGATGGTCTCCATCGAGTACACCTTCGAGGGCGAGACGGCGCACAGCGCAGGCGCGCCGTGGCGGGGGCGCTCGGCGCTCGACGCCGTGGAGCTGATGAACGCCGGCTGGAACTACCGCCGCGAGCACCTGCGCCTCTCGCAGCGCTCGCACTACGTCATCACCAACGGCGGCGACCAGCCCAATGTCGTCCCCAGGAACGCCAGCGTCTGGTACTACTTCCGCGAGAACGACCAGCCGCACATCCAGGAGATGTGGGACATCGGCAACAAGATGGCCGAGGGCGCCGCGCTGATGACCAACACGAAGTGGACCTCGCGTATCCTCGGCGCCGCCTACCCGCAGCACATGAACAAGACGGTGGCCGAGGTCGTGTACGAGAACATCAAGAAGGTGGGCCTGCCGACGTGGAGCGAGGCCGACCAGTCCCTGGCGAAGGGCCTGCAGACGGAACTGGGGAACCCGCGCCAGGAAGGCCTGGCCACCGAGCTCGAGCCCCTGCGCGGCCCGGTGAAGGTCGAGGACAACTACGGCGGCGGCTCGGACGACATCGGCGACATCTCGTGGAACGTGCCCACCGTGACCCTGCGCTACCCCTCGAACATCCCGGGGCTGCCGGGCCACAACTGGTCCAGCGCCATCGCCAGTGCCACGCCCATCGCGCACAAGGGCGTGGTGGCCGGCGCGAAGGTGATGGCCATGTCGGTGCTCGATCTGAT
>DAIRFN010000377.1:0-4388 GCA_036795065.1 Vicinamibacterales bacterium
AGGTGTCGTTGTTGTTCGAGCCGTCCATCGTGTAGTTCACGTTGCGGACGTTCTGGCCCGCCACGCTGATGGAGTCGGCGCCGAAAGTCGTAGTCGAGACGCTGGCGACCACGCCGGGCACCAGGGCGAGGTAGCCGGCGAAGTTCCGGTTGAACGACGGCAGGTCGACGAACTCCCTCGCGCTGACGTTGCCGCCAATCGCCTTCGAGCTGGTGTCCACCAGTGGGGACTCCCCGGTGACGGTCACCGATTCCTCGATGCCGCCCACCTCGAGCCGGATCTCGACCTGGGTGGAGCGGCCCACCCCGAGCTCGACATCCCGGGTCTGGTATTTCTTGAATCCCGACAACTCGGCCGTCACTTCATAGACGCCCGGGTTCATGCCGCTCAGCAGGAACGAACCGTCGGCGCCGCTGACCGTTTCTCGGAACAAGCCGCTCGCCTGGTTCGTGACGACGATGGGGACCGCCGGCAAGGCGGCGCCCTGCTGGTCGACCACGCGGCCGCGAAGGTCGGCCGTGCCCTGTTGCGCGAGCGCGGGTGAAGCCGAGGCGGAGACCGTCAAGAGCAGGATGGCCATGCGAACCATGTCGGTGCCTCCCTAACCTGAAGCTGCCTGGGCGACAGATGCACCCGGCAGTGGACCGAATCGAATCGACATCCGGGGGGAAGCAGAGCCGGTGGACTGGTTGCTCGGCACACTCTGCGCGTGGCGTTTCCCGAAGTCAAGACTGCGCGAAGTCGTGCGGTGGGCGCACGGACGAAACCGTGCAAGTGTGATTCGGAGACGGGAGAGCGGAAGCCAGAGACCGGATACGGGCTACGGGATACGGGATTCCGGAACCGGTAGAATACGGCCCTGTGTCTCGACCTCGTCCCCGCCTGCGGCGCGCCGGCGCCGCCCTGGCGTCGGCGCTGGTGCTCTCATCCGGCGCGGCGTGCCACATCCGTCCGCAGCCCTCCGCCATCGACCGGTTGAAGCCCTGCACCAGCGAGGACGGTCCGACCGACGCGTACTGCGGCACGCTGACGGTCTACGAGAACCGCGAGACGCGGCAGGGCAGGACCATCGACCTGAAGATCGTCGTGCTGCCCGCGCTCAGTAACGATGCCGCGCCCGATCCCGTCTTCTTCCTGGCGGGCGGGCCCGGCCAGGGCGCCGCGAAGATGGCCCGGCAGGTGCGCGAGATGTTCGGCCGCATCCAAGCCAGGCGCGACATCGTCCTGGTGGACCAGCGCGGCACCGGGGCGTCGAATGGCCTGGAGTGCCGGTCCGATGACGACTCACTGGCCTCGCTCAACGAGTCGGACGAGGCCGGGCTCGAGCGCCTGAAGACGTGCCTGGCCGGATATGACGCCGACCCGCGCCTCTATACCACGCCGATCGCCATGGACGACCTGGACGATGTGCGGGCGTTTCTCGGCTACGAGACCATCAACATCTACGGGGGATCGTACGGGACCAGGGCCGGCCTGGTGTACCTCCGGCAGCACGAGGCTCGCGTGCGCGCCATCGTCCTCGATGGGGTGGCGCCCACCGACATGCGGCTGCCGCTCTACTTCGCGCGCGACGCGCAGCGCGCGCTCGATCGCCTCCTCGCCGACTGCGCGGCCGATGCGGCGTGCGCGACACGGTACCCGGGCCTGGCCGAGCGCGTGCGCGGGCTGTTCGCGCGTCTCGAGGCCGCGCCACCCGAGGTGCGACTCACGCATCCACGCACCGGGGTGGCCGAGGCCGTGCGCATGAAGGCCGACTTCGTCGCCAACATCGTGGCCAGTGCCCTGTACTCGCCGCTCATCTCGTCGCTGGTGCCCGAGCTGCTGACGCGGGCCGAGGCCAACGACTTCCAGGGGATGCTGGCGATGGCGATGGCAGGGGAGGGCGCCGGCGAGAACATGAGCGCCGGGATGCAGCTGTCGGTGGTCTGCGCCGAGGACGCCCCGCGTATCACCGACGCCGAGGCCGCGCGCGAGTCGGCTGGATCGATCTTCGCCCGGCATCTCTTGTCGTCGCGCATGAAGGCCTGCGAGTTCTGGCCGAAGGGCACCGTGGCCGCGTCCTACTACGAGCCCGTCCGCTCGGAGGTGCCGGCGCTGGTGCTGTCGGGCGACCTCGATCCGGTCACTCCGCCCGCGTGGGGCGAGACCGTGCGCGAGCACCTGCCAAACGCGCGACACATTACGGCGCCGGCCACCGGCCATGGGGTCGTGGGCACGGGGTGCGGCCTGCGCATGGTCGCGGCGTTCATCGACCTGGGCTCGGCGAGCGGGATCGACACGTCGTGCCTCGCGTCGATGAAACGCCCGCCCTTTTTCCTCAGCCCGGCGGGCCCGGACCCCTCGCCGGGCGGATCGCCCACGCCATGATCCGCGTCGAGAACCTGCGCAAGCGCTTCGGCGCGGTCACGGCCGTGGACGGCGTGAGCTTCGTCGCGCCTGACGGTGCGGTCACGGGGCTCCTCGGGCCGAATGGCGCCGGCAAGACCACCACGCTCCGCATGCTCTATGGGCTGATGCGGCCCGATGCAGGACGCATCCACGTGGACGATGTGGATGCGGTCGCGGATCCCCAGGGTGCGCAGGCGCGCCTGGGAGTGCTGCCGGACGTGTCGGGGCTCTACCCGCGGCTGACCGCGCGCGAGCACATCCACTACTTCGGCGAGCTGCAGGGCCTGTCGGGCCAGGCGCTGCGCGCGCGCGCTGACGGGCTGCTGGCGCTGCTCGACATGCAGGAGGTGGCCGATCGCCGGACGGCGGGCTTCTCGCACGGCGAGCGCACCAAGGTGGCGCTGGCCCGCGCGCTGGTCCACGACCCGCGCAACGTCCTGCTGGACGAGCCGACCAACGGGCTGGACGTGATGAGCACGCGCACCGTGCGCGACATCATCCGGCGGCTGCGGGCCGAGGGGCGGACGGTGGTGTTCTCGAGCCACGTCATGCAGGAGGTCTCGGCGCTCTGCGATCACATCATCGTCATCGCGCACGGGCACATCGTGGCGCGGGGGACGCCGGACGAGTTGCGCGCGCAGACGGGCCACCAGAACCTCGAGGACGCGTTCGTGGCGCTGGCCGGCCTGGCGCCGGAGGCGGTCGAATGAGGCGCGCGATCGCGCAGACGCTGATCGTCGTGCGCAAGGAGCTGAAGGACGCGTTCCGGGACCGGCGCTCCATCTATTCGGTGCTCATCGGGTCGCTGTTCGGCCCCGTACTGGTCGGGTTCATGATGAACGCCATCGCCGATCGCCAGCGCGAGGTCGAGGACGTGACCATCCCCGTCGTGGGGATGGCGCATGCCCCTGCCCTGATGGACTGGCTGCGCCAGCAGGCCGGCGTGACGGTGATCGACGGCCCCGCCGAACCGGAAGCTGCCGTGCGCGATCGGAAGGCCGACGTCGTCGTGGTGATCCCCGAGGACTACGCGAAGAAGTTCCGCGCGTCGCGCCCGGTGGAACTCCGGATTGTCTCCGATGGCTCGCGGAACACGTCGCGGCCCCGCGTGCAGCGCGTGCGCTCGCTGCTCCAGCGCTACAACGCCGAGATCGCGTCACTGCGCCTGATGGGGAGAGGCATCAGCCCGGCGGTGGTCCAGCCGTTGCAGCTGCAGGACCTCGAGGTGTCGAGCGCGCAGCAACGCGCGGCGGCCATCCTGAATTTCATCCCCCTGTTCATCGTGCTCGCGGCGTTCACGGGCGGCATGCAGATCGCCACCGACTCGACCGCCGGCGAGCGCGAGCGCGGCTCGCTCGAGCCGCTGCTGGTGAACCCGGCGCCCCGCGGAGTCATCGCCGCAGGCAAGTGGCTGGGGGCGGCGCTCTCGTCGATGCTCAGCGTCTTCATCACCACCACGTTGTGCGTGGCGATGCTGCAGTTCATTCCGCTGCAGGATCTGGGCATCCGCTTCAGGCTGGGTCCCGGCCACGTGGCGGGACTGCTGGCCGGCGCCCTGCCGCTGTGCCTGCTGGCCCCCGCCATCCAGACCTGGCTGGCCACATTCGCGCGGTCGTTCAAGGAGGCGCAGAGCTACATGGGCTTCCTGATCATGGTGCCGATGCTGCCGGGCGTGTTGAGCTCGGTCTATCCCCTCGCGAGCCAGCCGTGGATGTATCCCATCCCGATGCTGGGCCATCACCTGCTGCTGGTGGACGTGCTGGGCGGAAAGGCGCCGAGCCCGCTCGTGTTCGCGGCGTCGGCGGCGGTGACCGTGCTCGTCGCGATGGCGCTGGTACGGATGATCACGGCGCTGCTCTCGCGCGAGCGGATCATCTTCGGACGGTAACCACGTCTGACCTGAGCGAGGGGCAGGTTGCTGGCGGGAGTCTCCGGAGACGTGTTACCCATGTCTCCGGAATGGACCTGCGAGAAGTGGTCGGGGCGACTGGATTCGAACC
>DAIRFN010000108.1:0-15205 GCA_036795065.1 Vicinamibacterales bacterium
ACATCTTCCACGCCTACGGCCACCTGCCCCTCCTGGACGACGCCTCGTTGCAGGTAGAGCCGGGCGAGCGCGTGGCCGTCATCGGCCGGAACGGGACGGGGAAGTCTACGCTGCTCCAGATCCTCGGCGGCGACCTCGCCCCGGATCGCGGCACCGTGTGGCGGCAGCCGGGCACGCGCGTCGCGCGTCTCGTGCAAGACGTTCCCCTGTCGGCCACCGCCCCCGTGTTCGACGTGGTGGCCGAGGGCCTGGGCGACCTCGCGGACCTGGTCCGCGCTTATCACCATGCCGCGGTGGACGTGAGTCACGACCACTCGCCCAAGGCCCTGGAGCGGCTGGGCGAGTTGCAGCACGAGCTGGAGGAGCGGGACGGCTGGCGCCTGGAACAGCGCGTCGAGCTGGTGCTCTCGCGCCTCGACCTGCCCGCCGACACCATCGTCGACACGCTGTCGGGCGGGTGGAAGCGGCGCGTGCTCCTGGCACGCGCGCTGGTGGCGCAGCCCGACCTGCTGTTGCTGGACGAGCCCACCAACCACCTGGACGTCGAGGCCATCGAGTGGCTCGAGGCGTTCCTCGCGGAGTACACGGGCTCCGTGGTGTTCGTCACGCACGACCGCGCCTTCCTCGAGCGGCTGGCCACGCGCATCGTGGAGCTGGATCGCGGCCGCCTCACCTCGTGGCCCGGCGACTACGCCACGTTCCTCAAGAAGAAGGAAGAGTGGCTGGCCAACGAGGCCGTGCAGCAGGCGAAGTTCGACAAGCGGCTGGCGGGGGAGGAGGCCTGGCTGCGGCAGGGCATCAAGGCGCGTCGCACCAGGGACGAGGGACGCGTGAAGGCGCTGATGGCCATGCGCGCAGAGCGCGCCGCCCGACGCGAGAAGGCCGGCCAGGTCCGGTTGCAGGTCAGCGAGGCCGAGTCGAGCGGCAAGCTGGTGTTCGAGGCCGAGGGACTGCGGAAGGCCTACGGCGACAAGGTCGTGGTGCGCGACTTCTCGACGCGCATCATGCGCGGGGATCGCATCGGCCTCATCGGGCCCAACGGCGCCGGAAAGACGACGCTGCTGAGGATGCTGCTGGGCGAGGTGATGCCGGACGCCGGCGAGCTGCGGCGGGGCGCGAACGTGCAGGTGGCCTACTACGACCAGCAGCGCGAGCAACTGGATCCCGAGCGGACCGTCGTGGACACGGTGGGCGACGGCAACGACACCGTGGTGGTCAACGGCCAGTCGCGGCACGTGCACGGCTACCTGCAGGACTTCCTCTTCTCGCCCGAGCGGGCGCGGTCGCCGGTGAAGGCGCTGTCGGGCGGCGAGCGCAACCGGCTGCTGCTGGCGCGGCTGTTCACGCGGCCGGCCAACGTGCTCGTCCTGGACGAGCCCACCAACGACCTCGACCTCGAGACCCTTGAGCTGCTCGAGGCGCTGCTGGTGGAGTGGTCGGGGACGCTGCTGCTGGTGAGCCACGACCGGCGCTTCCTGGATAACGTCATCACCAGCACCATCGCGTTCGAAGGCGATGGGAAGGTCGTGGAGTACGTCGGCGGGTACGAGGACTGGAAGCGGCAGCGAGGGCTCGACGCCGAGGGTGACGGGAGCGGAGGGGCCTCCTTCGGGAGTGGAACGCGCCCTGTCGGGAGTGGCAAACGGGCGGGAGGGACTGTCTCGGGCGTCGCCGCTGACGAGAACCGGGCGGGCACCACCACAGGAGTGCCGCCAGCGCAGAAGCGCAAGCTGTCGTTCAAGGAGCAGCGGGAGCTGGAGAGCCTCCCCGCCAGGATCGAGGCGCTCGAAGCCGAGCAGGCGCGGCTGGGCGCCGACGTCTCCGCGCCCGACTTCTACAAGAAGCCAGCCGCTGAGATCCACGCGACGATGACCAGGCTCGAGGCGCTGCCCGCCGAGATCGAATCGGCACTGAAGCGCTGGGTCGAGCTCGACTCGGTGGCCTCGGTCCAGCGGTGACGCGACTCGATGCGGGTCGGCTACCATGACAGCCGGTCCCCATGTCCATCGTGCCTGAGCGAGAGGTCGTGTCGGTCGGCGGCCGCGAGGTGTCGATCTCCAACCCGGACAAGGTGCTGTTTCCCGGTCCGGGCTACACCAAGCGCGACCTCGTGCACTACTACCTCGCGGTCGCCGACGGTGCGCTGCGCGGCGCCGGCGGCCGTCCCAACGTCCTGGTGCGGTATCCGAACGGCATCGAGGGCGAGCACTTCTACCAGAAACGGGCGCCGGCCGCGCGGCCGCCCTGGATCGACGTCGTCGCGCTGCGGTTCCCGTCCGGTCGGGCCGCCGAGGAAGTGGTGCCCCGCGAGCCCGCCGACCTGGCGTGGATGGCCAACCTCGCCTGCCTCGAGCTGCATCCCCACCCCGTCCGCGCGGACGATCTCGATCACCCGGACGAGCTGCGCGTGGATCTCGACCCGGTGCCTGGCGTGTCGTGGGATCAGCTTCGTGAAGTCGCCAGGGTGGTCCGCGCCACGCTCGATGACTTCTCCCTCGTTGGATGGCCGAAGACCTCGGGATCCCGGGGCATCCACGTCTACGTGCGGATTGAACGCCGCTGGACCTTCAACGAGGTGCGCCGCGCCGCGCTCGCGTTCGCCCGCGAAGTGGAGCGGCGGGCGCCGAGCCTCGCCACCAGCAAGTGGTGGAAGGAAGAGCGGCACGGCGTGTTCCTCGACTACAACCAGAACGCGAAGGACCGGACGATCGCCGGAGCCTACTCGGTGCGTCCGAAGCCCGATGCGCGCGTTTCGGCCCCCCTCTCGTGGGAGGAGTTGGAGGTCGCCAACCCGGCGGACTTCACCCTGGCCACGATGCCCGCGCGCTTCGCCGACGTGGGCGATCGGCACGACGGGATCGACCATCGCCCCGCGCCACTGGACGGCCTGCTCGATCTCTCGGCCAGGCATGAGCGCGAGGGGCTTGGCGACGCGCCCTGGCCTCCGCATTACGAGAAGCAGGCGGGTGAGCCGCCGCGCGTGCAGCCGTCCCGCCGCCGCGTGCCGAGCCGGCCGCTCGTCGAAATCGCGCGGGCGCGGACGCGCGAGGCGGCCCTGGCAGGGCTCGAGCGCTGGAAGGCCAGCCACCCGGACGCGGCGAAGCACCTCCAGGACGCGGACGTCCTCGTCGACGCCATGCGAGGTCGCTTCAGCACCTGGACCCGCATCCGGATCAATCTGGAGCACGTGCCTGTCGACGCCCGGCCGTCGCAGGAGCCGCTCGATCCGGACGAGACGCCTGATGACTGGAGCCGGGTCAATCCCGGCGGGAAGCGGCCCCGAACACGTTCGCGAGCTCGTAAGGCGTCGTGACCTCGAGCTGATCGTAGCGGCAGTCCGCAGGCGGCTTGTCGGGGCGCCAGCGCAGGAAGATGGCCGCGTGGCGGAAGCGATCGCCCTGCATGTGGTCGTACTTCACCTCGCACACGCGCTCGATGCGCAGCGGCTCCCAGGACAAGTCCTTGCCCGCGCTCCAGCGGCTCTGGGCGCCCGGCATGCGGGTGGAACCGTCGCCGGCCGACGCCCACGCGCGCCACGGGTGGTCGTCCAGTGCGTGCGCGCGCAGCGGCTCGAGCTCGGCGGCCAGTTGCTTCCGGACCGCCATGGTGAAGGCCGACGTCACCCCCACGTGCTGAAGGACGCCGCCTGCGTCGTAGAGCCCGAGCAGCAGCGATCCAACCAGCTCGTTGGGGCCCTTCGCATGCCAGCGGAAGCCCGCCACCACGCAATCGGCGCTCCGCACGTGCTTCACCTTCACCATCGTCCGCTTGCCGGGCGTGTACAACCCGCGTTCGGGCTTGGCCATCACGCCGTCGAGGCCCGCGCCCTCGAAACGCGCCAGCCACTCGGTGGCCAGCGCCGGATCGCGCGTCATCGGCGTCAGGTGCACGGGCGGCTGCGCACCCGCGAGCAGCTGCTCGAGTCGGGTTCGACGCTCGGCTTGAGCCACGCCGCGGAGGTCCCGCCCTTCCACCGCGAGCAGATCGAAGGCGACGAAAGAGGCCGGCGTCTCGCGGGCCAGCTTCGCGACGCGCGAGGCCGCCGGGTGCAGGCGCATCTGCAAGGAGTCGAAGTCCAGGCCCCGGGGTGTGGCGATGACGATCTCACCGTCCGCGACGCATCCGTCCGGAAGGGCCGTGGCGAACACCTCGTGCAGCTCCGGGAAATACCGATCCAGCGGCCGCAGGTCCCGGCTCTGGATGTACACATCGGCTCCGCCGCGGAAGACGATGGCGCGAAAACCGTCCCACTTCGGCTCGTACAGGAACGTGCCGTCCGCGGGGAGCGATTCCGCGATTCTGGCGAGCATCGGCTCGATAGGCGGCTCGATTGGAAACGGCACGTGCTTCTATCCAGTCTGCCTGCCAATGGCGTCCATCTGTGTCTATCTGTGCTATCTGCGGCCTTCGGTGTCCATCTGCGGCCTTCGGTGTCACAGTCTCGGCGGCCGCTGTCCGCGTCGTGGTGCATCCGTGTCGAGCCGTACGTAGTCGAGCTCGAGGCCACTCGCGGCGCTTCGGAGGAGCAGCCCTCCGCGGCTCATGTCGCCTCGTCCGACGAAGGAAGACGGATAGTACAGCCGATCGCCGAGAGCGGGGGCCAACACATCCACGTACTTGTTCGTCGCGATGCTGCCGAGCAGGACGACCCGGAACGCGGACGGGAGGCGTGCGGCGAGGGCGCGGACGTCGCGTTCGAGCGGCTCGCGATATCGCCAATCGCCGGCCGCGATGTCGGTCGCGGCAAAGTCCTGCAGGAGCTCCAGCGACACGACGGTGTCAGGCGCCTGAAGGCCGCGCGTGGGGGTAATGACATAGCTGCCCCGGTCTGGCACCTCGGCATCGGCAAACGCTCGGGCGTAGGTGAGCTTGCCACGGAAATAGAGACCGCTCAGGAAACTGAATGCCTCGCCCAGCGTCAGCGTGCCTGCCCGGAGCCGGAGGGCCAGCGGCGAGGTGGCGTCGGGCCGCAGCAGTGCGGTGGCCCGTCGCCCGCCGCAATGAGCGGGGGACAACAGGAACACCCGGTTGGGCGCCTCATGGTGATGGGCGGACGTCGGCACGGCTCCCGGCATCGTAATTCGGAACACCGCGGCGCGTTCGGTGGTTGACACAGGGGCAGGAGCGGGCATACTGCCGGTGACAGCCCCCTGACGATTGCTCAGAAAGGACTCGCCATGTCCCGCGCTCGACGCCTGTCTCTCGCCTGTGCACTCTCGATGGCTGTACTTCCGGTTGCGCCAGCGATGGCGCAGCCGCTTGGCACCTTCAGCTGGCAGCTCCAGCCCTTCTGCAACGTCCTTACCTTCAGTGTGGCTTACAGCGTCTCGCCAACGGGTGGCCAGGTGTACACGCTCGATGGGTATGACGACCTGTGCGGGGCGGCCACGCGTGCGGCCGCATCGGGCGTCGCGTTCCCGAACCCCGACGGCAGCATCGGCATGGGCGTGTCGATCGTGACCGGGCCCGACGGCGAGGCGTTCCACCTGGACGCCCGGCTCAACCTCGCGAGCCTGAGTGGGACGTGGGTGGGCGAGGGCGGCATCGGTGGCGTGTTCTCCTTCAACACGGCGACCGGCGGCGCGCCTCGTCCCCCGTCGGGCGCCGCCATCCTGCTCACGCAGTACGGCGCGGGTCCCCGCATCCTGACGAGGCGGGCCCAGGGCAGCGTCGACGCGCCCGAAGCGGTCCTGGAAGACCAGGTGCTGGGCTCGTTTGGCGGCGGTGGCTACACGGGCAGCGGCTTCACCGGGGCGATGGCCTCGATGCTGGTCTCGGCGACCGAGGACTGGACGCCGACTGAACAAGGCTCGCGTCTCTCCTTCATGACGACGAGCAACGGGTCCATAAGTCCAGCGCCACGCATGACCATCGAGGCGAGCGGCAACGTGGGGATTGGCACGGTCGCGCCGTTGAACCTGCTCCACGTGAACGGCGCCATTCGCGTGGGCAGCTGCACGATCCAGACCGACGGGAACATCCTGTGCGTGTCGGATGCCCGCTACAAGCGCGACATCAAGGCGCTGCCGCGGATGCTCGATCGCCTTGCCGGCCTCGAGCCGGTGCGCTACTCCTGGCGCGCCGACGAGTTCCCGGACATGGGCTTCAACGCGGGCGAATCGTTCGGGCTGGTGGCCCAGGACGTCGAGGCCGTGCTGCCGGAACTCGTGACCACCGACGAGATGGGCTTCAAGGCCGTCAACTACGGGCGGCTCCCGCTGCTGACGGTGCAGGCCCTCAAGGAGATGAAGTCGAAGTTGGAAGCGACGGAGCGCGAGAATGCCGCCCTCGCAGCGCGCTTGGCGGCCCTCGAGGCGGCGATTGCGCAGCTCCAGCGCCAGCCGCAGTAAGAACGACGGGGGACGTCATGACGCTGCAACTCACTATCGTCTCGGCGACCGGCGACGCGCTGCCGCCCGGCACCCCGCTCCGGGTGGAGGTCCGCGACACGTCACTCGAGGACGCGCCCGCCGTGCTGTTGCACCGGGTGGATGCCGCGGTGCCGCGAACGGGGCGTTCGGCCTCCGTGCCCGTGACGGTGGAGCTGGCGAGCGTGCCCGACGGCACCACGGTGTGGGTGCACGTGGACGTGGACCGCGACGGCCGCGTCAGCTCGGGCGACTTCATCACCATGGAGTCGTACCCGGTCACTGCGGCGCCGACGCAGGCGATGACGATCCGCGTGAAGCGGGTCACGTGAGGCGATAGAACCCGGGAACACGAAGGCCACGAAGGCACGAAGGACGACACGAGGTTCAGACACTACCTGAGGTGTCTTCAGGTCCTCCCTGTTATTCCTTCGTGCGTGCTTCGTGTTCTTCGTGTCCTTCGTGTTCCCGTGACCCCCTGCGACAGCCAGTTCGCAATGGCCTCGGCGATGGGCTGGCCCGTCCGGTCCTCGATGAACAGGAACTCGCCCGCGGTGTTCACCTCGAAGAAGTAGTACTCGCCGTCCGGCGTGCGGCGCATGTCGATGGCGCCGTACACCAGGCCGAGCCGCTCGAGGAGCGCCAGCAACCCATCCGAGATGGCCTTCGGTAACACCTCCGAGGACAGCTGCGCATCGCCCACGGTCATGCGGAAGTCCACCAGGCCGTTGCCCGCCACCGAACGGATGGCCGCGGGGTAGAGCGTGCCGCCCACGGCCGTGATCCGCAGGTCGCTCTCCGCCGGGATGAACTCCTGGAAGATGACGGGCGCCACGCGCACGGCATCCAGGTGTGCGAGATCCGCGGCCTGCAGGCGGCGCGTCTCGCGCCACACCTCGTGCGTGCACGAGAACGTCTTGTAGATGAGGCCCCCCGGTCCCGCCTCGTCTGCAAAACGACGCGCACGCCCCGGGTCCGAGGTGATGAGCGTGCGCGGCACCTTCAGCCCCACCTCCGCCGCCACGCGCAGCTGCCGTGCCTTGCGCGACGCCGCATCGTCCAAAGTCGGGCTGTTCATCCACGGCACGTCCAGCAGCTGCCACAGCCCGTTGATGGCCTCGTTCCACTCGTTGGCGGTGAAGAGGCTCACGTTCGGATCGGTGACCGAGGAGAGATCCGGCGCCTGCGGGCGCCGCCACCACACCGCGGTGACGTCGTGGAGCCCGTAGGTGCGGCCGTCGGCGCGCGCGTAGTCGATGCGAGGGCGGCCGCGGCGGTCGTACTCGATCGAGAGCGTGGCGCGATCCGGCAGCTCGGACAGGTTCAGCAGCAGCACGGGCTGCCCCTGCGCCTCGAGGTGCCGGATCACGCGTTCGGCATGCGGATCCTGCTGGTGAGAGATGATCAGGATCACGGGTGGCCTCTGGTCACCGGGCGGACTGATCGTGCTCCTGGATCAACTGTGCCAGCAGTGCCGCCGTCTCGTTGTACTGCTCCTGCAGCGACTGGCGCGCGCTCTCGGCCTGGGCCAGCTGATCGGCCAGTTGCTGCAGCTGCGCGTCGAGCTGCTCGATGTTGGCCTGCAGCCCGGCGGCGCCCTCCGCGGGCGCGCCTGCGGCATGCGGGGTGGCCACGGCGAAGGGCAGCGCGCCGCCCGGGCCCGGCTGCAGCGGTCCGGGCTGCGGCAGGCGCGGGGTGATCACGTTCTCGGCGATGGTGATCGGGCCCGGATCGAGCACACCCTCCTTGATCGTGTCGCGGATGAGCTCCTTGCGCGTGTCGAGGCGGATGTCCTTGATCTGCTCCTTCACCGTATCGCGCGGGATCTCCTTGAGGATTTCCTTCCGGACCTCCTTGATCGGATCCTTCGGCCCCTCCTTCAGGATCTTGGCCGGGCACATCGAGTTGGCCGCGGCGATGTCGCCCGGCGAGAGGCCGCTGCGCTGGCCGATGGTCACGCCGGGCGGGACGGGCGCGATGGGCGTGATGGTGTCGGTGCCGTCTATCGAGAAGGCGTTCCGCGGGTAGTGCATGATCGACCCGAAGTCGTACGCCCCGACATCGTCGCCGTCGGTGATGTGCTGGTTGAAGTTGTGCTCGGTGCCGGGCTGGATCTTCGCCCAGTTGATGGCGATGAACATGTCGCGGTCCTCGCGGCTCTGTTCGTGCCAGAGGCCCACGGCGTGGCCAATCTCGTGGATGGTGTTGCCCAGGGTGCAGCCGGACGCGAGGTTCACGAACTGCTGGCCGCCCCGCCTTCCCACGGACGAGGAGCAGCCGCTGCTCGGGCGGAAGGTGACGTAGTCGGCCTCGGTGGTGCGCACGACGAAACGGAAGCGCGTGTTGGCCTCCCAGTGCGCGATGGCGTCGGTGACGCGCGATTGGTTCGGCAGCGCCGGATCGATCGTGTAGGGCACACGACAGTTGGGCCAGCGGAACTGGGCGCCGGTGAGAATCACGCCAGCGGCCACGCCGCCGCCCATCTCGGCCCGTAGCTGGTCCGACGCGTGGGCTACTTCGTCGGCCGTGCCCAGGACGATATCGCCCTCGAACATCGCCAGGCCATCCACCTCCACGTACTGCACGGCCTTGGCGGCAAAACTGTTGCCGCGGATGAGCGCGGTCTTGACTCCCGGCCTGGCCTGAAACTCGCCGGCATCCTGGGTGGACCGACCCTGGCCGCGTGGCGCCCTCGAGGGCCCGCCACTCCTGCGCTTGGCTGCCATACACACCTCCAGCTGATATCCGGGTGAACGCGGCGACGACGCGGAGCGAGGTGAGCAGCCTCCTTTCCTGGGGGGCCGGAATCATACCCGCGCAAGTGGGCGAAAGGAAAGGGGGTTCGCGTGGTGCGCATTCGAATGCGGGTGGTCTGTCCCGGCAGATGACATGAGCTCTATTCATCAATTGTCCATGCGATAATGACTCCGTCTCATGAGCCGATTTCTCGAGTCCCCCCACCTGCGCCTGATCGCCGAGGTGGCCCGGACCGAAAGCGTGACGCGTGCGGCCGATCGCCTCAACGTGACGCAGTCCGCGGTCAGCCACCAGCTGCGCGACCTCGAGGACAAGCTGGGCACGCCGCTCTTCGTGCGCTCCGGCCGGCGGATGTTGTTGACGCCCGCGGGACGCCTCATCGCTGCCGCCGCGGACGAGGTGCTCGCGGCCATCGGACGCGTCGAGGCGCAGGTCGAGCAACTGGCGCGTCATGCCGCGGGCGAGCTGCGCGTCTGCACGCACTGCTACACCGGCTACTCGTGGCTGCCGTCCCTCATCGAAGGCCTGCGCCGGCGCCACCCCGGCTTCGCGCTGCAGATCGCCCCGGAGTACACGCTCGACCCGATCGAGGCCCTGCTCGATGCGAAGCTCGACTTGGCGATCATGAACGATGTCACCGACGACCGGCGGCTGCGCCACCGCGAGCTGTTCGACGACGAGCATGTGGCGGTCGTGCCGGCCTCGCACCGGTGGGCGGCGCGGCCGTTCGTCACTCCTGAGGAGCTTGCCAGCGAGCCCCTCTATCTGTACTCCCGCTCCGTCGAGAACAGCTTCATCATGCGGCACGTGCTGCGCCCGCTGGGGCTCGCCGCTGCGCACGTCACCTATCTGCAGCTGCCGGAAGGCATCATCGAGATGGTGAAGGCAGGCATGGGCGCCACCGTCCTTCCGAAGTGGTCGATCGCAAGTGCGCTGACATCGGGCGACATCAAGGCGATCCGCATCACCAGGAGCGGTGTCTTCCGGAAGTGGTTCGCCGTCACCCTCAGCGACATCACGCCGACGCCGTTCATGGAGGCGTTCATCGATCTCCTGATACAACAGGGACCAGCCTCCAGGCGTCCCGCCCGGCGTCAGTCCCGGCAGGCGTCCTGACCCTCACTCGTCGACGGCCCGCATGATGGCGTCGATGTGTTCGCGCGCGCAATCCACGTGAGGGAACGGCGTGTTCGACTCATCGAACATGAGCGCGAAGTCGGTACCGGCAAGGACGATGGCCTCCACGCCGTCGCGCGCCTGCAGCGTTGCCGCCAGGGCGACGAGCTGTTGACGATGCTCGGCGGAGACGACCGCCGTGTGCGCCAGGTGTGAGTAGGCGTCGTGGATGAACCTGAGTTCGGGGTCGCGGGGGCGGACGACCTCCACGCCGTGCAGTCGGCCGAACATGTTCGACTCGATCACGTACCGCGTACCGAACAGCGCGACCCTCGACAGGCCCCGCGCCTGAATCGCGTCCGACACGACGCGGGTGATGTCGATCACCGGAACCGGGGTAATGGCAGTCAACTCATCGATGCAGATGTGCGGCGTCACCGCTGGAACGACGCCGAACGTCGCGCCCGCGGCGTGAAGCCGCGACAGCAGGCCGGCCAGATAGGCGGCAAGGCCCTGACGGTCGCCGTCCGCCGCATGCTGCGTGGTCCGCGCGATCGACGCATGCACCAAAGCGAGGTGCAGGGGCCGCTGACGGGCATCGTGCGCCGCCGCGAGTCCGCGATAGTAATGAAGGCCCGCCCCCATCCCGAGGCCCCCGAGGAGACCGATGGTCACGTCTGCCCGTCCTGTGTCATCGCCCGTCATCTCCACACCCCGTCTCAGCTGCGGAGCACCAGTGCCGGATCGACCTGCATGACGCGCCAGGCCGGCAAGCATGCCGCGGCCGCGCCGACCAACACGATGGCCGCGACCGCGACGCCGGTGAGCGTGGCGTCCACCGGCGCGACGTTCTCGAGGAGGCGCACCAGCAGCGCGCAGAGGGCCGCGCCGGCGGCCATCCCGGCCATCGCGCCGCTCGCCAGGTCGCGCATCGCCTCGGTCATGACGAGTCGCATCATCGCACGCGGGTCGGAGCCGAGCGCCAGCCGCACCGCGAAGTCCCTCCGGCGGTCCATCACGCTCCGATAGGTCACGCCGGCGATGCCGACCGCGGCGAGCGCCAGGCCGAGGATCGCGAGCAAGCCCAGCACGAGCGCCCTGAAGCGATCCGGCGCCGTGGATTCGTTCACGAACACCTCGAGCGGCTGTGCCTTGCGCAACGGCAGCGACGGATCGACATGCTTCAGCGAGGCCCTGACCGCCGGCACCAGCGATGCTGGCTCCACCGAGGTCCGGATGACGAACGCAACCGGCACGCCGAACGCGTTGTTCTGGCTCCACGGGACGTACAACGTGGGCTCGGCCTCGGCCGTGACCGTGACGTCCGACACATCGTCCACCACGCCGACGATCGTCAGCGGCGGCGGGTTGTTCCGAAGCAGGGTTCGTCCGATGGGATCGAGTCCCGGCATCAGCGCGTCGGCGAACCGCCGGCTGATGACGGCCACAGGGGCGCGATCCGGCGTGTCGGCATCCGTGAACACCCGTCCGGCCATCGTCCTGGTCCGCATCGCCTCGAAGTAGTCGGGGCTGACACGGCGGTATTGAACGGTGTGCGGCTGATCGTCGGGCGCCGGCTGATCCTTGATCCTGACCAGGGTCTGATACGAGAAGGTCGGGATGAACGCGTTCTGGGTGATGCCCACCGACACGACGCCGGGCAGCGCGCGGATGTCGTCGAGCAGTCGCGACACCACCGTCGTCCGCAGTTCCGGTGTGGGATAGGAGGCCTCCGGCAGACGGATCTGCGCCGTCAACACGCCGGTGTACTGATAGCCGGGACTGCGCTGCGACAGTTCGCGCAG
The DNA here is from genome assembly GCA_036795065.1 of Vicinamibacterales bacterium. Lineage (GTDB taxonomy): Bacteria > Acidobacteriota > Vicinamibacteria > Vicinamibacterales > UBA2999 > VFZN01. Next base: position 12,047 of record DAIRFN010000108.1, read on the forward strand.
GCCCTGGACGACGACGGCGGCGGCCATGAGCAGGGCCACGCACAACGCCACCTCGACCGACACCAGCGCGCGCCGCACACGCGCGGCGCGGGGCGACCCCGTGGTCCTGCTGGACGTCGTGGCGAGGATGGCCGACGTGTGGCCGCGCACGGCGCGTGCCGCGGGCCATGCGGCCGTTGCGACGGCCGTGACGGTCGCGACCAGCATGCTGAACGCCTGGACCCGCCAGTCCACGTTGACCGGGCCGAGCGACCTCGCGATGGTGGGGTTGATGGCGAGCAGCGCGGGCACGGTCAGGCTCGCCAGCACCAGGCCTGGCACGAGGCCGGCGGCAGACACGATCAGGAGCTCGGCGAGGTAGGCGCGCAGCACATCGGACGTCGAGGCTCCGAGAGCCAGCCGCACCGACATCTCGCCCGAACGGGCGACCGCGTGGGCCGAGGTCAGATTGGCGATGTTCACGCACGCGATGAGCAGCACGAACGCCGTCGCCGCCAGCAGCATCAGCAGTGGCGCGCGCATCGATCCGTACTGCCATTCGCGCGCGGACTGCACGCCCAGCGTCCAATGCGCGTGTGTCCGCGGGAACTCCTGTGCGAGCTGGCCCGAGATGGCGCGCAGCTCGTCGCGCGCCTGCTCGATCGACGCACCCGGGGCGAGCTCGGCGAGTCCGACCACCGTCAGCGCCGGCGCCCTCGGTTTCGGCTCGGCGCTGGCCGCGAGCGGCGTGAACACCTGCGCATCCAGAAACGGCGCGGCGAATCCCGGCGACAGCACGCCGACGATCGTGTGCGGCTGGCTGTCGATGACGAGCGAGGTCCCGAGGACGGGCGTCGCACCGAGGGTGTCCCGCCAATAGCGATCCGCGATGACGGCGACGGAGTGGCCCGGCTCTCCTTCGCCCGTGGTGAACGACCGGCCCTGCGCGATTGGCGCGGCCATCATCGACAAGAGGCCCGGCGTGACCGCGGCGCCCTGCGCGACCGAGAGCTCACCCGCGATGGTGACCACGCGCTCGGTCAGGTAGAACCCTTCGAGCCGGGCCAGCGTACGCGCGCGCTCGCGCAGTCGCGACACCTCCATCTGCTGCAGGGGGTTGCGCTGCAGCGTCGCGGTGGTGCCGGGTGGCTCTGCAAACAGATGCACCACCGGGCCCTCAGTGACGAAGGGCATGGGGCGCAGCATGGTCGCGTTCGCGACGGCAAGGATGGCCGCATTGGCGCCGAGCACCAGCGTCAGGGTGGCCACGCAGGTGACGAAGTAGGCCTTGCGAGCGACGAGCGATCGCCACGCCTGGCGCAGTTCCACGGCGAAGGTGTGCATGCGGCCACTCTACTGAGCGGCCGCCGCCGCACACAGTGCGATTAATTCATCGAATCGTGAGGCGAACTCACGCGCTCGCTCCCTCGCTCGCTAGTGGAACCTCTCCGCCGTCCCCGTCGGACACGCCGCTCGATACACATCCCGGTTGAGGTCGAGGAACTGCGCGGTGGCCGTGATGTTCAGGTGATCGGCACCGGCGAAGGTGAAGTTGGCCCCCACCACCAGCCAGCCGGCCAGGAACCCTGGCGCCGGCGGGACAGGCGGCGTGTCGAACAGGATCATCGCGACGAATCGCGCCGCGAACGCGTTGCGGCCCGAGCGCGACCAGAGACCGTGGCCCGGGGAACGCTGCCCGGGTGCGAAGCCCGTCGTGCCGGCACTCTCGCTCAGCGTGCCTCCCCTGTGGAACGTCAGAAGCGAGCGAAACGGGGGCCCAAGCGGCGCGCCGGTTGCGCAGTCGCGCAGCGTGAGCGACATGGCCCACACGCCCTCGAGTGCGCGTGCACCAGCGCCGTCCGCACGGGCCGGCCCTGGCATCACCGCGAGAATCGACAGGCTGAGAAGGATTGTGACTGACATCCGGCGGGTTCTGCTCATGGATGGATCTCCTCCGATCCCACCACGCGAGAAAACCCGACGGGCTCCCTCACCGGGACGTGAGCTCCTTGAAGAGCCAGGCCCGCGCCGCCTGCCAGTCACGCTCGGCGGTCGCCTCGGATACTCCCAGGGCCTGCGCCGCTTCCGAGATGGACAAGCCGGTGAAGAACCTGAGCTCCGCGAGCCGGCACTTGCGGGGATCGACCGTGGCAAGCCTCGTCAGGGCCGCGTCGAGGTCCAGCACATCGACGGCCGCCGGCCCGTCGGCCTGTGCCCCCTCGTCGAGCGTCACCCGCGCCCACCGCCCGGAGCGCTTGGCCGTCCGCCGCGCACGGGCGCGGTCGACGAGGATGCGCCGCATCATCTGAGACGCGATGGCGAAGAAGTGGCTGCGGTTCTGCCAGCCCGGGCGCCGCTGATCGACCAGTCGCAGGTAGGCTTCGTGGACGAGCGCGGTCGGGTTGAGCGACACGTCCGCCGCCTCCCCTCGCAGGTGCACGGCCGCACGGCGCTTCAGATCGTCGTAGACCACGGCCATCAGCTCATCGCGGGCCCGGGAGTCGCCGCCGGCCCAGTCGTGCAGCAGGTCCGTGATGTCTCGGGACGCCACGCTACCGTCCCGCCACAGGTGCTCGCCGCCTCAGTTCATCGTCGACATGCAGCAAGACGTTCGGGTCGCGCGCGAACGACTCCTGTTCGGCGGCAAGCACCAGCAGGAATCGACCATCCCGCCCGACGTCGAAGCCCGGCACGCCCAGCCAGTCGGTGAACGCCGTGCGGAACAACTCCCGTTCGGGGCCGGTCGCCACGCCGCGGGCCGGATCGAATGGCAGTTCGAAGATGCCGTCGTGGGGCGAGCGGTCCGATGCCCCGCGGCGGCTGCGGAAATAGAGGGTATCGCCCGTCCGGCTCCAGACGGTGTACCCGGCACCTTCGATCAACTGGCGGGCGAGCCCATGGCCGGCCGCAGGCCGGACGAAGATGGAGGGACGAGGGAACCAGCCGGTGAAGCCAAGCCAGCGCCCGTCCGGTGACAGGACCGGCATGCCCACGCGGTCGGGCAGGCCCTCAATGGTGGTGGATTGACGCGTTTCCATGTCGAGCATGCGCAGCTCCGCGTGCCCGTCGGGCGACCGCTGCACATAGATCAGCGAACGGCCATCGGCAGACACAGCCCCCGCTGCCAGCTCGTCGCGCGTGCTCGTCACCAGCACCTCGGACACGGCGTGGCCATCGAGC
>DAIRFN010000109.1:0-15203 GCA_036795065.1 Vicinamibacterales bacterium
TGCGCGAGGAGGTGGAGCAGTCGAAGTACGCGTTCAACCAGGACACGGGCATCGCCCCGGGGACCTTCGCGGCGTTCCACCGCCGCCAGTTCGACGAAATCTATGCCTTCGGCGAGCAACTGCTCGCGGCGGGCCTGGTGCTGCCCGCCCTGGAGCACTGCCTGAAGTGCTCGCACCTGTTCAACCTGCTGGACTCCAGTGGCAGCGTGGGCGTCACCGAGCGCACGGCCTACATCCTGCGTGTGCGGCAACTGGCCGTGGCGATCTGCAAGCGCTACGCCGAGGAAAGCGCCGCCGCGGCCCCACCCGCGGACGAGCGCTGACCGCCAACCGCCCGACGCCCCGAGAGGTAACGCCGTGGACCGCGAACTGCTGATCGAGATAGGAACCGAGGAACTGCCCGCCGGCTGGCTGCCGTCGCTGACGACTGCGTTCGGCGCAGCGCTCGAGGCCAGCCTGAAGGCGAGCCGCCTGAGCGCCGACTCGCCGGTCGAGACCTTCTCGACACCCCGCCGGCTCACCGCGCGATTCGCGCGCGTCTCCGAGCGTCAGACCGACCTGGAAGAGGTGATCACGGGTCCCCCCGTCAGCGCCGCGTTCGACACCTCCGGCGCGCCCACGCCCGCCGCCGAGGGCTTCGCCCGCAAGCAGGGCGTGGAGGTGTCGGCCCTCGAGCGCCTCGAAGTGCCCGAGAAGAAGGGCGTTTACCTCGCGGTGCGCCGGCAGCATCGCGGGAAGGCCGCCGTGGACGTGCTCCCCGACGTGCTCACGGCCACGCTCCGGTCGCTGGCCTTCCCCAGGCAGATGCGCTGGGACGCGATGCTCGACGACGGCAAGGGCGAGCTGCCGTTCGGCCGGCCCATCCGCTGGATCGTCTTCCTCTATGGCGGCCGGGTGGTGCCGTTCGCCATCCTGCGCACGCCCAATGCCATGGGTGGCCTCGTGCAGGAGGTGCGTTCCGGGGCCGTCACCTACGGTCATCGCTTCCTGGCCACCAGCGGCCGAGCGGGTCGCGCGGTGAAGGTGAAGGGCTTCGACGATTACCGGAAGCGGCTCGCCGAGAACTTCGTGGTGCTCGAGCACAGCGAGCGCCACAGCCGCATCGCGCGCGAGCTGGATGTCGAGTCGCGTCGCAGGGGCGGACGCGTGGCTACCGCGCTGGTGGGGCAGTCGCTGCTCCAGGAGGTGCCGGACCTGGTGGAGTTCCCGTTCGTCGTGCCGGGACACTTCCCCGAGGAGTTCCTGTCCCTCCCCGACGAGGTGCTGACGACGACGATGATCCACCATCAGCACTTCTTCCCGATCCTGAGCGACCAGGGGAAGCTGTTGCCGGTGTTCCTCGCCGTGCTCAATACCGAGCCCGAGAAGCCCGAGGTGGTGTCGAGGAATCTCGAACGCGTGCTCACGGCGCGGCTGCGCGATGCGCGGTTCTTCTGGGACGCCGACCGGCAGCAGCCGCTGGAGGGGTTCATCGAGCGGCTGGACACGGTGCTGTTCCACAAGAAGCTGGGCAGTTATCGGGCCAAGGCCGAGCGGGTGAGCCGCCTCGCCGAGTGGCTGTGTCGCGAGGTGTTGGGCCGGCCCGACCTGGCGGCGCACGCGGCCGAGGCCGGGCGGCTCTGCAAGGCCGACCTGGCCACTGACATGGTGCGCGAGCTCACCGAGCTGCAGGGCACCATCGGCGGCATCTACGCGCGCGAGGACGGCCGTCCCGAAGCCGTGTGGAAGGCCGTCTACCATCACTACCTGCCGCACGGCGTCGAAGCCGACGCGCCGCCCACGCGGGCGCAACTGGGCCAGGCGGCCATCACCTGGGCCGCGGTCTCGATGGCCGACAAGGTGGATAGCCTGGTGGGGATGTTCGCGGCGGGCGAGCGGCCCACCGGTTCGCGCGATCCGTACGGGCTGCGCCGTTCGGCCCAGGGCATGATTCGGACGCTCGTCGACCTGCCGGCGCTGGCGGGTGTCGATGCGCGCGTGACGCTGGCACAACTGGTCGTGAAGGCCCAGGAGCCGTTTGCGGATCTCATCAGCGACTCGCTCGAGGAGGATCCGCAGGGGTACGGCACCGCCCTCTGGCTGTTCGTGACCGAGCGGCTGCGCTATGTCCTCGAGCAGCGCGGCCACGACATCAGGAACGTGCGCGCCGTGACGCACGGCGAGATCCGCGACCTCAGCCCGCTGGTGGCCCGCCGCAAGCTCGAGGTGCTGGCCCAGGTGGCCGACACCGACAACTTCCGCCAGCTGGCCGCGCTCTTCAAGCGCGTGCGCAACATCCTCGGCAAGAACGTGCCGGCCGCGCCCGCCATGGCCTCCATCGACGAGCAGGGCCCGCCGCTCGACACGTTGTTGAAGGAGCCGGCCGAGCAGGCGCTCTGGCAGGAGCTGCAACAGCGCCGCCCGGTCATCGATGCCGCGGTGGCTGCCGGCAATTCCTTCAAGCAGGCCTTCGAGGAGGCCGCCAAGTTCGGGCCGTCCGTCGCGACGTTTTTCGATGACGTGATGGTGATGACAGACGACGCGGGGCTGCGCGAGGCGCGGCTCCGGTTGATGTGGACGCTGGAGCAGCTCATCCTCCAGCTCGCCGATGTATCGGAAATCGTAGCGCAGGAGTCATAACCGCCCATGGCCAAGAAGGCTTCGAAGAAGGCAGCAGCATCCACGAAGAAGACGGTGACCAGGAGAGCGAAGAAGGTGGCACCGCGCGCGGCGATGTCGGGCCGCGCAAAGAAGTACGTGTACTCCTTCGGCAGCGGCAAGGCCGAAGGCAACCGCCACATGAAGGACACGCTCGGTGGCAAGGGCTCGGGCCTGGCCGAGATGACCAATGCCGGCCTGCCGGTGCCGCCGGGGTTCACCATCTCGACCGACGCCTGCAACCTGTACTACGCGCAGGGACACAAGCTGCCCGCGGCCATCGACGCGGAGATCGCCACGCATCTGAAGCGGCTCGAGAAGGCCGCCGGGGCCACGCTGGGCTCCACTGAGAACCCGTTGCTCGTCTCGGTCCGGTCGGGCGCGAAGTTCTCGATGCCCGGCATGATGGACACCATCCTGAACCTCGGTCTGAACGACGCAGCCGTCGAGGGATTGAAGCGACGCACCGGGAACGGGCGTTTCGCCTACGACAGCTACCGCCGCTTCATGCAGATGTTCGGCAGCGTGGTGCTGGAGATCCCGAAAGCCGCGTTCGAGCACGAATTCGAGGCCGTCAAGAAGTCGAAGGCCGTGTCGCTCGACACCGAGCTGGACGAGGGCGCGCTCGGCGAGGTCGTCGACGCCTACAAGGGTGTCGTCAAGGGGAAGACGGGCAAGCCCTTCCCGCAGGATCCGAACGAACAGCTGAAGATGGCCCGGAACGCGGTGTTCCGCTCGTGGAACAACCCGCGCGCGAAGGAGTACCGCCGCATTTACGACATTCCCGACTCCATCGGCACGGCCGTGAACGTGCAGATGATGGTGTTCGGGAATACCGGCGATCGCTCGGGCACGGGCGTCGGGTTCACGCGCAACCCCGCGACCGGCGCCAGGGAGTTCTTCGGCGAGTTCCTGATCAACGCGCAGGGCGAGGACGTGGTCGCCGGCATCCGCACGCCGCAGCCCATCAGCGAACTGGCGAAGGTGATGCCGCACGCCTACGCGCAGCTGCGGCAGATCACCACGCGGCTCGAGCGTCACTACAAGGACATCCAGGACTTCGAGTTCACCATCCAGGACGACCGGCTCTACATGCTCCAGACGCGCAGCGGCAAGCGCACGGGGTACGCGGCGGTCATCATCGCGACGGACCTGGTGAAGGAGAAGCTCGTCACGCCGAAGGAGGCCCTGCTGCTGGTGGATCCGGAAGCGCTGTCGCAGTTGCTGGCGCCCGGCTTCGATCCGAAGGAGTGGAAGGGCATCCCGGTGGCCACCAGGGGCCTGCCCGCGTCACCGGGCGCCGCGTGCGGCCAGGTGGTCTTCAATTCCGAAGAGGCGGTGAAGTGGTCGAACGAAGGCAAGCCCGTCATCCTCGTCCGGCGTGAGACCGCCCCGGACGACATCCACGGCATGTGGGTGTCGCAGGGCATCCTCACCGCCACCGGCGGCATGACGTCACACGCCGCCGTGGTCGGCCGCCAGATGGGCAAGCCCTCCATCGTCGGCGCGGGCGAGCTGGCGATCGACGAGCACGCGCGCTCGTTCACCGTGAAGGGCGAGACCGTGAAGGAGGGCGACTACGTCGCGTTCGACGGCCTGACCGGCGAGGTGAAGATCGCCCGGGTGTCGTCGCACCCGAGCGAGATCCTGCAGGTGGTGGGCGGAAAGATGAAGCCCTCCGAGTCGGACATCTACGGCCGCTTCAACCAGCTGCTGACGTGGGCTGACAAGTTCCGTCGCCTGGGCGTCCGGGCGAACGCTGACCAGCCGGATCAAGCCGAGCTGGCGTACAAGTTTGGCGCGCGCGGCATCGGGCTGTGCCGCACCGAGCACATGTTCTTCGGCGAAGGGCGCATACCCGCCGTCCAGCGGATGATCCTGGCCGACAACGAGGCCGACCGGCGCGCGGCGCTGGCCGAGTTGCTGCCGCTGCAGCGCCAGGACTTCTACGGCGTGTTCAAGGCCATGCACGGCTCGCCGGTGACGATCCGCACCATCGATCCGCCGCTGCACGAGTTCCTGCCGAAGCGCGAAGATCTGATGGTGGAGATCGCCGTGATGGAGGCCACCGGCAAGGGCGGGAAGGCCCTGTCGGAGAAGAAGACGCTGCTGGCCCGCGTGGAGCAGCTCCACGAGTTCAACCCGATGCTCGGCCACCGCGGCGTGCGGCTCGGGATCACCTACCCGGAGATCACCGAGATGCAGGCGCGCGCCATCATGGAAGCGGCCTGTCAGTTGAACAAGGAAGGCCTGAAGGTCGTTCCCGAGATCATGATCCCACTCGTGGGACTCGTGAAGGAGCTGAAGGACCAGAAGACCATCGTCGATCGCGTGGCCGCCGAAGTGATGAAGGAACAGAAGATCAGGATCAAGTACCTCGTCGGTACGATGATCGAAGTGCCGCGCGGCGCCGTCACGGCCGACGAGGTGGCCACCGAGGCGCAGTTCTTCTCGTTCGGGACCAACGACCTCACGCAGATGACCTTCGGGTTCTCGCGTGACGATGTGGGCAAGTTCCTCCGCGTCTACCAGGACAAGAAGATCCTCGAGAAGGACCCGTTCGCCACCTTCGACGACGCGGGCGTGGGGCAGCTGGTGGCCATGGGCGTGCAGAAGGGCCGCCGCACGCGCCCCGACCTGAAGGTGGGCATCTGTGGCGAGCACGGCGGCGACCCGGCCTCGGTGCACTTCTTCCACCAGGTGGGCCTCGATTACGTGAGCTGCTCGCCCTACCGCGTGCCGGTCGCACGCCTGGCTGCCGCGCAGGCGGCGCTCAGTGTGAAGGTGGGAGATTAGGCGCGCACCCGACGGCCCTTGCCCGCACCGGTCTTCAGCGGGGCACCAAGACCCTCACAATACGGTTCGCCCCGAACTCGGTGACGAGCAGATCGCCCGTGCGCGTGTCGCGGGCGAGGCCGGTGGGCGTACGGAGGCCGTCGGCCATGGACAGGATCGTGCCCCGCGCGGCGTCCACGCGGACCAGCCGGCCCGACCCTCCCGTGAGGAAGCGCTGCGAGTACTCGAGCACATACGACTGGTCTGCCGTCCCGGTGAGCGGCCACACGTCCACGGCCGTCTGCAGGCCGCCCACGATGCGCTCGACCTCGCCCGTGTGACGCCGGATGCGCCAGAGGCTGGCGGCGCCGGGCCCGAACGGGAATCCGGTCAGCAGCGAGACGACGTAATCGTCGCCGGCCACCCGGATGCTCGCGGGAACGGCCTCGACGACCGGCGGTCCCATGCCGGGAATGCTGTTGGGTACGGGCGCCAGGCGCGCGAGGACGCGAGGCGTGGTCAGCGTAGGCCGGATCGTGACCGCCCACACGAGGTTCATCGAGGCATCTACCACTGCGAGGCCGCTGTTGCCGCCTACCATCCCGAAGGGATTCGAGATACGGACGTGTCGTGGCTCGTCGGGGCGAGGCTCGGCGACGTAGTCCGGAAAGTCGACGAGCCGCGACACGCGGACCGACTCGCCCTGGGCGTTCCAGAGGTACACGGCCTGGTCGGCCGCCAGGGTCGCGTGGGCGCCGGAGGGGACGGCGTGACCGAGCGACGGGACGTTCCCATCCGCGAAGTCGAAGAGCAACACCGAGCTGAAGAGCGGTGACGCCGGAGCGGGGTTCGGAATCTCGCTCCCCTGGCCCGCGCCGGGGATGCTGATATCGCCATTGCCGATGAGCACGTAGAGCCGCCGTCCGTCCATGACGAGGCCCGACGGTCCGCTGGGGTCGAGCCGAGGCCCGTGGAGGCCGGACGGCAGGCCATCGACGACGGTGAACCGCCGGCCCTCGCGGTCCACCAGGGACACGCGACCGGTGTTGGGGCCGTGACCCGCCTCGGCGACCAGGAGTTGGCCGTCCGGAAGCGACAAGAGCCTGGCCGGGGCACGCAGGCCCGTGGCATGTTCCTGGACCACCTGCGCGCCTGCCGGTAGTGCAAAGGCACAGAACAGGGCGCTCGCCGCCCCCACCCGTCTGAACGAGAACCAACCCGTCATGCGTCCTCCTCGACACCCCCCTCGACCTCGAGGTGGGCCGTATAATTGGCACGCCCCGTCGGACATAGGAGCAGGGCGGTGCCTGGCGCTCTCAGGAGTAGCCGGCGCACGGGGGCCCGGTCACGATGGATTGGCGACGGTTCGACGAAATTCCACCGAAATCCGCGATGAGCGCGCCGAAACTCGATTCCCCCCTGGTGTTTGGCCGGGCTGTGCTCGACGTGCAGCGCCGGGAGCTGACCTGCGACGGGACGGCTCGCCACCTCCGGGCCAAGTCGTTCGACGTGCTGAGCTACCTCGCGAACAACCCCGGGCGGGTGGTGGGCAAGGACGAGCTCATCGGGGCGGTCTGGGGTGGCGCGGCCGTCACCGACGACTCCATCGTGCAATGCCTCGTGGACATCCGCCGGGCGCTCGAACCGGGACAGGAGGTCATTCGCACCATCCGCGGCAGAGGCTACAGGTTCGACGCCGACGTGCGGCCGGCCGACGCTGGCGCGGACGCATATGGGCGGTTCGAGCCCGCCGCCGGCTCCGCGCCAGAGACGCCGGCGCCGCCACCGGCCCGGGACGCTGCGGGCACGGGTCGGACCCGCCCACGGTGGGCGCTCGCCGCGGCGGGGGCCGTCATGCTGGGCGCGCTTGGCGTCTGGGCGCTGGCGGGGCGGGACGCCGGCGTCACCCGCGCACCGGCTCCCGCGACTGGTGGGGAGCCGCCGGTCGCGCCGCAGGTGACGCTGAACACCGCGGTGGTACAGCTGATGGTGGCGGGTAACGAGGCACTCCTGAGCCGCTCGCAGGCCGATCTGCAGCGAGCTCGGCCGGCGTTCGAGGCCGCCGTGAAGGCCGACCCCCGGTATGCGCCGGCTCGCGCCGCCCTTTCAAACACGTTGACGCTCTTCGCCGTGTTCGGGCTGGAGCGACCGACCGTGGTCCTGCCCCGGGCGGAGGCCGAGGCGCGCCACGCCCTGGAACTGGACCCGACCTACGCCTTCGCGTGGAGCGCGCTCGCCCACACGCAGGTGCATTGGTCCAGGGACTGGGCGGCAGCCGAGGCGAACTATCGACGGGCGCTCGCGCTCGATCCCAAAGCCGAAATGCCGTCGTTTCCCCTGGCGCACCTGCTGATGGGGCTCGGCCGCTCGAGCGAGGCGATCGAACAGAGCCTGAAGGCGCTGCAGCACGACCCGAAATCCCCCAGGCTCCTGGGCTCCACCGGCGTCGTGCACTACTTCACCGGCAAGCCCGCGGAGGCTCTGCCGTATTTCCAACGCGCGCTGGAACTGGACTCCCGGTATTCCACGGCCGCGTTCTGGCAGGGCGTGACGCTCGCCTCGCTTGGGCGGCTGGACGAGTCGATGGACGCGGCGCTCAGGTCGCGCGCCGACATGGGCAACACGCCCACCTGGCTGGTGGGCTACGTGCACGCGAAAGCCGGACGCGCGGCGGACGCCCGAGAGGTACTTCGCGCGATGGAGGCGCATGCGACCCGCCGGTACGTGCCGGCCGCCGAGTTCGCGTATCTTCACCTGGCCCTGGGCGACCGCGAGGCCGCGCTGACGTGGCTCGAGCGTGGATTCGAAGAGCACAGCCGCTGGATCGAGCTCATGGCCGTGGACCCGATCCTCGACCCGTTGCGGCGCGAGCCACGGTTCGCCGTGCTTGTGCGGGCCCTTGGGCTGCCAGGGGCGTGATGACTAGAGTTTTTGTCCATGAGCACGGCGCCACCCGCGAGGTCACGTCGGTCGACCCCGCATGGTTGAAGGCGGGCAGCGGTGTGACGGTGTGGGCCGATTTTGTCGAGCCCACCGAGGCCGAGGGGCGGATGTTGTCCGAGGTCTTCGGCTTCCACGATCTGGCTGTCGAGTCGGCGCTGAAGCGAGAGCCGCATCCCAAGATCGAGTCCTACGGAGACTATCTGTATCTCGTGTTCCACGGCATCAATTTCCACGCCCCCGAACACACGTTCGAGACGCACGACACGGACTTCTTCCTCGGCGCATCGTATCTCGTGACCGTCCACGATGGCCGCCGCCGCAGCATTGCCCACGTCACCGAGCTTTGCGAGCGGACGGCCCACATCCTGGCCGAGGGCCCCGTGGCGCTGCTGCACCGCATTGTCGACACGATGGTGGATCACTACCGCCCCGAGGCCGACGAGCTGGAAGAGCGGCTGGAAGAGATCGAAAAATCGGTCATCGAGGAGGACCACGAGGGCCTCATGGGCGATATCCTCGCGGTGAAACGCGACATCTCGATGCTGCGACGCATCGTGGTCCCCCAGCGCGACGCCGTGGGCCGGCTGGCCAGGCGGGAGTTCGAGATCGTCAACCAGGAGATGGCCTATCGCTTCCGCGATACGTACGACCAGTTCGCGCGCATGGCCGAAGACGCCATCGTCTTCCAGGACCGCGTGACTGGCATCCTCGACGCGCACCTGGCGAGCGTGTCGAATCGCCTCGCCGACGTGTCGCGCCTGCTCGCCGTGATCGCCACCCTCTTCGGTCCACTGACCGTCATCACCGGGCTCTTCGGTATGAACGTGCCGCTGCCCAGCCTGGTGGGCGACGGCACTGCGCAGTTCTGGGAGATCGTCGGCGTCATGGCGCTCTCGAGCCTGGGCATGTACTGGTGGTTCAGGAGATCGGGATGGCTCTAGGACGGCCGGGAGCGTAGCGATGGGACGCATCACGCGACTGCCAGAGGACCTGGCCAACCAGATTGCCGCCGGCGAAGTGGTCGAGCGGCCGGCCTCTGTCATCAAGGAGCTGGTCGAGAACGCCATCGATGCCGAGGCCGCCCGCATCACCATCACCACCGAGTACGGCGGCAAGAAGTTGATCCGCGTCGAGGACGACGGCATCGGCATGGAGCCGGGTGATGCGCGCCTCAGCCTGGAGCGTCACGCCACCAGCAAGATCCGGCGCGCCGATGACCTTGGCGCCATCGTCACGCTGGGGTTTCGTGGCGAGGCGCTCCCGTCGATGGCGTCGGTGTCGCACTTTCGCTTGCGGACGCGCGCCAGGGGCGAACCGAGCGGCACGGAGGTTCGCGTCAACGCCGGGGTGCTGGAGTCCGTGATGGAGGCGGGCGGGCCCGAAGGGACGCTGGTCGAGGTGTCGGATCTGTTCTACAACCTGCCGGCCCGGCGCAAGTTCCTGAAGTCGGACGCGGCCGAGAGCGCGCAGATCTCGAAGACCGTCACTCAGCTGGCGCTTTGCTACCCGCGCATCGGCTTCGTGCTGGTGAACGCCGGGCGCAAGGTGCTGTCGTGCCCCCCCGTGGCGTCGGTGTCGGATCGCCTCTACCAGTTGTACGGCGACAGGCCCGACCTCGTCGAGGTGCAGCGCGAGTCGGGCGGGATCCGCATCCACGGCTACATCGCCGCGCTCGCCGAACACGGCCCTACGCGCGGCCCCCAGCACGTGTTCGTCAACCGGCGCATCGTCAAGGACAAGACCATCGCGCACGCCATCTTCGATGCCTACAGCGTGGCGTCGAACAAGGAGCGGAGCCCCGAGGTGCACCTGTTCCTCGAGGTGCCGCCCGACCGCGTCGACGTGAACGTGCACCCGACCAAGGCCGAGGTCCGCTTCAAGGAGCAGTCGCTCGTGCACGAGGTGGTACGGCGCGCCGTGGCCGACGCGCTCGGGCGCGGCCCTGCTCCCGAGCTGCAGCTGCGCCCCTCGGACGTGATGCCCGGACGACCCATTCCCCAGGCGATACCAGGTGTGCTCGGCGGAGGGGTGTACACGACCAGGTGGGGCCCTAACGTTCGAAGCACGGGGGGTCTGGGCCCGGGGGTTCAAAGCACACAGGTTCAAAGCACGGGGGTTCAAAGCGCGGAGGTTCGGGGAGCGGAGGGGCACGCGCCGGGCGTCGTGGGGCTGCGGCCGCTCATCCCGCTGGGGCAGTTTCGCGACACGTTCATCATCGCAATTGACGATGAGGGGATCGCGATCATCGATCAGCACGTGGCGCACGAGCGGGTGCTGTTCGAGCGCATCATGCAGCGGCTCACCGAGCGGCCGCTCGAGAGCCAGCGGTTGCTGGTGCCGCTCATCCTGGAGATGCCACCCGCCGAGCGCCAGGCGCTGGTCTCTCGTGCCGATGCGCTGGGCCGGTTCGGCTTCGAAGTGGAGGAGTTCGGCGGCGACACGGTCAAGGTGACGGCCATCCCGGCGGTGCTGCCGAATCACGAGTGCGAGAGCGCGCTGAGGGATCTGGCCAACGATCTCGAGGGGCTCGATCGGGGCCTGGGCGTGGAGGAAGGGTTGAAGCGCATCGCCGCGCTCACCGCCTGCCATGCGGCCGTGAAGGCCAACTACCCGCTGACCTTCGAGAAGATGGCCCACATCCTCGAGGAGCTGCGAGCCACGGCCTACTCGACGGTGTGCCCGCACGGGCGCCCGGTGATGCTTCGCATCACTCGGCGCGAAGTGGAGAAGAACTTCGACCGGATCTGAGCCGGTCGGGAGTTGGGAGTCGGCCGTCGGGAGTTCCGCCGAGACGGTGCTATGGCTCCTTCCTGCGCCGCTTGATCTCCTTCCACCCATCGAGGCGTCGCTTGATCTCCTTCTCGAAGCCGCGTTCCGTAGGCGAGTAGAAGGTCCGGCCCTTCAGGTTGTCCGGCAGGCAGTCCATGTCGGCCACGCCCTCGGTCTCGTCGTGCGCGTACCGGTAGCCCTTGCCGTAGTCCAGCTGCTTCATCAGCTTCGTCGACGCATTGCGAAGGTGGAGCGGGACGGGGGAGGCGACGTCGTGTTTGGCCGACTCGGCCGCGGCGCCGTACGCCGTGTACACCGCGTTGCTCTTCGGGGCGGTGGCCAGATAGAGCGCAGCCTGCGCGAGGGCGGTGTTGGCCTCCGGGAAGCCCAGCATGTGCGCGGCCTCTTTCGCGGCCATGGTCACGACCAGCGCCTGCGGATCGGCGTTGCCCACGTCTTCGGACGCAAAGCGCACCAGGCGGCGCGCGATGTACATCGGGTCTTCGCCGGCCTCGACCATGCGCGCGAGCCAGTAGACGGCGGCATCCGGGTCGCTGTTGCGCATCGACTTGTGCAGCGCCGAGATGAGGTTGTAGTGCTCTTCGCCGCTCTTGTCGTAGAGCAGCGCCTTGTGCTGCAGCGTGCGCTCGAGCAGGGCCTGGTCGATCGTCGGGCGTCCGGCTCCCTGGGGGGCCGACGCCACCAGGAGTTGCAGCAGGTTCAGCGCGGCCCTGGCGTCGCCGTTGGCGAAGCGTGCGATGTGCGCCAGCACGTCGTCCGAGGCGTCGGGGTGCTCCCGCCCGAGGCCCCGCTCGGGATCCTCGAGGGCACGTTTGAGTATCGCGACGGTGGCCGCCTCGTCCAGCGGCTTCAGCACGAACACCTTCGACCGCGACAGGAGCGCCGCATTCACCTCGAACGACGGGTTCTCGGTGGTCGCACCGATCAGGACAATGTCCCCCGCCTCGACGCGCGGCAGGAAGGCGTCCTGCTGTGCCTTGTTGAAGCGGTGGATCTCGTCCACGAACACGATGGTGCGCGTGCCCAGCCGCCGGCGACGCTCCTGGGCAGAGGCCATCACCTCCTTCGCCTCCTTGATACCCACCAGGACGGCACTGAACGAAACGAACTCGGCACGGGTGAGGTCGGCGATGAGGCGGGCCAGGGTCGTCTTGCCGGTGCCCGGCGGGCCCCAGAGGATGATCGACTGGAGCAGATCCCGCTCGATCATCTCGCGCAACGGTCGGCCGGGACCGATGACCTCGTCCTGTCCGACGACCTCGTCCAGGGTGCGCGGGCGCATGCGCTCGGGCAGCGGGACAGTCCGCGGATCCACGGGCTCCGGGGCAACGTCGAACAGGCTCATACGGTCTCGACCCACTCGCGCTGGCGAGCGGCCTCGTAGAGCAGCAGTGCCGCGGCCACCGCGACGTTCAGCGACTCGACGCGAGCGCGCATCGGGATTCGCACGCGCGCGTCGGCCATCTGTGTCACCTCGGGCGGCACACCAGCGCCCTCGGAACCCACCACCAGCACCATGGCCCCTCCGAGGCGCGCGTCGTACATGCTGGTCGTGGCGTCGGGATCGGCGGCCACCACACGGGCGCCGTCGGCCTGCCAGGCCCGCAGGAGAGCGAGCGCCGATTCGTCGCGCAGCACGGGCAGTCGAAGCGTGCTGCCCATCGATGCGCGCAACGCCTTCCACCCCCACGGGTCGGCCGACGTGGCATCGAACAGCACGCCCGTGGCGCCGCCGGCATCGGCAGCGCGCACGATGGCGCCGGCGTTGCCGGGGTCCTGGACACCGAAGCCAGCGACGACGAGGGCCGGTGCGGGCGCGCTCAGGGCGCGCGGGTCTACCGTGGGACGCGCGGCGATGGCGACGACGCCGGACGGGGTGCGGACCGGGGAGAGCGCGTCCATGACGGCGGCGGACACCCGCAGGACGTGGGCCCCGGCCCGCGTCGCGCGCTCCAGCGTGGCGCGGTGCTCGGCGGGCACCTCGGCGCGCGCAGCCACGACCTCGACCCCGACCCCCGCGCCCAGGGCATCGTCGAGCAGGTGCCATCCGTCGAGCAGTAGCCGGCGGGCGTCGCCGTGCGCGACGGCGCGGCACTGCCGGACGACTGCGTGCTGGCGGCTGGTGATGAGCGGCATGAGGGTCGGGATAATTATGCTAAAGTCTGAAGTTTGAACAATGAAGGATAAGCTTCTCAAGCGGTTTGAAGAAGAGGTGGCCGTACTCGAGCGCGAGCTGAAGATGGAGCTCCCCAAGGAGATCCAGCGTGCGCGCGAGCTGGGCGACCTCCGCGAGAACGCGGAGTACCAGGCGGCCAAGGAGCGGCAGACCTATGTCCAGGCCCGCATCGGGATGCTCCGGCGGCGCATGAACGAGATCGCGCTGATGAACATGGAGAAGATCCCGCACGGCAAAGCCGGGTTCGGATCCACGGTCACCCTGCGCGAGTCGACCGGACAGCAGATCGTCTATCAGCTCGTCATGCCCGAGGACGCCGATGGCGACAAGGGCATGATCTCCACCTCGTCCCCGATCGGGCGCGCTATCCTCAACCGGGAAGAGGGTGATGAAATCGTCGTGACCACGCCGGCGGGCGGCCGTAAGTTCGAGATTCTGAAACTGGTGACCATCCACGACGAGTAGTGGCCGACCACTATTCCCCTGAGCGTCGGACGGCGTTGGTCCTCAGTGGAACCGGCGCCGACGGTGCGTACCACGCGGGCGTCCTCCGCGCACTCCACGAAACCGGTATCAAGATCGACCTCGTCTGCGGACGCGGCATCGGCGCGCTCGGGGCCGTGCTGTACGCCATCGACGGCGCCGCTCCCTTGTGGGAAGCCGGGGGGGTATGGCGAAGCACGGCGCCACCGGCGTTCTATCGGTGGCGGTGGACGTTCCGCTGGCTCCGCCTGCTGCTGTGGTCCACCCTGGTGGTACTGGCCATCCCTGCCCTGGCCCTGCTGCTGGCGGCGGCCATCTATCCGGTGGCCCTGGCCCTCGGCATGCTCGGGCTCGCGCAGGGGGCGGAGCTCGCACAGCGCGCGATCGGCGCGGTGGGCACGGCCTTCGCGCCGGAGGGGCTCCCGACCTGGGTGCCGCGCCTCGTGACCCTCATCGCGCTGGGTGGTGTCGCCGTGCTCGGCGTGGGCCTGGCACTCGGGACGTGGCGCGCGCCCATGCGCCGGACCGCCGCGTCACACGCCCTGTGGTCGCTGCTGGGCGCCCCCGTGGACGCCACGGGCGCCATCGGCGCAGGCACCTCGGCGCTCTGGAACATCCTGCGTGGCGGCGCCAGGCTGCGGGCACCGGATCCCCGGGATCTCAGCCGACGCTACGCCGACCTGCTGACGGAGAACCTGGGCCATCCCGGCTTTCGCGAGCTCGTCCTGGTCGTGCACGACCTCGACGCGCGCCGGGACATGGTGTTCGGCCTGGTACGCGAGCCGTACCGCAAGGCGCTGTTCGCCGCCACCACCGCCGCCTCGAGCCGTCGTGCCGAGGCGCACGACCTGGCGGGCGTGGCGCGCGACCATGTGGCCGACGTGCTCGGCGCGGCGCTCACGCTGCCCGGGGTGAGCCAGCCGCGCGTGATTGGCTTTGCGCCCGACGCGTTCTGGCGAGGGGAATCGCATCGCTTCGCCGACCGCACGGCCGCGATCGGCCGCGTCATCGAGGAAGCCGCCGCTGCCGGGGCCGAGCAGCTCATCGTCGTGTCGGCGGCACCTGAGCTCGCCGGTCCGCATGAGCTGCGCCCCGCCCGGACCGATGGCCTGGGCCGCATCGCTGAGCAGCTTGCCGCCGCCGAGACCGCGGCCGTTGGCGATGCCCTGCGGCACCTGCAGCACCGCGTGCCCGGAACCTATGTGATCCGGCCCGCGCACAACCCCGTGCGGCCGCTGGACCTGCGGGGCGCGTGGGACGAGCGCTCGGACCGTCGGTACTCGATTGACGAGCTGATGGAGCGCGGTTACGAAGACGCGTTCCGGCAGTTCATCGAGCCGATGCTGGGCGCGAGCGGAGAACGGATGTAGCCAGGACCGCGCTTCACGCGGGGGATTGG
>DAIRFN010000378.1:0-4371 GCA_036795065.1 Vicinamibacterales bacterium
TCGAGAAGATGATGGACTGGCTGGCGGGCGTGTACGTGAATGCCATGAACGTCATTCACTACATGCACGACAAGTACGCCTACGAGCGGATCGAAATGGCGCTGCACGACCACGCGCCGCTCCGCACGATGGCGTTCGGGATGGCCGGCCTGTCGGTCGTGGCCGACAGCCTCTCGGCCATCAAGTTCGCGAAGGTGCGCGTCGTTCGCGACAAGACCGGGCTCGTCACGGACTACCAGACCGAGGGCGAGTTCCCGGTGTTCGGGAACAATGACAACCGGGTGGACCAGATCGCCACCTGGGTAGTCAGCACCTTCATGAGCAAGCTCAGGAAGTACCCGACCTACCGGAATGCCCTGCACACCCAGTCGATCCTGACCATCACCTCCAACGTGGTCTACGGCAAGGCGACGGGCAACACGCCGGACGGGCGCCGCCAGGGCGAGCCCTTCGCGCCGGGCGCCAACCCGATGCATGGGCGGGACAGCCACGGGATCCACGCCGCGGCCGCCTCGGTGGCGAAGATTCCCTATCGCGACGCGGCGGATGGTATCTCGCTTACCGCGACCCTGGTGCCCACTGGGCTGGGACGGATCGAGGAGGACCGGGTCACCAACCTCACCGCGATCCTGGATGCCTTCTTCACGGCCACCGGGTACCACATGAACGTCAACGTTCTCAACCGCGAAACGCTCGTCGACGCGATGGACCACCCGGAGAAATACCCGAGCCTGACCATCCGCGTCTCCGGCTACGCGGTGAACTTCGTGCGGCTCACCCGCGAGCAGCAGATGGACGTGATCCCGGTATCAGTGAACCGGGCCGCGGAGGAGCTCGGCAAGTATCGCCAGGGCCTGAAGGTGATGGCCGGAGGCTTCACGCTCAGTGGCGGCGAGCCGCTGATGCAGCATCGCTTCGCGGCAAAGCTGCTGGCCGCGTCGAAGGCGATGGGCATCCACACCGCCATGGAGACCAACGGCTACTACGGCGACCGCCTCACCGATGCCGGGCTCGGCGCCCTCGACCTCGTGCTGCTGGGCATCAAGTCGTGGGGAGCCGAGCGCCACAAGGACCTCACGGGCATGGACATCACTCCCACGCTGGAGTTTGCGCGGCGGCTTGCGGCCCTGCGCAAGCCGGTATGGATCCGGTTCGTCCTGGTGCCCGGGCTCACCGACGATCCGGAGATCCTGGAGGGGATCGCCGGGTTCGCGGCCGGCCTGGGGAACGTCGAGCGGGTGGAGGTGCTGCCGTTCCACCAGATGGGCAGGTTCAAGTGGGAGCGGCTCGGGCTGGACTACACGCTGGGGGACACACAGCCACCCACGCCCGACGCGTGCGAGCGGGCCTGCGAGGTGTTCAGGGCCCAGGGACTGAAGGCGTACTGAAGACGGAGGGCGCCCCCCGGTAGTCGCTCGACGTATACTCCGCGGACATGAACGGGCTCAGTCGACGCGGGTACATGGCGTGTGGCGGCGTCTGCGTGTGCCTGACGGCCTTCGCACTCGGGCTGAAGGCGCAGCAGGTACACGATCTCAAGCTGGCTCCGGCCAACGTGCACTGGGGCTACTACGACGCCAGCATCAAGCCGGTCCTGACCATCGCCTCGGGCGATCGCGTGCGGGTCGAGACGATGGCAGCGCGCGGGCTCGAGCGGCTGCGGCTGGCGGGCGTCGCCGAGAGCGAGATCCCCGAGTCGCTGAAGGCCGTGGAATCCGCCGTCACCACGCGCGGTCCCGGCGCCCATCCGCTCACAGGTCCCATCCATGTCACCGGCGCCGAGCCGGGCGATGCGCTCGAGGTGCGGATCGGCGACATCGACTTCCTCCATCCCTACGGCGTCATCGGCTTCCTCCCCGGCGGAGGCACGCTGCCTTCCGAGTTTCCCTACGCGTACCTGAAGCTGGTGCGGTTCGAACCGTCAGGGAAGACCGCGCGGTTCGCGCCAGGCGTCACCCTGCCGCTTGCGCCGTTCTTCGGCTCCATCGGCGTGGCGCCGCCGGTGCTGTCCGGGCGCGTGTCGAGCGGGCCGCCGGGCCCGCACGTGGGCAACCTCGACATCAAGGAGCTGGGTGCCGGCAGCACCATCTTCCTGCCCGTGCACGTGCCAGGTGCGCTGCTGTCCATTGGCGACGGCCACGCGGCGCAGGGCGACGGCGAGGTCACGGGCACGGCCATCGAGACCTCGCTCGCCACGACGATCCAGGTGATGCTGCACAAGAAGAAGCCGCTGCGCTTCGCGCGCATCGAGACGGCCACCCACATCATCACCGTGGGGCTCGACCCCGACCTGGACGAAGCCGCCCGCATCGCCACGCGCGAGATGGTGGACTACCTGGTGGCCGAGAAGCGCCTGTCGCGCGAGGATGCCTACACGCTGTGCTCGGCGGCCGTGGACCTGCGCGTGAGCCAGGTGGTGGACGTCACCAAGGGCGTGCACGCCATGCTCAGCAAGTCGCTGTTCCAGTGACATGAGCCGCGACCACGCCACCACCGCACGCGACAGCGCCCCGCCAGACGATCACGGCTTCCACCGCTCGCTCGGCCTGTTCGACTCCACGATGATCGTGGTCGGCGGCATGATCGGCTCGGGCATCTTCCTGGTCAGCGCCGACATGGCGCGGCTGCTCGGCTCGGCGTCCTGGGTGCTGGCGGCATGGGGCCTCACGGCCGCGCTCACGCTGACGGCCGCGCTGTCGTATGGCGAGCTGGCGGCAATGATGCCCCGCGCGGGCGGTCAGTACGTGTACCTCCGCGAGGCGTTCTCGCCGCTCGCGGGCTTCCTCTACGGGTGGACCCTCTTCGCGGTCATCCAGACCGGTACCGTCGCCGCGGTAAGCGTCGGGTTCGCGCGATACGCGGGCGTGCTGTTCCCGTTCGTCTCCGAAGATCGCTACCTGATTCCACCCATCCATCTCTCCGAGCGATACGCCGTCTCGCTGTCGATCGCGCAACTGGTGGGCATCGCCATCATCGCGTTCCTCACCTGGACGAACACCCGGGGCATCGACTACGGGCGCATCGTCCAGAACGTGTTCACGACCGCCAAGACCGCGGCCGTCATCGGGCTCGTCGTGATCGGGCTCGCCTTCGGCGCCAGCTGGGCGACCATCGAGGCGAACTTCGCCAATGCGTGGACACCCGTCGGGCCGACCCCGGTGTCGCCGGGCCTCGACGCCACCTCGCTCTATGGGCTTCTGGTGGCGCTCGCCATCGCACAGGTCGGGTCGCTCTTCGCCTCGGACGCATGGAACAACATCACGTTCACCGCGGGCGAGGTGAAGAATCCCAGGCGCGACGTGCCGCTGTCGCTGGCGCTCGGCACGGGCCTCGTGATGACCCTCTACCTGGCCGCCAACGTCACCTACTTCTTCACCCTGCCCCTGCAGGCGGTGCAGACCGTGCCGGCGGACCGCGTGGCGGCGGCCTCGCTCGAGATGGCGCTGCCGGGCATTGGCGGGGCGCTGCTGGCCGTGGGCATCATGATCTCCACCTTCGGCTGCGCGAACGGCATGCTGCTCTCCGGCGCGCGGGCCTATTACGCGATGGCGCGCGACGGGCTCTTCTTCGGCGGGGCCGGCCGGCTGAACGCGCAGGGCGTGCCGGCGCACGGGCTGGTCATCCAGGGGCTGTGGACCGCGCTGCTGGTGCTGCCGCGCACCTTCGATCCGGCGACGGGCGCCTACGGCAACCTCTACGGGAGCCTGCTGGACTACGTCGTCTCCGCGGCGCTGCTGTTCTACATCCTGACCATTGCCGGGGTGTTCCGCCTGCGATGGACGCGGCCCGACACACCGCGGCCGTACAAGGCGTTCGGCTACCCGGTGGTGCCCGCGCTGTACATCGGCGCGGCGAGCGGGATCCTCGTCGTGCTCGCCATCTACCGGCCAACCACCACCTGGCCCGGTTTCGTCATCGTGCTGCTGGGCGTGCCCGTGTACGCGCTGTTCTCGCGGACGGCGGCCGCCGCGCGGGCGCGAGCCGGATCCGAAGCCTGATCGGGTACGGGCAGGTGCGCGGCGTGTGTCGAGAACCGCCTGCACGTGATGCTGATTTTTTAGCATAATGGTCCAACCGCGCGGCGCTCCGGGGCGTCCAACCCTGCGTCTCGACACGCGCCGCACCGCGAGAACCCCGGGGGTCTGCCATGCACTCCGTGATCCAGGACCTGCGCTTTGCCGTCCGGTCGTTCGTCCGCGCGCCCCGCTTCACGGTCCCGGCGCTCCTTGCGCTGGCGCTGGGCATCGGGGCCACGTCGGCCACGTTCAGCGTCGTCCGCGGCGTCATGCTGAAGCCGCTCCCCTACGACCAGCCCGACCGCATCGTCGTGGTCTGGGAGAACAACCTCAAGCGCAACCGGCCGCGCAACGT
>DAIRFN010000110.1:0-15135 GCA_036795065.1 Vicinamibacterales bacterium
CGGCGCGTCCCAGCCCAACATCGTCGCCATGGGCGGCTTCGTGCTGTTCATCGGCCTGTCCCTCGTCATCACGTGGATGGCGGCACGGCGGACGAAGAGCACGGAGCACTTCTTCGCGGCCGGCCGCACCATCACGGGCACGCAGAACGGGTTGGCGCTGGCCGGCGATTACATGAGCGCGGCCAGCTTCCTGGGCATCGCCGGCCTGGTGTCGCTGTCGGGTTTCGACGGCCTCATCTACTCCATCGGCTTCCTCGTCGGCTGGCCCGTGGTGATGTTCCTCATCGCCGAACCGCTCCGGAACCTCGGCAAGTACACCTTCACGGACGTTGTCGCATTCCGCCTGAAGCAGACGCCCGTGCGGGTGGCCTCGGCGTTTGGCGGGCTGGCTGTCGTCGCGTTCTACCTGATTGCCCAGATGGTGGGCGCCGGCAACCTCATCCGCCTCCTGTTCGGCCTTCCCTACGAGACCGCGGTGATCATCGTCGGCGTGGTGATGCTGGCCTATGTGCTCTTCGGCGGCATGCTGGCGACGACGTGGGTGCAGATTGTGAAGGCGGTGCTGTTGCTGGGCGGGGCGTTCATGCTCGCCATGCTGGTGCTGCTGCGGTTCTCGATGAACCCGCTGGCGCTCTTCGACGCCGCCGCGCAGCGGTACGGCGAGGCGGTGCTGGCGCCGGGGCGGCTGGTGTCCGATCCGCTCGACGCCATCTCGCTGGGCATCGCCCTCATGTTCGGCACCGCGGGCTTACCCCACATCCTGATGCGCTTCTACACGGTGCCCGACGCGAAGACCGCGCGCGTGTCCGTGTCGGTCGCCACGGCCGCGATCGGCGCCTTCTACCTGCTCACGTTCATCCTCGGCTTCGGCGCCATGGTCCTCGTCGGCCAGGACGCCATTCGCGCCGTGGACGCCGGCGGCAACATGGCGGCGCCCCTCCTCGCGGAAGTCGTGGGCGGCCAGGCCTTCCTGGGCTTCATCGCCGCCGTGGCATTCGCCACCATTCTCGCGGTGGTCGCGGGCCTGACACTCGCAGGCGCCGCCGCGCTGTCGCACGATATCTGGGTGAGCGTGGTCCGCGGCGGGCACGCCACCGAGCGCGAGCAGTTCGTGCTGGCACGCGCCTCCACGGTGCTGCTGGCCATCGCGTCCATCGTGCTCGGCATCGCGTTCAAGGGACAGAACGTGGCCTACATGGTGGGCCTGGCGTTCGCCATTGCCGCCAGCGCCAACTTCCCCGCGCTCATCCTCTCCATCTTCTGGCGGGGGTTCACCACGCGTGGGGCGCAGTTCTCGATGATCGTCGGCACGGTGTCGTCGCTGCTCCTCATCTACCTGTCGCCGGCCATCCAGATCGACATCCTGAAGGCCGAAAGCGCGTGGTTCCCGTTGCGAAACCCCGGCCTCATCACCATCCCGCTGTCGTTCGCCGTCGGGATCGTGGTGTCGCTGGTGTCGCCTGAACCCGAGGCTGCCCGGCGTTTCTCGGAAGTCGAGCAACGCATCCACTTCGGCGACTAGCCGGTCATGGCCGCGCCTCGCTCACGCACGTCTTCGCCGCGGCCCGCGGCGAGTCGTGAGCCGTCCAGGCGCTCGAAGCAGGCCCGTCCGCTGGGTGGCGTTCGCGTGGTCAGCCTCGCGCAGAACGTGCCCGGGCCAGTCGCCCTTGCGCGGCTCCTCACCGCCGGCGCCACGGCGATCAAGGTCGAGCCTCCGGGCGGCGACCCCCTGCTGGCGTTGTCCCGACCCTGGTACCGCGAGGTCCACCGGGGAATTGCCGTCGTGCGGATCGATCTCAAGTCCACGACGGGCCGCGCCCACCTTGCTCGACTCCTGAACGACGCGGACCTGCTCCTGGCCAGCCAACGCCCGGCTGCCCTGGCCCGGCTCGGCCTCGACGCCGACACGGTGGCGCGCACGCACCCACACCTGCGATGGCTCAACATCGTCGGCGACATCGGGGATCCTGAACGGCCGGGCCACGATCTCACGTACCAGGCCCGTGCCGGCCTGGTGGGCCGCGACATGCCGCGTACGCTGTTGGCCGATCTCTTCGGTGCCGAGCGCGTGGTGGCCGCGGCACTGCTGCTGCTCGGCCAGGACGCGCCTGCTCATGCGCAGGTCGGCCTCGCCGACGCGCTCGACACGGTGTGCTCGCCCCTCCGCTTCGCGCTCACAACCGAAGGAGGAACACTGGGTGGCGGCCTGCCAACCTATCGCGTCTATGAGACGAGGCGGGGCCGGGTGGCCGTGGCGGCCCTGGAGCCGCACTTCCGCGAGAGCCTCTACGCCGCGCTGAACCTGCCCGATGGCCACGCGCTCGACGAGGTGATGCGCACGCGCACGGCGCGGCAGTGGGAAATGTGGGCCAGCCGCCTCGACCTGCCCCTCGCCCGGGTGGCCGACCCGTCAAAGTGAATCCGCACCACCGTCATCTGCGGCCGTCACGTCTTGCTTGTTACCTCTCGCTTTTCACTTCTCACTTCTCCCTTTTCACTTCTCCCTTGCTGAACCGGTGCTTCACCAGCACCCTGACGGCGTGCACGCCGTCGCCCCACCCGATCTTCTTCCCCTGCGCGCGGCTCCGCGGCTCGAATCGTACCGGCAACTCCAGGATGGAGCAGCCCGCCTTCAGCAACTTGGCGGTGATCTCCGGCTCGATGTCGAAGCGGTTGGCCTCGAGCGACAGGCCGCGCACGACGTCGGCGGCCATGATCTTGTAGCAGGTCTCCATGTCGGTGATGCGTGCGCCGAAGAGCAGGTTCGTTACGCCGGTGAGGGCGCGGTTTCCCAGCACGGTCATCCACGGCGCGTCCGGACGTCCGGCCAGGAACCGCGACCCGTACACCACGCGCGTGCGCCCATCCAGGATGGGCTGCACGAGCACCGCCAGCTGGGCTGGATCGAGCTCGAGGTCCGCGTCCTGGATGGCGAACACGGTGCCGCGAGCCTGCGCGAAACCAGTCCGGATGGCGCTGCCCTTCCCCGCGTTCTTCAGCGCATGGACGATGTGCAGGATGCCGGGCTGTGGAGGCACCTGGTCGAGCACCTGCCGCGTGCCGTCGGTCGAGCCGTCGTTCACGACCACGATCTCCCGGGGCACGGGGAGGTCGATCGTGAGCAGACGCTCGATCACCGCGGTCACGGTGCGCGCCTCGTTGTAGACAGGGACGATGATGGAAAGCAGGTCGGCCAAGCAGGAGGAAGAAGTGGGGAATGAGAAGCGAGAAGTGAAGTGAGAAGCGCGAAGTGAAACGCTACCATAGTCCTGGAATGGCTTCCTCCGCACCCCAATACGATGTGCTCGACCGCGCGCGCGACCTCGCGCACGCCTATCTCCGCGAGGTGCCGGCGCGACACGTGGCCGGGACGGCCACACCAGCGTCGCTGCGGGCGGCGCTCGGCGGGCCGCTGCCAGAGCATCCTCACGACCCCACCCGGGTCATCGAGCAGCTGGCGCACGACGCCGACCCCGGACTCGCCGCCACGGTGGGCCCCAGATACTTCGGCTTCGTGACGGGTGGCGCCGTGCCCGTCACCGTGGCCGCCGACTGGCTGGCCAGCGCGTGGGACCAGAACGGCGCCCTGTATGTGATGTCCCCCGCCGTCGCCGTGATGGAGGACGTCGTCACGGGCTGGCTGGTAGACCTGCTGGGCCTGCCCAGGGGCAGCAGCGTGGGCTTCGTCACGGGCTGTCACATGGCGAACTTCACTGGCCTGGCCGCCGGTCGCCACGAGGTGCTCCGGCGCGCCGGGTGGGACGTCGAAGCCCGAGGCCTCCAGCGCGCCCCTCACGTAACCGTGATCGCGGGCGGCGAGGTGCACGTGTCGGCCGTGGGCGCACTCCGAATGCTTGGCTTCGGCACAGACGAATTGATCCGTGTACCGGTGGACAGCCAGGGTCGCATGCGTGCTGACATGCTGCAGGATGCCCTCCAGTCCACGACCGGCCCCACCATCGTCTGCGCGCAGGCAGGCAATGTCGCCACGGGCGCCAGCGACCCGATCGGGCGCATCGTCGACCTGGCGCACGCGAAGGGCGCATGGGTCCACGTGGACGGGGCCTTCGGCCTATGGGCCGCCGCGGTGCCAGAACTGGCTGCCCAGGTGGAAGGCGTCGAGCGGGCCGACTCGTGGGCCACCGACGCGCACAAGTGGCTCAACGTGCCCTACGACTCGGGCCTGGCCATCGTGGCCGATCCGGCGCCGCATCGCGCGGCCCTCAGCCTGAAGGCCTCGTATCTGCAACGTGGCGACGACGACGAGCGCATCGGCATGGACTGGGTGCCGGAATCGTCGCGACGCGCGCGCGTCATTCCGCTCTACGCGCTCATCCGCGCGCTCGGTCGCGAAGGCATTGCCGACCTCGTGCGGCGCAACTGCGCGCTGGCGCGGCGCATGGCCGCGCGCCTGTCAGGCCAGCCGGGCGTGGCCATCCTGAACGAGGTGGTGCTCAACCAGGTCCTGGTGCAGTTCTCGGGAGCGGCGGGCACCACCAGCGACGACACCACCCGCGGCGTCATCGAACGCGTGCAGGCCGAGGGCACGTGCTGGGCGGGCGGCGCCGTCTGGCAGGGCCACCAAGTGATGCGGATCTCGGTGTCGAACTGGTCGACGACGGAGGATGACATCGACCGCTCGGCCGATGCCATCCTCAGCGGCCACCGCGACGCGCTCGCGTGACGGCCGCCGCTACTGCTGCGGCTTCCGGTAGCTGCTGACCGGGGGCAGGTACGAGCCGGTACCCGGCGTCGGGGCGGGCTCGGCCACCACGGGCAGCGTGAGCGTGCCAATGCCCTCGATGCTTGCCACGATCTGGTCGCCCGGCTTCAGGAACATCTGCTTGCCGCGGACGGCGGTGCCCATGCCCACGCCACCCGACGTCCCGTTGTTGACCACGTCGCCGGGATACAGCGTGATGATGGACGACGCATATTCGATGAGCTCGTAGACCGAGTGAATCATGTCGCCCGGCAGTCCTTCCTGCATCTGCTGCCCTCCCACGCTCAACGTCTGGCGCAGGCGCTTCATCGGATCGCCGTAGAACTCCTTCGGAACAATCCAGGGCCCCATCGGGGCGAACGTGTCGTGCCCCTTGCCGACAAACCAGTCCGACCCCGGTCGCGAGTCGGGCGGCCGGCCGCCACGATCGGAGATGTCCACCGTGACCATGTAGCCGAAGATGTGCTCGGCCGCCTTCGTGGCCGGGACGTACTTCGTGGCGCGGCCCATGACGATACCCAGCTCCACTTCCCAGTCGATGCGGTCGCGTCCATGCGGCAGCACGACGGCGTCACCGTTGCCGATGATGGCGCCCTCGGTGGGCTTGAGGAACAGGTACGGGACCCCGCGCGTCCGGCGCCGCTCCTCGGCCGCCTTTCGCTGTTCCTCCGGGGGCCCGCCCTCGCCCACGTGGCTGTAGAAGTTCACCGCGGCGTTCAGGATCTTCCTCGGCATCAGCGGCGCGAGCGTGCGTACCTGCGCCAGGTCGTGGATGTAACGCGGACGCGGGGTGGCCGACAGGCGCTTGGCGGCCACCAGGTCGTTGACGATCTCATACAAGCGGTGCTTCAGCCCGTACTCGTACTGTCCGATCAGGGCACGCATGTCATCGGGCATCGGAACCGGCGGGTAGGCCGGGTTGCGCTCGAGCGAGCGGTTGGCCGCCGCCAGATCCACGATGATCTTGTCCTGCAGGACGATGCCGATGCGTGGCTCGCCGTCGATTTCGAACGTCCCGAGCTTGAACGGCTCGGCGCTCGAGGTGGCGGGACCACCCTGCGCGAGGAGGCTGGCGGGACACGCCAGCATCACGAGGAGAAGAGGAACCACGGCACGTCGCATAGAGCCCCCGTCGGTAGATGGTGGAACTGAGCCGGCTGCGGGGCCGGCACGCGAGCGGCGGTAACTGTGGCTCCCCATCGCGGACATGTCAAGCACGAGCGTAGGCCTCGCTCCGCTCGGGCGTCATTGCTTCGACAGATTGGGCCGTCCCTGACGCAGCACGAACTTCTGGATCTTCCCGGTGGCCGTCTTCGGCAGCTCGGCCACGGGCGTGAAGCTGTGGGGCGTCTTGAAGTGGGCCAGGCGCTCCCGGCAGAACTCCCGCAGCGCGTCGGGCGAGGCGGACGCCCCGGGTTTGAACACGACGAACGCATGCGGCGCCTCGCCCCATTTCTCGTCGGGCCACCCGACGACGGCGGCCTCCTGCACGGCATCGTGCGCCAGGAGGGTGGCCTCGACCTCGACCGACGAGATGTTCTCGCCGCCGCTGATGATGACGTCCTTCAGCCGATCGCGGATCTCCACGTAGCCGTCCGGGTGCACGACCGCAGCATCCCCCGTGTGGAACCAGCCGTCGCCCATCACCTTGTTCGTGGCCTCGGGATCCTGGTAATACCCCGCCATCACGACGTTGCCGCGCGCGACGATCTCGCCGACGGTGGCGCCATCGGCGGGCACCTCGGCGCCGCCTTCGTCCACCACGCGCAATTCGCCCGACGTGATCAGCTCGACACCCTGGCGCGCCTTGATGCGGGCGCGCTCCGCGGCCGTCAGGCCCTGGTGCTCCGGGCGGGGCTCGCAGATCGAGATGGCGGGGGCGGTCTCGGTGAGCCCGTAGATCTGGATGACGGACCAGCCGAGTCCGTCCTCCAGCCGCTCGATGGTGACCGCCGCGGGTGGCGCGCCCGCGGTCATCACCTGGACGCCGCGCGGCGCGAACCCCTTCAGCTCGGCCGGTGCCCCCGCCAACGCAATGAGCACGGTGGGCGCGGCACACATCCAGGTCACGTTCTCGGCCGTCGCCAGCCGGAACACCGCGGCGGGCTCCACTTTCCGCAGGCACACGTGCTTGGCACCTGCGGCAGTGACCGTCCAGGTGAACGTCCACCCGTTGGCGTGGAACATCGGCAGCGTCCAGAGGTACGCGTCGGCCGGCGACATCTGGATATGCGTCAGCATGCCGATCGAGTTCATCCACGCGTTCCGGTGGGTGATCATCACGCCCTTGGGGCGGGACGTCGTGCCGCTGGTGTAGTTGATGGTCAGCAGGTCGCGCTCGGCGATGTCCGGTCGGCGAGGCTCGCCGGAGGAGGCTGCCAGCAGCCCCTCGTAGTCGAGCCACCCGTCCCGCGTGCGATCCAGCGCGACGAAATGGCGCACGCCTTCCAGCTGCGGGCGGATGCGGTCCACGGCGGGCAGGTAGTCGCCGTCCGCGCAGACCACCGTGGCGCCGCTGTGCTCGATGAGATAGCGAAACTCGTCGGCCGCGAGCCGGTAGTTCAGGGGCACCAGCACGGCGCCGATCTGCGGCACGGCATAGAACGACTCGAGCTGCGCGTGCGTGTTGGGCGCGATGTACGCCACGCGGTCGCCCGGCCCCACGCCAAGCGCCTGCAGGCCCGCCGACCACCGATCACAGCGCTCGAAGAACTGGGCGTAGGTGAAGCGGCGCGCGCCGTCGACGACGGCCTCGCGCCCCGGATAGAGACGCCGGGCTCGGCGCATGAACTCCAGGGGAGTGAGTGGGGTCTCCATCTCTGGGCCGCGATTCTACCGCGCCTCGCATCGGGCAGCTTGACTTAACCGGTCCCCAATGGGAGCATTCGCGCGTCCGGGAGGCCAGTACCGATGCCGAAGGCCGTCAAGCAGGTGGCGATCGCCGTGGTGGCGGCCGCTGCAGGCGCACTCGCCGCAATCACCGCCATGCCCGTCTCCGGGCAGGCGCCGCGTCCCGCCCTTCCGCGAGCCGCGTCGGGAAAGCCCGACCTGAACGGCATCTGGCAGGCCATGAACACGGCCAACTGGGACATCGAGCCGCACAACGCGCGCGCGGCCCTGGCGATGCGCGAGGGGCCGGTGGTGCCTGTCCCGGCGAAAGAGGTGCTGGCCCTTGGCGCCATCGGGGCCGTGCCGTCGGGCCTGGGGGTCGTGGTGGGCGGCGACATCCCCTACACCCCTGAGGGCCTGGCCAGGAGGAAGGAGAACCAGGCCAACTGGCTCGCGCGCGATCCCGAGATCAAGTGCTACCTCCCAGGCGTGCCGCGCGCCACCTACATGCCGTTCCCCTTCCAAATCTTCCAGAGTGAGTCGGCGTTCTTCATTGCCTACGAGTACGCGGGCGCGGTGCGGAACATCTACCTGAAGGATCCCGGCCCACCGCAGGTGGACACGTGGATGGGCCAGTCCGTTGGCGCCTGGGACGGCGACACCTTCGTCGTCACCACCAACGGGTTCAACGACCAGAGCTGGTTCGACCGGTCGGGCAATCACCACAGCGAGATGATGAAGGTCGTCGAGCGCTACGCGATGACGACGCCGGGCCACATCCAGTACGAGGCCACGATCGAGGACGCGAAGACGTTCACCCGGCCGTGGACCATCCGCATGCCGCTGTACCGGCACGTGAACGCCGACGCGCGGCTCGGCCAGTTCAAGTGCGTCGAGTTCGTGGAAGAACTGATCTACGGACACCTGCGCAAGACACCTCTCAAGTAGGCAGGGGCCTCCAGATGAGCCACCGCGGCAGACACGCGTTCGGCGCCCTCGGCGTGGCGGTTGCCACCGCCGGCCTCTTCCTGGCGACCCCGTCGGCGCAGGCGCCGCCGGGCATCGCGAAACCGTGGACCCTGCCACGAAGCGCGGACGGCAAGCCCGACCTGCAGGGGAACTGGACCAACGCCACCATGACGCCGCTCGAGCGACCCGAGGGCCAGGCAGCCACCCTGACCGCGGCGCAGGCCGCGCGCATCGAGAAGGGCATGGCCGATCGCGTCGAGCGGCTGGCGCAACCGAGCGATCCGGATCGCGCGGCCCCGCCACACGGCGGCGATGGGTCCACCGGCGCGGCCGGCAACGTCGGCGGCTACAACAACTTCTGGATCGATCCGGGCGAGCGCATCGCCATGGTGAACGGCGAGTATCGAAGCTCGATCATCACCGACCCGCCGGATGGTCGGGTGCCGGCGCTGACCGACGAGGGGCGCCGCCGGCAGGCCGAGCGCCAGGCGCGAGCCCGGCAGTTCGGCCAGTACGACAATCCCGAGAACCGGCCCCTGGCCGAGCGCTGCATCATGTCGTTCGGCTCGAACGCCGGACCGCCGATGCTGCCGAACTACTTCTACAACAACAACTACACGATCGTGCAGACGAAGGATCACGTGTTGATCATGACGGAGATGGTCCACGATGCCCGCATCATCCGCATGGGCGGCGAGCGCCTGCCGAAGCACGTGCGCCCGTGGATGGGCGACTCCATCGGCCGGTGGGAGGGTGATACGCTGGTCATCGAAACCACGAACTTCCACCCCCAGCAACTCTTCCGCGGCGCGTCCGACACGTTGAAGGTCACCGAGCGGCTCACGCGGGTCAGCGCCGATACCATCCACTACCAGTTCACGATTGAGGATCCCGAGACGTTCACGAGGCCCTGGAGCGGTGAGCTTCCCTTCAAGGCGCTGAACGACCTAATATTCGAGTACGCCTGCCACGAGGGGAACTACGCCCTGTCGAACGTGTTGAGCGGCGAGCGGGCGCAGGAGCGCGAGGCGGCGAAGAAGAAGTCTCAGTAACGAGAGGTCGACATGCGAACCACATTGTCAATCGTGCTGGCGGGCGCCGTACTGGCGGCCGCCACCGTGCCGCTGGCGGGCCATCACGCGTTCGGCGCCGAGTTCGACCCGAACGCCCCGATCCGCCTCCAGGGCAAGGTCGTGAAGCTCGAATGGGTGAACCCGCACGCGTGGATTCACATCGAGATCACCAAGCCCGACGGGACCAAGGAAGTGTGGATGGTGGAGGGCGGCACGCCCAACACCCTGCTGCGCCGGGGCTTGACCCGCGATTCGCTCACTTTCGGGACCGAGCTCATCGTCGATGGCTACCAGACGAAGGATCACTCGCTGAAGCGCGCCAACGGCCGCGACGTCACGTTCACGGACGGCCGCAAGATCTTCATGGGATCGTCCGGCACCGGCGCCCCGCGCGACGGCCGCGACCCGACCGAGACGCCAACCAAGAAGCCTGGCGGCCGCTGAGAACAGAAACCACGCAGACACGAAGAACGCGATCCGCGTTCTTCGTGATTCCCTTCGTGCCTTCGTGGTTTCTCTGTCAGGAGAAACCAATCCACCGGCCCGCCGCGGCCACCGTGAACCACAACCCCAGTGACACCAACGCCAGCAGGCGACTGCGCAGCGAGGTCTCGAGCCCGTTGTCCGTGGCCATCCGCTGGCGCACGGTGAAGGTGAACAGCAGCGCCACCGGCAGGGTGAGCATCTTCACCCAGAACGACTGGTTGTAGTAGCACTTGATGGCTTCAGAGAGGAACAGCGGCGCGCCGGTCAGGATCATCACGGCGATGCCGGCCGTCAGCCATGGGCGGGCGTCGCGCGCGAGCGCGGCAATCCGCTGAGACGTCAGGCCCAGCCCCAGCATCCGGAGATCCACCACCAGCAGGGCCCCGCCCAGCAGGCACAACCCCAGCAGGTGGATGGCCTCGAGCACCGGGAAGAGCCACAACGACGTGCGCACGGTATCGCCGAGCGCCGTGGCCTCGAACCACTCGAACAGCGGCAGCATCATCAGGAGGGTCCCGGGCGCCACCCGGGGCGGGGGTCGGCGGGCGTCACTCCTTCACCACGCAGCCGGCGGCCCAGTTGACGAAGGCCGACTGCGGCTGGATGTCGCAGTCGAACCAGTTGTAGGCGATGAAGCGCCCGGCGACGACGACGCCGGCCCAGGCTACCAGCGACACGATGCCCGCCACGCGCGCGGCCCGCGGCGTCGGCAGCGTCTGGTCCCATTCGGCGACCCGCTCGTGGATGCGCGAGTGGAACAGCCAGACGTTGAGCCCGGCCAGCACGAACAGGATCATCTTCAAGCGGAAGAAGATGTTCTGGTAGTTCCTCACCGGCGTCGCGTAGAACAGCAGCAGGCCGGTGGCCACCATCACCACGAAACCGATGCGCGTCCACGGCAGCAGGCGTCCCGTGACCTCGGAGACCGGCACGCGCTTCAGGGCCACGCCCAGCAGGCGCAGGTCCAGAATGATGGCCGTGCCCACGAACAGCGTGAGGCTGAGGACATGGGTGGACTCGACGAGCGGCCACATGTAGAGCGACTCGTGCAGAGCCACGCTCCACGGCGTGGCCGCCACCCATTCGAGCAGGCCCAGAATGGACACGGCGAGAGTATAAACTCCCCTGCCATGCGCAGCATCCTCTCATTTGCCGCGGGGTGTCTCGTGTTGGGCGCAGCGGCCGCGGGGCACGCCCCGGCCCCGCAGGCCACGGCTCCGCCGCAACAGGCGCAACAGGCGCAACAGGCGGTGGGCCGCATGAGCGAGCTGATGGTGCAGCTCCTGAGGCCCACGTCCGATGCCGTGTTCTACATCACGACCCGCACGCCCGCGACCGACGCGGAGTGGCTCGAGCTGCAGGCCAAGACCCTGACGCTGGCCGAGTCGGCCAATCTGTTGATGATGCCCGCGCGCGCTCGGGGGCGGGACCAGTGGATGCAGGATGCTGGGCTCCTGCTCGATGCCGGGCGGGCCGCCTTCGAGGCGGCCAAGGCAAAGGACGTGGCGAGGCTCGAGGCCTTGAACGATCAGCTGTACAGGTCGTGCGTCGCCTGCCACGAGCACTTCCGGCCCGGCTACGGGCGGCGTCCCTGAGCGCCCGGCCCGCCGGGCACGCTAACTCCCCGGACGCACCAGATCCACGGCGTACTTCGCGTGGCAGTTCGTGCACGCGTCGTAGACCTCGGCGCCGATGTCGAACACGCCGGCCTTGTCACGCGATTCCGCCGCGCGGATGGCCTTCTGCCCGACGTCCACCAGGGCCCGCGAGAGCGCCATCCACTCGCCCCCGTCCTTGGCGCGCGGGCTCATCATCATCAGGTTGCCCGACTCCGCGATGACGTAGGCGCTGTTGCGCGCGGCGTCCCACTCGTCGGACGACTGCGGCGAGAACTCGAGGACGCCCTTCTCGTCCACGATCGACCCGACGGCGTCCCAATAGACGTCCGCGGCGGGTTCGACCACCGAGGCCATGAGCTGCTTGAGGTCGGCCACGGGGTGATAGGGGGGCGGCGGCGCGGGAGCGCCGCCGCACGCGGCCAGGAGCAGCAGCCCCGCAGATCCACACCCGATTTTCGCGATCATGTCGCGCATCTTACTGCAAGGGCGGCTCCTTGAACGGATTCGGCCGCGGCGTCCGGTCCGCAGACGGCGGCAGGAGCGGGATCTCGAACCGTGGCTGGTCGCCCGTGAGGGTCTTCAGGAATGCCACGATCTTCGCGTTCTCCTCGGCGGAGTACTTGCGTCCGAGCTGCACCCGACCCATCACTTCTACGGCCTCGGCCAGCGTGTCGGCCGCGCCGTCGTGGAAGTAGGGATAAGTGAGCTCGACGTTTCTGAGCGTCGGAACCTTGAAGTTGAAGCGGTCCGCGTCGCGGCCGGTGACCGCCACGCGGCCGAGTGCAGGGTTGTCGGTCCGGTAGGGCTCGACGATGCCCATCTTGCGGAACGATGCGCCGCCGGCCGCCGGCCCGTTGTGGCACGCGGTGCACCCGCTCGACTTGAACAGCTGGTAGCCGGCCAGTTCCTCGGCCGTGAGCGCGCTCTGATCACCCAAAAGCCACTTGTCGAACGGAGAGTTCGGCGTCACCAGAGTCTCTTCGAAGGCCGCGATGGCCCTGGTCACCTTGGCGATGTTCAGTGGGCCCGGCCCGAACGCCTTCTCGAAGTCGGCGACATATTGCGGAATCGACTCCAGCGTGCCGACGGCGAGCTCGTGGGTGAAGGCCATCTCACCCGGGTTGGCAATCGGCCCCCCGGCCTGCTCCTGCAGGTCCTTGGCGCGACCGTCCCAGAACTGGGCGACGTTCAGGCTCGAGTTGAGCACGGTCGGGGCGTTGATGGGCCCCTTCTGCCAATTGTGGCCGATGGAGGTCTTCAGGTTGTCCGAGCCGCCCATGCTGAGGTTGTGGCAGGAGTTGCACGAGATGAAACCGGACGCAGACAACCGGGGATCGAAGTAGAGCTTCTTTCCAAGCTCCACGAGCGCCGGCTGAGCGATCACGGCCGGCTTGATGGGTTTGATGGGTTCGTCAGTGGCGGCCCAGACTGCGGGCACGGCCGCCACCGCGAGCGCGACGACGAGATAGGTGGCGCGCACGGCAACCATTCCTTTCGGGGACCACACCCCATCGTAGCACCCCGTGAAGGAGGCCGCTCAGGGCTTCTTGGGCGTGGTCTTGCGAGGAGGCGGGCCTGGCCGGAACTCGACCATGACGTTGCTGATAGTGGCGACGGGCCGGCCCTCGGAGACGAAGGTGTCGGTGCCGTCCGGGCGGATCACCGTGAGCTTCTCGCCCACCAGGCTCACCTGCTCGCCGATGTCCGCGGGCAACTCGATCGAGATGAACTCCGAGCCGCTCGGCGCGACGGCCTTCACACCACCCGGACCCGCGCCACCGCCGACGCGATCGAACAAGTCGCGGTCGGTGCGGAACTCGGTCTGGATGGCCGCGCGATCGATGAGCGTATTGTCCATGGCGAAGACGCCGATGGTGGCGGTGTACTGGCGAAACGCGCGCTTCGCCCTGATGAGCTCTTCCGAGTAGGTATGGCGGTTGTGGAGCTCGAACGACAGCGTCACGGGCCCACGGTGCGGCGGGATGGTGACGATGATGCCACCTGCGGGCTCCCGGCCGGCGAGCACATCGCAGAAACGGCGCTTCGTCGTGACCCCAAGGCCGAGCTCGGAGGGGCAGGTGAGTTCGGCCTGCGCGCGTGTCAGCGCCGGTTGGGTCGTCGTCTTTTTCGCCGGCGCCCGTTGCGTGGCCGGCGTGCTCTTCTTTGTCGGTGTCGTCTTCTTCGTTTGTGCGCCCGGCTCGGCCGCGACGAACAAGGCAAGCGCGAGCGTAACCGCCAGCAACCGCATGGGGCACCAGTATAGCGGCACTGCGCGCCCGGCATTCCGCCGGCATCAGCGGGTCGGCGTGCACTCGCGACCCGCGTCGGATGTCAGTCGTCCAGGTGGGATGCCGGCGACGGCAGGGGCAGCATCGCCTGCGTCAGGCTGGGATTGCGGAGCTTCAGCAACTCGAGGAACTCCATCCGCGTGCGGGCGTGATCGCGGAACGCGCCGAGCATAGCGCTCGTGACCGTGTAGGAGTTCTGCTTCTCCACCCCGCGCATCGCCATGCAGAGGTGCGTACCTTCGCAGACCACGGCCACGCCGAGCGGGTTGATCTTCTCGCGAATGGTTTCCGCGATCTGGTTGGTCATCCGTTCCTGCAGCTGCAGGCGGCGCGCGAAGATGTCCACCAGCCGTGGAATCTTGCTGAGGCCGATCACGCGCCCGTTGGGGATGTAGGCCACGTGGCACTTGCCGAAGAACGGCAGCAGGTGGTGCTCGCACAGGGAATAGAAGTCGATGTCCCGCACGATGACCATCTCGCTATAATCCACGCTGAACAGGGCGTCGTTCAGGACCGCATCGATGTCGGCCTCGTACCCGCTCGTCAGGAACTTCAGCGCGGTTTCAACCCGTTTGGGGGTCTTCACGAGCCCCTCGCGCGATGGATCCTCGCCCAGCTGCACCAGCAGCTGGTGGATGAGATGCTGCATCGTCGTATTGTATATGGCCATCTCCGCCGCACCGGGTGCGGAGGGCGCCACGGGATCCCCGGCTGAGCCGACATCGGCGGCGGTTGGCATTTCCTCCTTGGATGCCTCGCGGAGCGCCCAGGTTCCCACGGGCGACCCCGATGCGCTCTACCGCGACCGGGAATCGCTGGCGAGCGCCACGCGGGCCGTGGAACTCTGGTCGGCGCGCCTCGCGGCCAACCGCGCGGATTTCGAGTCGGCATGGAAGCTCGCGCGCGCTCGTTACTGGCTGGGCACCAATGGACTGCCGGAGGCCGAGAGAAAGGCCGCGCTCGAACAGGGGGTCACGGACGGGCGGACTGCCGCGGCGCTGGAGCCCGAACGGCCCGAAGGCCACTTCTGGATGGCCGCCAACATGGGCGCGCTGGCCGAATCGTTTGGCCTGAGGCAGGGGATCAGGTTTCGCGGGCCCATTCGCGACGCGCTCGAGACTGTGCTCGCCCTCGACCCGGCCTACCTG
>DAIRFN010000111.1:0-15101 GCA_036795065.1 Vicinamibacterales bacterium
GGTCCCGCTGCACCCGCCAGCGCGTGTACGGACCCATCTCGGCCAGCGGCCGCTCGAGGTGCTTCATCGCGGTCTCGGCGTCGCCGCGCATCGCGTGGAGGGTGGCCATGTAGTAGCGCGTGTACGGATCGTCGGCGCCGCCGGCCAGGCGCTGATCGAACCCCTTCACGGCGCGGTCGAAGTACATCTGCGACGTCTCCGCGTCGCCCTTCCGCTGGTAGGCCGCGGCCAGCTTCTGGGAGATTTCAATCACCGTCCGCTCGCGCAGCGCGTGGTCGCTCATCGACACGAAATCGAGCTCGCGCCGGTACTCGCGGATGGCTTCGTCGTACTGGCCGCGCCGATAGAACACGTAGCCGAGGCGCGACCTCGCGCCGACGATCAGCAGGCCACGGGTACCCGACATCGCCTGCTCCTGCAGTACCACCGCCGCGCGCGCCTCGCGCTCGGCATCGTCCAGGTCGCCGCGCAGCACGTAGAGCAGGGCCAGTTGCAGGTGCGTATAGCCCGCATCGGGGTTGAGCTCCAGGGCGCGCCGGAAGTGCGAGATGGCCCGGTCGATGTCGCCCTTCCCCATCCAGTAGTTCCGCGCCAGGCTGGAATGCGCCTCGGGGTTGTCAGGGGACAGGCGAAGCCCCTCGTGCATCTCCGCGATGCTCTCGTCCATCTGGCCGAGGTCCGCCAGCGTCTCGCCGAGGCGGATGTGAGCCTCGGCCGAATCGGGACGAAGCCGCACGGCGGTCCTCAGCAGGCCCAGGCTTCGCTGGACCAGGTCGGGCATCGACAGGAACGCCCCCTTCAGGTCCAGGGCGCTCCCGAGCGCCATCATCGCGTCCACGTACGCGGGTGACAGCTCGAGCGCCCGCTCGAACAGGCCGATGGCCCGGTCCACCGAGTCGCGGCTGGCCAGGCGCAGGTTGAGCATCCCGCGCGAGAAGGCCTCGAAGGCCTCGACCGAGACGTCCGTGTCGCCCTCGATGGCCTCGCGCTCGGTGGTGCCAATATCGCGCTCCATGCCCGTGCGCGCCAGTTCCTGCACCAGCTGATCCTGAAGGTCGAAGATCTGGTCGATCGTGCCATCCAGCTTGACGGTGGCCGCTGACCGGCCAGTCGGGACCTCGATGACCTGGCCCGTGATGCGCACCCGGTCGCGCTGGCGCTGATAGGCGCCGGTCACCACGAAGGTCGCCTCGAGCCGGCGGCCCAGTTCCAGCGACTGCCGTTCGTCGGCGCCTCGGCCACCTGCGCCGAGGTTCCGCTGCAGGTCGAACACGTGCTCGCGCGGAATCACCGTCAACCCGCCGATCTTCGCGAAGTCGGCCGTCAGCGACTCGGCAATGCCCTGGCCGATCCACTCGTCCGCGGCGTCGCCCGTGATGTTCGTGAACGCGAGCACCGCCACCGAACGCTCCGCGCTCACCTGCGGGATGGGCAAGGCCGACGCCGGATCCGAGAAGTCGATGGGCCCGCGCCATGCAGACGAGGCCGCGAACGGCTGATCGCGTTGCCGGCGCCGTGCGTTCGCCAGGTCGACGTAGAGCTCGCGGGCGGACTGGTACCGGAAGTCCGGATCCTTCTCGAGGGCCTTGCGGACGATCGTCTCGACGTCTGCCGGAACGCTGTAGGTGTAGCGCCCGAGGGCCTCGGGCTCGCGGTTCAGGATGCGATCGGCCACGTCGGCCATCGACTCGCCGGCAAACGGCAGGTGCCCGGTGAGCATCTCGTAGAGCACCACCCCCAGCGAGAAGAGGTCCGCCCGATGATCGATGGCGCTTCCCCTCAATTGCTCCGGGGGCATGTAGTTGAGGGTGCCCACCACCATCCCCACCATCGTCAGGGACGCCTCGGTGACGTGAGCGTCGCGTGACGGCACCGACTTGGCGAGGCCGAAGTCGAGGACCTTCACCAGTTGCCGCGCGGTGAGCATCAGGTTGGCGCTCTTGATGTCGCGATGGACGATGCCGAGGCCGTGGGCCTCGTCGAGCGCGTCGGCCACCTGCATCGCGATGTCGAGGCTGTCGGCCACCGCGAGCGGGCCGCGGGCGATGCGAGCGGAGAGCAGCTCGCCCTCGACGTACTCCATGGCGATGAAGAGGCCCCGGTCGTGCTCGACCAGGTCGTACGCCACCGCGATGTGGGGCGAGCGGAGTCGTGCGGCCACCTGGGCTTCGCGCACGAGCCGCGCACGCGCTTCGGGATTGGTGTCGAGGGCCGAGGCGAGGAATTTCAGCGCCACCCGCCGCCCGAGGCGG
The DNA here is from genome assembly GCA_036795065.1 of Vicinamibacterales bacterium. Lineage (GTDB taxonomy): Bacteria > Acidobacteriota > Vicinamibacteria > Vicinamibacterales > UBA2999 > VFZN01. The sequence continues at coordinate 2,253 of DAIRFN010000111.1, forward strand.
GTGTCTTCCGCCAGGTACACCTGCCCCATGCCCCCGCCTCCGAGGCGGTCCATGACGCGGTACTGGAGGATGGAGATTCCCTGAAGGTCGGCGCCATCAGGCACATGTCCATTATAGTTCGCACCTGGGCGCACCTTTCCGCACCCGTGCGCACCTGGCCGCACCTAGAACATGCGCGACTGGCAGCCGTCCACGACGACGGTGGTGCCGCTGATCCAGCTGGCGCGCGCGGACGAAAGGAAGGCGACGACGCTGCCGACCTCCTCAGGGGTGCCGAAGCGCCCGAAGGGCAGCTCGCGCGCGATGAAGTCGGCAATCGCCTTCGGATCCTCCTGCTGGCGCTTCCACCACGATCCGCCTTCGAACAGGATGGACCCGGGCGCCAGGCCCACGACGCGGATCTCGTCGCGCGCCAGCTGCTGGGCCAGCGACTTGGTGAGGCTGATCTCGGCGGCCTTCACCAGGTTGTAGGTCATGCGGCCGCCCGCCTCGCGTCCGAAAATGGACGAGATGATGACGATGACGCCGCCGCCGCGATGGCGCATGTGCGGCACGGCCAGCTGCGAGCAGCGGATGGCCGGGAACAACGTGTGGTCGAAGGCCTCGCGCCAGTCGGCGTCGGTGGTGTGCTCGAGGGTGCTGCCGCGGCCCAGGCCGACATTGTTCACCAGCACGTCCACGCCGCCGCATTCCACCACGGCCGTCTCGATGAGGTGATCCACGCCCTCGGGCGTCGACACGTCGCAGGTGACCGCCACCACCGTCGTCCCTCGCCCATGGCGCGCACGAATCTGGTCCGCGGCCTGGTTCAACTGCGTCAGGCCCCGAGCGCCGATCACGACCCGGCACCCCTCACCCGCCAACGCCTGCGCCGCCGCCAGCCCCAACCCCCGGCTGCCGCCCGTGACGACGGCCACCTTCCCGCTCAACCCAAGATCCATCGATGCTGTGAACCCTTCGTGCTGTGAACCCTCGTGCTGTGAACCCTCGTGCCTCGACCTATCGCCGCGTGAGATCGTTGAGCCGCCAGTCGAACTCGTGGAATTGCATCCGGAAGCGGTTGTTCTTCAGGAACTCGGCCTCCGAGCGGACCACGACCGGCGTGATCAGCCCCAGCACGGCGCGCTCGAGCGGGCTGCGGACCGAGAACTCGGGGGCCGCCCTGCCCGCAAACGCGTCGACGAAGGCGCCCTCGCGCCACGAGAACATCGGGTTGACGCTGAGGACCGCGTTCTGCGTGTCCACGAACACCATCTCGCGACGGTCCACCACCTCGCGAACCATCGAGTCGAGCTGGGCGTCCAGCCGCTCGGCCGTGTAGGCCTCGCTCTTCAGCCGGCCGCCGCCGAGCGCACCACGCCCGAGCGCGAGCACCGCCCGGGCGTCCATCGGGACGATGATGTCCTTCTCGATCTGGTCCAGGGTCACCATCCGCCGGGCGGCACGGAACTGACGCTTCTCGAACGAGCCGGGCACCTGGCGGATGCTGTTGGGTGGATAGGCCGCGGCTCGGCCGCGGATGGGATAGTGATCGATCACCGTCCGCAAGACGAGGGCGTTGTAGGCGTTGATCCAGAACGCGAGCCGGCGCTTCTGGTCCCAGGTGTCGGGGACCTCGGTCTCGGCGATGGTGCTCACGTAGCGATCGAAGCGCGGGCGCTCCTGCTTCAGCGCCTGGTAGTAGACGAGCCCGTCGCGCACGTAGATGTCGAGAATCCCGTCGAGCGCCCGGTGGAGCGGATCGACGGCGGGCGGCGGTGCGTCCTGCGCGCCAGGCCAGGCCGCCAGACCGCCCACCAAGGCGAGAACCACGAGCGCCGAGCGGAGAACCTGTGTCATGAAAGCGCAGTCAGGAACGACTCGAGGGCGGCATTGAACGGCCCGGGCTGTTCGAGGTTGGCCAGGTGACCGGCGGAGGGGATGATCTCGAGACGGGCGCCGGGGATGGCGGCCGCGATCTTTCGTGACTCCTCGACGGGCGTCAGCTCGTCCTCCTCGCCGACGAGGACGAGCACGGGCACCGTCATGGTCGGCAGGAGGGACATCGAGTCGGGCCGATCCATCATCCGCAGGATCGCGCCGCGGATGCCTTCGGGCGACTGCTGCTTGATGAGCCGCCGCACGGTGGACTCCACCGTCGTGTCGGTCTCGCGCGTGGTGCGACCCAGCAGCTTCGGCATCATGTCGCGCGCCACGCCCGATGGTCCCTCCCGATCCACCAGCGCCAGCATGCTTCGCCGGTTCGCCCGGCCCTCGAGCGAGTCGGCGCCCGCGCGCGTGTCGGCCAGGACCACGCCCTCGACGATCTCGGGCGCCCTCCGGATCACGGCGAACGTCGCGTAGCCGCCCATCGAACAGCCGCCGACCACCGCGCGCGTGATGCCGAGCGCAGCCAGCAGGTCGATGACGTCCCGGGCATAGTCGTCCATCGACGGCGTGCCGCCATCGGCCTCGGACGTGCCGCCGAATCCGCGGAGGTCTGGCGTGATCAGGCGCCACCCCTTCGGGATGCTGCGAATCTGCGGCTCCCACATGTTCGCGCCCAACGGGAACGCGTGCAGCAGGACGATGGTGCGGAGGTCCGAGGCGCCGGGAACCGAATCGAGATACGCGATGGTGCGCGAGCCAACATGGCAGTACTGCCTGGTCATGGGGTGAGTGCGGCAATTGTATATCGCCGCTGCCGTCCCCGCCGCCTGTCGGGCTACGGTTCCCGCAGCGCCTCGACGGGATCGACACGCGAGGCGCGCAGGGCCGGCAAGGCGCTCGCCACCAGCGCGACACCCCCGAAGGCCGCGCCAGCCGCGAGAAACGTGGGCAGATCGAAGGGCTCCACGCCGAAGAGCAGCCCCCGCATCAGCCGCCCGCTCGCCATCGCCCCCACCATGCCCAGGGCCAGCCCGACGACGGCCAGCGTCATCGCCTGGCCAACGACCATGCGGAGCACCGTGCCGCGCCCCGCGCCGAGCGCCAGCCTCAGGCCAATCTCGCGCGTGCGCTGGCTGACCGCATGCGCCATCACGCCGTAGATGCCCACCGCCGCCAGCATCACGGCCGCGGCCGCGAAGACCGCCAGCAGCATCAGGAACAGCCGTGGCTGTGCGACGGCGTCCATGGCCAGCTGCTCCATGGTACGCACCCGGTAGATGGGCAGGTTGGGGTCCAGCGCCGTCACGATGCCGTTCAACGTCGGCACGAGCGGGCCCGGATCCGTGCGCGTCTTGACGACGATGGTGAGGAAGTTCACCGGCCGCTGGGCGTGCGCCAGGTACACCGTGGGGCGAACCACGCGGGCAGGCCCGCCGTCTCGCACGTCGCCTGCCACCCCGATGACGACCCCGCCGGCCCGCGTGTCTCCCTGGCCCATGCGGGTGCCAATCGTGAACGAGTGCCCCAGCGGGTCCTGATCAGGCCACAGGCGCGCGGCGGCTGTCTCGTTGACCAGCACCACCGGCGGCGCACCCAGGCGGTCTTCCTCACCGAACGTCCGGCCACGGCGGATCGGAATCCCCATCGCGCGGAAGTACTCCGGCGTGACCACCCTCACCTGGACGGAGCGCTCCATCGATTCCTCGTCGTCCAGCGTGCGGTCGTCGAGCGTGGACATCGAGATGACGTAGCCGAAGTTGGTGAGCGGCAGCCCGAAGATGGCGCCAGCGGCTTCCACCTGTGGATGCGCGCGCACGCGGGACAGCAGCGTCTCCACCCCGGCCGAGCGGGCGGCCGTGGTCGGATAGGCCGGCTCTGGCAGCGAGAGGTTGAAGGTCTGCACGCGCTCGCGGGTGAACCCGAGATCCACGGCGACCAGTCCGATGAAGCTGCGCATCAGGAGGCCCGCGCCCACCAGCAGCACCACGGCAAGGGCGGCCTCCGCCACGATCAGCGCGCCGCGCAGGCGCTGCCGCCGGTGGTCGCCCGTGGTCGCGCTGCCCTCCTCCCGAATGCCACGAGCGACATCCATGTTCTTCGATGCCTGCCAGGCCGGGAGCGTCCCGAACGCCGCGGCGGCCAGGCCGGAGACCGCGATGGTGAAGAGGGCCACGGGGCCGTCCACGCGCGTCTGATCGAGCAGCGGGATGTCGACGCTGCCTTCGAGCGCCGCGAGGAGCCTCGCGATCCACATCGCCACCACCAGCCCGGCGAGCCCACCCACGACGGCGATCAGTCCGCTCTCGACGAGCAGGCCGCGCACCAGCCGCGCCCGCCCCGCGCCGAGCGCGGTGCGCACGGCCCACTCGCGCCGGCGCCCGAGCGCGCGTGTCAGCACGAGGTTGGCCACGTTCACGCAGACGATGAGCAGCACGAGGCCGACGGCCCCCAGCAGGAGGAGCAGGGCGGGCCGCACGTCGCCCACCAGCGCCTCGCGCATCGGATGCAGGGCAATGGTCCGGTCGTGGTTGGTGCGAGGGTACTGCTCCGCCAGCCGGCGGGCGTACGCGCGCATCTCGTCCCGCGCCTGCGCCACCGTGGCGCCGGGCGCCAGGCGGGCAATGACGTCGAGGTACTGGGCGCCACGCTGAGTGCGAAGGTCCTCCTCGGAGAAGCGCTGGGGCACCCAGAGATCCGCCCCAAGCGGATAGGCGAATCCCGCGGGCATGACGCCGACCACCCGATACGGCTGGCTGTCGATGGTGATGGTGGACCCGACCACCTCGCGACGGCCACCGTAGCGACGCTGCCAGAGGGCGTGCCCCAGCACCGCGACATCGGGCGCGCCCACGGGATCGTCCCCCGGCTCCAGCGCGCGGCCGTAGAGCGCCGGGACACCGAGCACGCCGAAAAACCCACCCGTGACATTCGCGCTCGGGACCTGCTCGGCGGGACCGTCCCCCGTCAGCGCGCTCGCGCCCGCGACGACGGCGGCCATCTCGACGAACCCGCGGAGGTCGCGCCGCCAGTCGGTGAAGTCGGGCGGCGTGCTGGACCCGCCGGGGACGTCCGGCCGCTCGAGCGTCGTGGTGGACACGGCCACGAGCGCATCTGGCGCGGGAAACGGCAGGGGGCGCAACAGCACCGCGCGCACCGCGCCGAAGATGGCGGCGTTGGCGCCGATGCCGATGGCCAGGCTGAGGACCGCGACGATCATGAAGCTCGGACGCTTCAGCAAGGTGCGGGCCGCGTATTTGATGTCATGCCAGAGCACATCCCACCTCCATCGGTCCTGTCGCAGCCAGCAGGCATGGGCCACCGCGCCCAGTGCCCTCACCGCGAGGGCGGCCGCGCCCCGGCCACGCTGATGCTCGAAGGCCAGTTCGGCCTCCCACTCCCGCCGCCAGTCGCGCCTGATGTCGTCGGGCACGACCGGCGCGGCCAGGCGAACGATGGCCAGATCGAAGCGTGCCATGGGTCAGGTCCGGCCCCGGACGGGCTTGATCCCGAGCGCGGGCAGCAACGAGCGGTAGTGACTGGTCGCCTCCGCCAACGCGCGCACGCCGGGCGCGGTCAGCCGGTAGTAGCGCCGTGCGGGCCGGCCCTCGGCATGGGCCTCGTCCTCGTCCTCCCACGTGGAGCGGACGTAGCCGTCACGTTCCAGCCGGCTCAAGGCCGGATAGACGGTCCCGCTGGGGAGGCCCGTCCGATCGATGACGTCGAAACCGTACTGCGCTCCGTCGGCGAGCGCCTGGAGCACGCTCGACGCGGTGATGCTGGGTCGTCGCATGGCCTGTCGTGGCGGCGCAGCCGCCCTCCCTGAGTAGCAATACTACATAGCCTCTGAGACGAGGCGGGGCCGAAAAGGGTTGGCGCGTCCGCGCGCCCTCGGCTGGCGCGGGTTTGGTCCCGGCCGCCGGTGAATCTACGGTGGGCCGCGCACCGTTCGTCCCATCCAGGTTGACGCCTTGCATCGCGCGCCTCATCGTGGGCGCATGCGAACCTGTCTGCTCTCTGCCCTGTCCCTGGCCCTGGCCCTCACCCTGAACGCCGTCCCGGCCGGCGCCGATCCGATGACGGCCGGCGACCGACAGCGGCTGGTCGCCCACCTCGAGATGACGGAGCGCTGGCTCGTGAGCGAGCTGGCCGGGCTCTCGGAGGCGCAGCTCGCCTTCAAGCCCTCGCCCAACACCTGGTCGATCAAGGACGTGGTCGAGCACCTGGGGATTGCCGAGCCGCAATACTGGAAACAGGTGGAGGACTCACTGAAGACGCCCGTGACCGGTTACAAGCCCGAAACCACCGACGCCGGCATCCTGTGGTACGGCATCGACCGCACGAACCGCGCGACCACCGGCGAGGCCCGCGTGCCCGATGGCCGGTTCAAGAGCGCCGCCGAGGCGCTGGCATCGTTCCGGACGCTGCGGTCGACGATGCTCGAGAAGGCCCGCGGATCGCAGGACGACTTCCGGGGACGCAAGCTGATCGACGGGAACATGGATCTCTACCAGTGGTTCCTGATGATCTCGTCCCACGCGCAGCGCCACATTCTTCAGATTCGGGAAGTCAAGGCGGACAAGGGATACCCGGCACGGTGAATCTGACGTCAGGAGATCATCAGATCTCGATGGCGGCCCCCATGCTCTTCAGATGGGCGCGAAAGGTGAACTCCGGGTCCTCCTCCCGCTTCCGGAGGTACTCGGCCAGGCGCAGCTGAGCGCGGAGGGGCTCCCCGGCCAACAGTCGTGCGGCCTGCGCCTGTTCCCGCTGGGCGATGTCGCGCGCGGAGGCAATCACGCGCTCGCAGTCGGCCAGCGCCACGAACACCACGCCGTCTTCGTCCGCAAACACCGCGTCCTCGCGCGTCACCGTGGTCTTGCCGCAGGTCGCGGCCTCGAGCGCGGTGGCATGGCGCCGCCGCAACTCGAGCGGACCAGTCGGCGAGGTGCCACGCGACCAGACGGGAATGCCCATCGCGCGAATCGCCGCGCTGTCGCGATGCGCGCCGTCGATCACCAGCGCCGCCAGGCCGCTGACGAACGCCTCGCCCGCCACCAGGTCTCCGATGCACCCCTCATCCAGGCGGCCGTTGTTGTCGACGACCAGCACGTCACCCCGCTCGGCCAGCGCGATGGCCTCGAGGAAGACGTCGGTGCTGCCCGCGTGCACCGCCGGCGCCACGCGCCCGGCCACGCGCGAGAGCGGGATCAGCGGCTTCAGTCCCGGCGGACCCAGCCGAACGGGAAGCTGCAGGAGCACGCAGGCGTCCGCGATGAACGGGGTCGTCCAATCGAATCCGTCGAGGGAGGCGAGGGGAGCGGGCATGGCATTAAGTGTACTGCCGGGAGTCGGCCGTCGGGAGTCGGGAGTCGCAGGAACCGCGTCGGGAAAACACAGGACCGTCGGGGGCAGCGATCCGGGCGCCCCTCTGTCCGGTCGCAACGCGGTCGCGCCGCACGTCAATCCCGTTGTGGCTCGACTCCCGAGTCCCGACTCTCGACTCCCGACGCGATCACTGCCAGGACCGCCGCCCCGAGATCCTCCGCCTTGCGCGCCCCGACACCGTACACGTGCCGTAAGGCCTCGGCGGTCGTCGGCTTGATGCGCGCCAGCTCGCGCAAGGTGGTGTCGTGGAACACCACGTACGGCGGCACGCCGCGCTCGCGGGCGATGCGCAGGCGCAGGGCCCGCAGTTCCTCGAACAGCGCGCGGTCGACGCCCTCCCACGACTCGGCTTCCACCCGCGACCGGCGTGGAGCACGGCCCTTCTCGGGCTTCCGCTGGCGTGCCAGCGACAGGGTCCCGGCCGCCGCGGCGTCGCGCAGCAGCGCCGCGCCGTCGGGCGTGAGGTGCAGCACCGGGTACTGATCGCCCGCCTGCTGCAGGAACCCATGCGCGATGAGCTGGTCGATGTAGCCGCGGATCTCGTCCACCGAGGCGTCCTTCAACAGCCCGAAGACCGAGAGCGTGTCGTGGCCGCGCGTCCGCACCTGCTCGCTGGCATGGCCGCGCAGGACGCTGCCCACGTGCGCGGCGCCGAACCGCTGCCCCACCCGCGCCACCGCCGACAGGATCTTCCGCGCCAGCGTCGCCGGATCGGCCACCGTTTCGAGCTCGCCCAGGCAGTAGTCGCACGCGCCGCAGTCGTCGCGGGCGTAGACCTCGCCGAAGTAGCCCACCAGGCGCTTGTGCCGGCACCCGACGCTGGCGGCGTAGCGCTCCATGTCGCGCAGCAGCGCCTGGCGCGCGTCGGTCAGCTCGCCGTTCTTGTTGAGGATCTCGCGCCACCGCAGGAAGTCGGCGGACGACACGATGAGCACGCACTCGGCTTCCAGCCCATCACGGCCAGCGCGCCCGGCCTCCTGCTGGTAGTGCTCCAGCGACTGCGGCGCGCCCGCGTGAATCACGAACCGCACGTCCGAGCGGTCGATGCCCATGCCGAACGCCACGGTGGCGGCCACGATGTCGATGGACTCGTTGAGGAACGCATCCTGGTTGGCGTGGCGTTCCTGGTCGCTCAAGCCCGCGTGATAGGGCCGCGCGCGGAAGCCTTCCTCCCGCAGCCACGCGGCCGTGTCGTCCACCTCGCGGCGGGTCGGACAGTACACGATGCCCGCCTCGCCCTGGTGGCGGGAGAGCACCTGGAGGATCTGCGCCTTGATGGTGGCGCGCGGCAGCACGCGGTACAGCAGGTTGGGCCGATCGAACGATCCGACCAGCGTCAGCGCGTCCTTCAGGCCCAGCTGCTGGACGATGTCCTGCCGTACCCGGGCGGTGGCCGTGGCCGTGTAGCCGTGGAAGCTGACGTGCGGCAGCGCCGCGCGCAGCGCGCCGAGCTGGCGGTACTCGGGCCGGAAGTCATGGCCCCAGTGGCTGATGCAGTGTGCCTCGTCGATCGCGACGAAGCTCAAGGGGCATGTGGCCTGCAGCCACGAGAACCACCCGCCTCCCTCGCCCGCGATACGCTCGGGTGCGACGTAGAGCAGCCGGTACCGCCCTTCGCGGAGCCCCGCGGTCACTGCCGCGCGCTCGTCCGCGGCCATCGCGCTATTCAGGCACGCGGCCGGCACACCGTTGGCGACGAGCGTGTCCACCTGGTCCTTCATCAGCGAGATGAGCGGCGAGATGACCAGCGCCAGCCCTTCGCGCACCAGCGCCGGCGCCTGGAAGCACAGCGACTTGCCTCCCCCTGTGGGCAGCACCAGCAGCGAGTCGCGGCCCTGCACGACGGCGTCCATGGCCTCGTGCTGGAGCGGGCGGAAGCTGGTGTAGCCCCAGTAGCGTTCGAGGACGGCGAGCAGGCTTTCGGTGGGTGCGACGGGAGCGGGCATCAAAGGCTCGGTCCAACATCGTGACACAGCACGCGAGTGCGGTGTGCGATTCAGACCAGGATGCACGAGATGCCGGAGGTCAGGCGTCGGACCTCAGGGCGATCACCGGGTCGATGCGGGCCGCCCGGAGAGCCGGAACAACCGCCGCCGCGACCGCAGCGACAAGCAGGACCAGCGCGACGGCCGCCAGCGTCCCGGGATCGGAGGCCGACACGTCCACGAGCAGGTGCTCCACGAGCCGGCCAACCCCGAGCGCGAGGATCACGCCAGCGCCGACCCCCACCGCGGCGTAGCCAAGGCTCTCGACGATGACCACCCGGGCGACCTGCCCCGGGGATGCACCAAGGGCGAGCCGCACGCCAACCTCGCGTACGCGGCCGGCCACCGTGACGGCCATCAGGCCGTACAGACCGAGCACGGCCAGGGCCACCGCGGCGACCGCAAATCCACCGACGACGTCGGCCGTAACACGCCGCGACGCCAGTTGCTCGGCCAGGATGTCGTCGAGCGCCCTCACCTGGCCGACGGTGGCGTCGGGCTCCGCACGACGGATCGCCTGCCGCAGCTGCCCCGCAACTCCGCCCTGGTCAGCATCTGCGCGCACCAGCAGGGTGGCGTCGGCCAGAGGGAACTGGCGCGTGCTCAGGTACACGGCTGGAGCCGACGGCAGGTCCAGCCCCTGGAAGCGCTCGTTCTCGACGACGCCCACGATCTGGTAGTCGGCCGGAACCCTGGCGCCCCAGGCATAGGCCGCAGCACTGGTGCCCAGGCGCCGGCCGATGAGGCGATCGCCGTGGGCGGCTGCGAACGCCTCGTTGACCAGGACAACGCCGGGGGCATCGGTGCCTTCCCGCTCCTCGAACGAACGGCCGTCGACAATCGCCACACCGAGCGTCTCGAAGTAACTCGGGCTGACGATGCGCAGCTGCGCCTGGAGCTCGGCGCCCGCACGTGTGCCGAGCTCACCCTGCAGGGTCACGATCTGCGTCCAGTTGGCCTCGAGCGGATGGTCGTAGGCCATCGCCACTCCGCGCACCCCGGGCAGCGCGCCGAGGGACTCGCGGAGGGTACGCTCGAATCCGGCCACCCGGCCGAGCAGCGCCGATTCGTCGGCTCTCGGCGACACATCGGCAACGAGCACACCATCGACGACGAATCCCGGTTCGTGCGCGCGAAGAGACGACAGGGACTGGCCAAGCAGTGAGGCCGGGACGGCGAGGGCCACGCCGGCCGCCACCTGCGCGGCCACCAGCCATCGATACGCGTGCGTTCGGCTGGGAAGCGCGGTCCCGCGTGGCGAAGGCGACACTCCCAACAGGCGCGCCATTGGCCAGATCGACAGCCCCAGAGTGACCAGCGCTGCCACGCCGCAAGCGAAGAGCACGGCGGGCCCGTCGAGCCGCGGCGGGGTGACGAAGGGCATGGAGGCCGGAAGCTGTCCCGGAATCCAGGCGAGCGCGACCCTCGAGAGCCAGATCCCGAGCGCTCCGCCAAGGAGCGACAGGATTCCGGCATCCATCGCCAGCAGGCCCGCCAGGCGCACGCGCCCGGCGCCCAGCGCGAGGCGCATGGCGAGCTCGCTTCGGCGTTGCTCGAAGAGCGACACCTGGAGGGCCGCCAGGTTGGCGCACGCCACCAGCAGGACCGCGAGGGCAGCCGCGAACAACACGAGCAAGGGCGCACGTACGTCGCGGACGAACTGGTCGCGGAACGAGGTGCTGACACCGCCGTGGATGTCGGCGCTGGTCGCCGAGCGCAAGGCCTGCAGCTCGGCATCGGCCTGCGCCCGCGACACATCGTCACGCAGTCGGCCCAGCACGCCGAACACGTGTGCCCGTGAGTTGGCGTCGAGTTCCGGCGTGCGCGGAATGGGCACCCAGAATTCCCTGAGCTCGCGATCCACCGCCACGCGCGCCGGATTCGTGGGCCAGCCAGGCGTGACGGTCTCGGGCATGACGCCGACGACCTCGTACGACTCACCGCTCAGGCGCACGGTCCGGCCGATGACCGCGGGCGCTCCGCCGAACCGGTTCCGCCACGTCCATTCCGACAGCACGACCACCCGGTGCTGCCCGGGCACCTCATCGGCCGCTTGAAGAGCTCGCCCGATCATCGGGCGCAACCCCAGCGTGTCGAAGAACGATGCGGAGACCCTGACGCCGCGGACCGGGCGGCCGCCGTCTGGCCCGTCGAGGGAGAATCCTGCCGCGCCGAACAATGACATCGAGCTGAAGGCCCGGGTCTCGCGCTGCCATTCGGCGAAGCGGCCGCTGGTCACGCGGAATGGGTCCGTCTGGTCGGCGTCCGATTCCCACACGAAGACGAGCCGATCGGCCCCTGGAAATGGCAGGGGCCGCCACAGCACCGCCGTCGCCAGGCCAAAAGTCGTGGTGACGGCCGCTACGGCCATGGCGAGCGTGCCGATCACACCGAGCGTGGCCACCGGACGCCGCCGGCCCTGCCGGAGGCTCGCCCTGAAATCGTCACGAACCGCATCCCAGAGCCGGGCGGTGGCCGAGCGAACCGGCAGGCGATCTGCCTGACGAAGCATCGCGGCCTGCCGCGCGAGGTCGACGAGCTCGCGCATCAGATACGCCCGCTCGGCCGCGCTCCCGCCGGCCTCGCGCGCGTCGTCCGCGAGGGCGTCCACCGTGCTGGCGAGATCGGCGCCGACGCGGTCGCGATGCCTGGCGGGCAGCAGGCCTGACGAGACGCGCACGAGCCAGCGGAGGAGACCATTCATGAGCGTGCCCCTCGCGTCTGCGGCAGTAGGCGCTTGGCCGCGGCCCAGCGCGTCGCGCGCGCCAGGCGTTCGGCTTCGCGCTCCAGCAGCCGTCGTCCTCCGCGCGTGAGCCGATAGCATCGTCGGCGCTCGTGATCGGGATCGGGGTCGAGCTCTTCCAGCAGCCCCCCCTCCAGCAGGCGGGCGATGGCACCGTAGAGCGTGCTGGCGGTGAGCCGGACCTCGCCGTCGGTGCGCGCCTCGATGTCCTGGATCAGTGCGTAGCCGTGCAGGTCCTGGTTCACGAGCGACAGCAGAATCTGGAAGACAGGGACGGAGAGCGGCAGCTGATCGACGGGCGGCGCCGCCATGCAGGCACTATACCGTCTTACGGTATAACGTGCCACGGCGAGCGCGTTTTGCCGGGGACGAAAAAGGGCCGGAGCACATGGCCCCGGCCCTGAACCTGCGTGGCGACGCCGGGACTGACGTCCCGGCGCTCCATCGTGAGTGTTCCTAATCGTTCTTCGTGCGTTCGTCGTGTCCTTCGTGACGTCGTGGTTTCGTGGACACGCTAGGCGCACCCGCTCGTCGTGCCGCAATTGCTGCACTTGTAGCACGACCCGCTGCGCACCATGATCGACCCGCAGGTCGTGCACGGCGGCGCATCCTCCTGGTTCTGCATCGCGGCAAACGACGACGGGTTCGGCACGATGGCGCCGGTGGCGCTCACCGCGGCCGTCGGCGACGGCGCGGCCTTGGGCGCCGGCACCACCACAGGGACCTGCGCCTTGCCCTCGGCGGCATCGTCGCGGTTGTTGACGCCCGCGCGGAACTGCGCCTCGGGGGAGAGGAACTTCGACGCCATCCAGCGGAAGATGTAGTCGACGATCGACTTCGCGAAGCGCACGTCGGGGTTCTTCGTCA
>DAIRFN010000112.1:0-15083 GCA_036795065.1 Vicinamibacterales bacterium
CGACGCCGACGATCAACACCAGCCCCGTCTGCACCACCTCGAAGACGATGACCTGGCGCCCGCGCACCAGCGTGCGGATGACGATGGATGCGAAGTAGCCCACGAGCAGCAGCCCCTGGGTGGCCCAGGCGATGGCGGCGGAGTCGACGGGCGGCGTGGCGAGCGCGCGCGAGGTGACCCCCATAACGCCGGCCGCGGCCAGCAGTCCCGTCGGCCAGCGCAGGAGCTTCCACTCGCGCAGATAGCCCAGCCACAGCGTTCCCACGCCGAGCGCGGTGAAGTCGATCGAGTACGGCGCCACCACGCCCAGCCGTACCATCAGCGTGAGCCCCGTCACCATCCCGCCGACGGTGCCCATCCAGGCCAGGCTCTGCAGCCGCGCGCGGTTGGCGACGACCAGCGCGATGCCCGTGAACGCGGCCAGCACCACGGCCGCCGGCGCAGAGGTGAACAGCCCGAACCGGAACGTCGCCTCGACGATGAGGGGGAAGCCGATGATGAGGGCGGTGGCGCCATCGAAGATGGCGCGCACGCGGTCGCCGCCGCTCGCGGCGCGGTCTGCCAGCGCCATCCACGCGAGCGCGTAGAGCATGCCCATCGAGACGCCGACCGCGGGAGGCCAGGTGCCGGCGTCGGTCAGGGCCCTCAGGAGAAACGCTCCGCCGAGCACGATGAACGACCGGCCGAGCGCTGTCGTCAGGCGGAGGGTATCGACACGGGGGATCTCGACGACCGTGAACGCTTCGGCCCCGGCCGAAGGGGCGGCGGCGACCGGTGCGGGACCGTGGGCCTCGAGGGCCGCGAGACGGGATTCGACGGCGGCGAGCCGCTCGGTGAGGGCCTGGATCTGGTCCGCCAGCGAAGACGAGGGGGGCTGCACGCGTCTACCCTCCGCGCGGCGCAGGGGACCGGGTGCGACCGCAGCCGGATTCTACCCTCAGAATGCCGCGCGCGCGCGGCCGATCACGCCGTATACTCCGCGTGGCGGTTCGCGGCCCGCCCTCGGTCCCCAACCGTTGCACTGCACCTGCCGCTGTGGGGATATCGGTATGTCCGCTTCGGACAATCCCGCAAGACCCGACGCGATCAAGCGTCGGAGCTTCCTCGACGTCATCCTCGGCCTCGGCTTCTTCTCGACGGCGGCATCGATTGTCTACCCGCTCTGGCGCTATCTGAACCCGCCCGTGGCCGCGGAACCCGCCACCGACAGCGTCATCGCGGGCAAGGTGACCGAGTTCAAGCCCAACTCGGGCGCGATCGTGAAGTTCGGGTCGAAGCCCGCCCTCCTGGTGCGCACGCAGGACGGGCAGTTCCGCGCGTACTCGGCCATCTGCACCCACCTGGATTGCACGGTGCAGTACAAGGCCGACACGTCGCAGATCTGGTGCGCGTGCCACAACGGCCTGTACGACCTGGCGGGCAACAACGTGTCCGGACCGCCGCCACGCCCGCTGGATGCCTTCGCGGTGAACCTGCGCGGTGAGCCCGGGCAGGAAGAAGTCGTCATCTCACGCACCTGACCGCGCGAATGGAGCTGGCCGAATGACACAGCAACTGATCGCGTGGCTGGACGAGCGGCTCGACCTGGGCGCCATCCGGCACTTCGTCTCCGAGAAGAGCGTGCCGGTCCATCGGCACAGCGTCTGGTACTACATGGGCGGCATCACGCTGTTCCTGGTGGGCGTGCAGGTGGCCACGGGCATCCTGCTGCTGCTCTACTACCGCCCCAGCGCCGGCGAGGCGTACGAGAGCGTGAAGTTCATCGTCTCGCAGGTGGAGTTCGGATGGCTCATCCGGAACCTCCACAGCTGGTCGGCCAACCTGCTGATCCTCATGGCGTTCGTGCACCTGTTCAGCACGCTGTTCCTGCGGTCGTACCGCAAGCCGCGCGAGCTGACGTGGGTGACGGGCGTGCTGCTGCTCTTCATCATGATGGGGTTCGGCTTCAGCGGGTACCTGCTGCCGTGGAACGAGCTGGCCTTCTTCGCCACCAAGGTGGGGACGGGCATCGCGGGCGCCGTGCCTTTCGTCGGCGACTTCATGGTGCGGTTCCTCCGCGGGGGCGACGAGGTGACGGGCGCGACGCTCACGCGGTTCTACGGCCTGCACGTCGCCATCCTGCCGGCCATGACCACCGTGGTGCTGGGCATGCACCTGCTGTTCATCCAGCGCCAGGGCATGAGCGTGCCGCCCAGCGTGGAGGCGCGGGAAAAGGCCGGCGCCCGCACGCCGCAGATCCCGTTCTTCCCTCACTACGTGCTGCACGACGTCATGTGGTGGTACGTGGCGCTGGCCGTGCTGGCCGCCCTCGCGCTCTTCCTGCCGTGGGAGCTGGGAACCAAAGCCGATGCGTTCGCCCCGGTGCCGGCCGGGATCAGGCCCGAGTGGTACTTCCTGGCGATGTTCCAGGTGCTGAAGCTCCTGCCTGCGCACATCGTGGGCATCGAAGGCGAGGTGCTGGGCGTGCTGGGCTTTGGCCTGGCCGCACTCGTGCTGCTGTTCCTGCCCTTCCTGGACCGGGGCGCGGCCGAGGGCCGCTCTAGCAAGCTCGTCACCATTGGCGGCGTCCTGGCGCTCGCCTACATGGTGGTGTTCACCATCTAC
Source organism: Vicinamibacterales bacterium (assembly GCA_036795065.1). GTDB lineage: Bacteria > Acidobacteriota > Vicinamibacteria > Vicinamibacterales > UBA2999 > VFZN01. The sequence goes on from DAIRFN010000112.1 coordinate 2,605, forward strand.
GGCTATCTCGCCGCCTGACCGGACTGGAGCCGCCATGCGAACCTTCATCTTCCGCATGTTCCTGGCCACGGCCGCCGGCGCGTGGCTTCTTCTCGGCGCCCGTGCCGCCGTCGCCCAGCCGGCACAGGCCACCGGGTGCGAGACCTGTCATCGCGGCGAGTCGGCGGCCGCGTTGTCGGCGCCTGCGCGCGACTTCGCGATCGCCGATGTCCACCGCGATCGCGGCTTCACCTGTGTGAACTGCCACGGCGGCGACCCGAACGCCACCGACAAGGCCGCCGCCAAGGCGCCCTCGACCGGCTTTCGCGGCAAGCCGTCGGGGCAGGCCATCATCGCCGTCTGCTCAGGGTGTCACAGCGATGCGGCGCTGATGCGGAAGTACGCGCCACGCCAGCGCGTGGACCAGGCCACCGAGTACGCCACCAGCGTGCACGGCCAGCAGCTGGCCAAGGGCGACACGAAAGTCGCCACCTGCGTCAGCTGCCACGGCGCGCACGGCGTGCGTCTCGTGAGCGACGCGCAGTCGCCGGTGTACGCGCTGAACGTGGCCGCCACCTGCACGAAGTGCCACGGCGATCCCGAGCACATGAAGGGATACACGCTCAACGGCGGGCCGCTCCCCACTGATCAAGGGGAGAATTACGCGAAGAGCGTGCATTTCGCCGCGATGACACAGAACAGCGACCTCTCGGCGCCCACGTGCAACGACTGCCACGGCAACCACGGCGCGGCGCCGCCCGGGGTCGATGCCATCGCCAACGTGTGCGGCACCTGTCACACGGTGTTCGCCACGAAGTTCGCGCTGAGCACGCACGCCGTGATCTTCGAGCGGGGCTGCGTGGAGTGCCACGGCAACCACGACATCCTCGCGCCGACCGATGCCATGGTTGGCACCGACGACAAGGCCCTCTGCGCTACCTGCCACAGCGAGGGCGACAACGGGCACAAGGCGGCGATGGCCATGCGAACGGGGATCGAGAAGCTGAAGGCGGCCATCGCGCACACGGAGGCCGGGGTGGCCGCGGTGGAGAACGCGGGCATCGAGATGGGCGACCAGCTGCTCACCGTCCGCGAAGCGGCCAATCACCTGACGCTGGCGCGGACCGAGCTGCACGCGTTCGATCCGGCTGTCGTGCAGACCGTCCTGGACGAAGGCCTGGGCCTGACCGCCAAGGTGGACGAGGCGGCCGCGGCCGCGCAGAACGAGTTGTCGTTCCGGAGGACAGGCCTCGCGATCTCCCTAGGCGCCATCCTGCTGGTGGTGGTGGCGCTGCAGCTGAAGATCCGGACCCTGAAGCCGCACGCTTGAGACCGGGAACACGAAGCGCACGAAGGACACGAAGGACACGAAGGACACGAAGGACACGAAGAAAGACGAACACGAAGTTCTTCTTTTGAGGAGTCCCACTGACTTCCCCCAAAGGAGTCTTCGTGCCGTCCTTCGTGATCTTCGTGTTCCCGTGACTACTTCAGGCTGAGCACGTACGCCACCAGCGCGTCGATGTCGGCGGCGGGGAGCGACGCGAACGACTTCATCGGCGGCATGGCCTTCTTGCCCGTCTTGGCCTCGGCCGCCTTGGGGTCGGTGAGCCACAGCTTCACGGTTGCCGCATCCAGCCGGGTGCCGGCACCGTCCAGCGGGTGCTTGACGTTGCCCTTGCCGGCCACGGCATGGCAGATCGAGCACTTCTGGGCCGCGAACAACTGCTGCCCCTTCGCCGCCGGTGTGTCCTGCGCCGCCGCAGGCATCACCCAGGCCGCCACCATCACCCCCGCCGCCACCGCCTGCATCGCTCGTCGCATGGCTCACCTCTCCACGGCCGGCGCCTTCAGGCGCGTCTTGCAGCCGTCCGCAGATGATTGTCTCATGCAAGGCTGCGCCATGCAGGCTCACATCAGCAGATCACGGGAGCCGTGGGAGTCGCGGCCTCGCCCAGCTTCCTCGAGCTGCCGCGCGATGAACACCAGCTTGTCGGGGTTGCGAACCACGCGTAGGCCGGTGATGCCGTTGTCGTCCATCGAGAAGACGTAGACGGAGTCGATCCGGCCGTCGACGCGCGCCACCATCGCCGGCTCGTAGTTGACGTCGACGATGTCGACCGTGACCTTCTCCAGGTCGATGCCGGCGGACGGCGCCGTCCGCCTGATGCCCAGGATGAAATTGACCACCGCCTCGCGGCCGAAGACCGGCCGCTTCGCGGCGATGACCCGGCCCCCGCCGTCTCCCCAGAACCCGACATCGTCGGCCAGCACGCGCGTGAGCTCAGCCTCGTCGCCGGCACGCATGGCGCTGGCAAAGCGTTCCGCCAGCCTGCGCCTCTCCTCTCGCGACCGGCCGGAACGCGGCCGCCCGGCCGCCAGCCGCTCTTTCGCGCGGTGAAACAGCTGGCGGCAGTTCGACTCGCTGCTCTCGAGCATCGAGGCAATCTCCGCGTAGGAGTGCTCGAACACCTCGCGTAACAGGAACACGGCGCGCTCCTCCGGCGAGAGCGTGTCGAGCAGCACCATGAAGGCCAGGGTCAGCGACTCGGCCAGGACCGCCGACTGCTCGGGCCCGGGCGGCCCGCCGGTCAGCACCGGCTCGGGCAGCCACGGGCCGACGTACTGCTCGCGCGTGGCGCGCGCCGATTTCAGGCGGTCGAGCGCGAGCCGCGTGGCGATGGTGGTCAGGTACGCCCTGGGCGAGCGCAGGTCGGAGGGTTGCGCGGCCGAGAAGCGCAGCCACGCATCCTGCACCACGTCTTCCGCCTCGGTCGCGCTCCCGAGCATGCGGTACGCGACCGAGAACAGCTGGGGCCGCGCGCGCTCGAAATCGTCGATGTCTGTCATGGTTGTCTACGCGGCGCGCTCGACGGTCTGGCGCAGTCCCTCGCGATAGCTCGGGAACCTGGGCGCCCAGCCAAGGTCACGCCGCGCCTGCTCGTTCGACAGCCGCAACTCGGTCATGAGCATCCGCGCCATGTACGGCGATACGAGGCGCGGCAGCCAGGCCGGCACCGTGAACGGTCGGGGCGCGCCGACAATCTGCGCCATCTCGGCCACCACGTCGCTGAAGCTCGTCGGATGGTCGTCCACGATATCGTACGCGCTCCCCGACGATCCGCGTTCGAGCGCCGCCACGGTGGCCGCCACCGCGTCGTCGAGATGGATGTACGGCAGCTGTCCACGGTCACCGCGCACGACGGGCACGCGCCGCCTGCGCACGAGCGCGATCATCTCCTCCGTCGGCGGATTGCCCGGCCCGTAGAAGAACCCATACCGGAGCACGATGCCCTCGATGTGCCCGCGGCGGGCGGCGTCGAGGATCTGTGATTCCATCGAGCGCACCGCCTCCACCGCGGGCGCCATCATCGGGTCCTGCCCCGCGGGCGCCGCGCCGAGCGGGGCAAACGATCCGCCGATGATGCGCCGCGCCCCGGCGGCGACGGCGGCGCGCAGGAGATTCCGCGTGCCCTCGTCGCGAAGGCGGCTGGTCGGCTCCAGGTCGCTGGCGCGCCGCGGTCCAGCCTTGGGCAGCGCCGTCAACTGGTGAATGACGTGGGTGGGCGCGGCCGCGCGCACGGCCCGTTCCAGGGCCGCCGCATCGAGCGCGTCCACCACCACGGGCATCGCGCCCAGCCCGCGGATCACCGCCTGCTTCTCCTCGGCGCGGGTGGTCGCGAACACGCGATACCCGGCCGCCACCAGCGCGCGGACCAGCGGCACGCCGATGGTCCCCGATCCCCCGGCAACGAACACTGTCATGTCGTCCCCCCTTGCGCCCGGGCCGGGCGCCCCTCAGTCGTCCCTTTACTATCGAGACGACTGAGGGGAGCCGGATGTGACGGTCATTCTTCCGGGGTCGCCTTGACCTCCAGGTGCCGGAGCGTGTCGCGTAGGATTGTGAGCTCGGCCTTGAGGGCCGCCAGCTCGGCCTCGAGGGCGGCGTTCTCACGCGCCAGGGTCTCGTCCGCTTCGCGCGTGCGCGCCTCGAGGGCCTGGACGGCCCGAAGCGCAATGCCGTCGGCGTCGATGGTACTGATGCGGAGCGGGTCCTCGCCCAGCCCGAAAGCGGCGTGGAAGTCCTGCGCGGTCGGGCCCACGTGCCGGATCGCGGTGTCCTGCGCCTTGTCGTTCCACTCGCGGATGGGCATCCGCGCGATCTTCGCGAGCACGTCGTCGCCGTCGAGGTCGCGGAAGTGCTCTTTCGTGGCGACGTCGGACAACGACGACCAGGCGCTGGCGTTCTCGGCCAGCATGACGCCTGTCGTCATGGCCGCATTGGTGTAGAAGCGCGCCCCGCCCGATGCCCGAACGACGAACTGGTTCGTGGTGGCGAACACCGGGCTCTGCGACGCGGCATCGGAGTAGATGAACGAGCCGCGCGCCAGTGCCCGGGCGTTCGAGCCGAGTGCGACGCTGTAGTCGCCGCTGGCGATGTTGGACGAGCCGATGGCGGTTGCGGCCACGCCACCCGCCGAGCTGTCGGCGCCCGACGCGAAGGCCGCGGGGCCGGACGCAACCGTGTTGCTGCCGAAGGCGACACTGTCCACGCCGATGTTGGCGTCGTCCCAGTGCGCTCCGAACACCCGTCCGGCCCTGAAGGCCGACTTGCCCGGGTACCACACGACACGCTTGCCCGGGCCACCGACCGAGAGTGCGCTGCTGAGGCGGTGGATCGGGGTGTCGGACAGGAAGCCCGAATCGTTGCTGAAGTCGAAGGCACCCGACCCCGTGGTCGCAAGCCTGAGTGTGGCGGTGCCCGACGTCGTTGACGCGACCAGGCCTCCGTTCCGGTAGGCGACCACCGCGGTGATCCCGTTGGTCGAGATCGATCCGCACGTCACGCTGCCGCCCTGGTTGATCCGCTCGACGTACTGTCCCTCGGGACAGGTGCCGCTCACGCGCAGCTGCACTTGTTCCGGATTGACCGCCGTCGCGCCAATCGCTGCCGCGGCCGGCCGCGGCTCGCCGCCACTGCCTCCGTTCGGCCTGAACGTGAACGCGCCGGTGTGACCCGCGCTGTCGGTCCACGTCCCTCCCAGCGTGGTCGTGTCGATGGCCACTGCCACGTGCACCGGTATGGCGCTGGGGGATGCCACGATTCCGAACCCCAGCTCGGTGGTGCCGTCCGGGTTGGGTGCTGCCGTGCCCGTCAGTGGGGCTCGCGTTCCCGCACCGCACTGATCGTCGTACCCGTCGAGCGTGTAGACGCCGCCGGTCTGGGTGACATTCAGTGTGACCACGTTGCAGTACGGCTGGAGCTGCCAGCGAAACGTCCCCATCGGCTGGGCGTGGGCCGCTACGTGAGCGGCGAGGACGAGAGGACACACGACCAGCAACCTGACGAGGGGCGCTCTCGACATGGACGACTCTCCCTGGCGGCTCTCCCGTGAATGGGTGGCCTCTACCAGGGAGATCGCAAACCAAGCGCCCGGGCCGCCACCGCCGCCGGGAACCGGCGGGAGCGGGCGCACGTCGTCTATTAACGACTGCCATGACCAACGCATTGGTTGAATTGATGGACGCGGCGGATCGAGGCGAGCCGGCCGCTGCGGAATCGCTCTTCACGACGCTCTACGCCGAGCTGCACCGGATGGCGCGCCGCGAGCTGGCGCGCCACGGGTGGGGTGTCACAATCGGCGCGACGAGCCTGCTGCACGAGGCGTACCTCGATCTCGCACGGATTAACGGCGACAAGTTCCCCGATGAGCAGCGCTTCCTGGGCTATGCCGCGCGGGTCATGCGCGGCCTGGTCATCGACTATGCCCGGAGCCGCCAGGCGCAGAAGCGTGGCGGCCAGTTCGAGCTGACGTCGATCAGCACGGATGTCGCCGACTCGGCGTCGGACGGCGTGGAGTTCGGCAAGCTGGGACCGGCCCTCGACGCGCTCGAGGCGGTGGACCCGATGCTCGCCGACGTCGTGGACCTCAAGTTCTTCTGCGGCTTCTCGGTACCCGAGATCGCGGCCATGAAGCGGGTCTCCAAACGAACCGTCGAACGCAGCTGGCAGAAGGCGCGGCTGTTCCTGCACCGGACCGTCAAGGACGACCTGGTGCGGGAGTGACGCGAGGGTCCTTCCTGCCCCTGCCCATCCGCGGCGCTCTGAGATCTGCCCGGCGAGGGGCGATCAGGGCGTCGCGGTGTGGCGTGTCTCGATGAGCCTCGCGACGTCGAAGCCCTGCGATCGCGCCTGCTCGACGAGCGAGCGGTAGAGCGCCTCGTCGATGCGCGAGGTCCGCGCGAGTATCCACAGGTACTTGCGATCCGGCGTGCCGACCATCACGTGATCGTAGTCGGCCCCGAGCGCGATGACCTGGTAGTCGCCCCACACCATGGGAAGGAACGAGAGGAACGCCGGCGCGAAGCGGACCTTCAACACGGACGAGGGCCGGCCATTCACGCGACGGGCCACGCCCTCTGCCTCCTGCATCCGGCCGTTGGCCTCGAGGCAGCGGTTCGTGACGGTGATGCGCCCATCGGGTCGCGGCTGGTACGTCGCGGTGACGTCGCTCGCGCACTTCTCCTGATACTTGAACGGCAGGCGCGCGATCTCGAACCACGTGCCCGCGTACCGCTCGAAGTCGACGTGCTCGACCAGGCGAAGCGGCGCCTGCGCGGCGGCCCGCGATGCGGCGGCCGCAACGATCAGCAGGGCCACGGCGAAAGTCCCCGACGTCATGACGCCATTGTCGTCCATCTGGTGATCACGACACCGGCGGATCCGACGAGCGGCCACCGGCGGCCGCGTCCGATTGGCCGCGCCGCAGGAACGCATCGATCTCGGCGCTCCGCGCGAGGGCGTCGGCCTCACCCAGCGCGACCAGCCGCTCGAGGTAGTCGGGCTGGAACATCAGCAGGCTGAGCATGTCGTTCGACCGCGTCTCGCGGCTGCCAAGGCCGCGGACCATGAAACGGAACGGCCGCGGCAGGTCGGCCTCGAACTCGTTGGCCATGCGGCCGAGATCGCGGGAGGGCCGGATGACCAGCAGGTCGATGTGCTGCAGCCCGCGGCGCGCGTCCTCGGGCAGGCGGTCGACCAGGCGGTTGAGCTCCTGCAGCCTTTCCGCGTCAGCGTCGAGCAGGTCGAGGAAGATGGCGTTCATCAACACGCCCGCCACCTGGGCGGGCGGCGGGTAGCCGTCCACGGCGGGCCGCTCGGCCTCTGCGCGGCTTCGCGAATAGCGCGTGGACACGGCCAGGATGCGACGGGCGCCCAGGTGGATGGCGGGTGAGAGCGGCGCCGTGAGCCGGATGCCGCCATCGCCGTACCACGCGCCTTCCACCTGCACGGCGGGAAAGAAAAACGGCAGCGCGGCCGACGCCATCACGTGATCCACGCGCAGGCAGCCGCCGACGCTCTGGCGCCGCGGCCCTTCCCACGCCAGCCTGCCGCAGCCCTCGCGGCGCTCGACCCACGTGATCGACTGGCCCGTCGTGTAGCTGGAGGCCGTCAGCGCCACGGCGTCGAGGCGGCCCGCCTGCAGGTTGCGGGCGATGCCGGGCACCGTGCCATCCGCCTCCGCGCGAAGCGTGTGCTCGAGCAGCTCGCGGAGCGGCGAGGTGTCCAGCAGGCTCCGCACTCGCGGCGTCCGCGCGCCGCCCGAGAGCAGCTTCGTGCCCCACCGCCCAACGCGCGAGCCGAGGCCGAGCGGGCCCACCTTGAAGACCTTGTCGATGCGAAGCTCCAACCACAGCTCCGAGAGCCTCGCGGCCGACTCGGCGAAGCTGCCCAGGCGCGCGGCCAGGTGGGCGGCGATGATGCCGCCGGCCGAGACGCCCGTGAGGATGCCGGGCGCGAGATCCGGATGGCGCGACGCGATGTGGCGGAGCACGCCCACCTGGTAGGCGGCGCGCGCGCCGCCGCCGCCGAGCACGAACGCAAGCTGCGAATCCGTGGACATCCCGATCAGCGCGCGGCCGACTCCCGACTCCCGGTTCCCGACTCCCGACACTATTCGATCGTCCACAGCGCCAGCGACGACGCGTCCTTCACGAAGATGCGCCCGCCCGAAATGGCCGGCTGCGCCCACGTGGCGCTGGTGGCCACCTCGTACTGCGCCAGCGGCTCGAATCCCGTGCGGCTGGCCCGCATCACCACCAGCTCTCCATCGTCTTCCAGCGAGAAGATGGTGGCGCCCGCGCGCGACATCGCGGCATGCTCGGCGCGGCGCGGCTCGCCCTTCCACAGCACCGTGCCGGTATCCAGATCCAGCGCGAAGTACTGGCCGCGGTTCAGGTGCGACAGGCCGTAGGCCACTCCGTCCACGGCCACCACGTCGCTCATGTGCACCGACACTTCGTCTGTGTGCCACGCGTCGGGCGTCGTCCACGAGCCGCCCGCACGCGTGGGGCGGAACGCCGTGAAGCCGTTGCCGCGGCCCGACTCGATCACCATGTCCTTGTGGATGACCGGCGTCTGGGCGGTGGTGGTGGCCGGCGTCGTGTAGGGGCGCCGCCAGAGCAGCGCGCCGGTGTCGAGCGCCACGCCCACGAAGTGCTCCTGCGTGAAGGTGACGACCTGGCGCGTGCCGCCGAACGTGGCCACGACGGGCGACCCGTACGCGGGGCCGTCACCGGTCCACTGCCACACCACCTTCCCCGTCGCCACGTCGAACCCCGTCAGCGCGCCATTGTCCTGGCCGCCCACGTGAACGATGACGAGGTTGCCCTCCACCACCGGCGACATCGCGGTGTGGTACTGCGGCTGGACCGGCGGCGCCGGGAACTGCCATAGCACGCGTCCGGCGGCGGCGTCGAACGCGAGCACCACGCCCGTCATCCCGAGCGTGAAAATGCGGCCGTTGGCGAACGTCGGCGTGGACTTCGGCCCGGGACCGTGCTGGCGCGTCGCGGCATTCATCGTGAAGGCCGAGGGGTATGCGGCCCGCCACAGCTGCTTCGCGGACGCGGCATCGAATGCCGTCAGCACCTCGTCTTCGCCCTGCCGGGTGAAGGTATAGACGCGCTCGCCGACGACCAGCGGCGTGGCGTAGCCGGTCCCGACCTCCACCTGCCAGCGCCTGGTGAGCGCGCGCGGCCACGCGGCCGGCGCCGTGAATGACGCGATGGCGCCGTCACGGTTGGGCCCCCGCCACTGCGGCCAGTCCTGCGCGTGTACGGCAAATGTTGTCGCCACCACGGCCGTCAGGCTGATGGCGATCCTCGCGGCATCTGGTCGTGATCTCATCGGCGCGCCCCTCTGCCTTCTGGCATCTGCCTTCCGACTCCCGACTCCCGACTCCCGACTCCCGACTCCCGAAGCGATACGATAACACCCGTGTTCGACGTCGTCGGCATTGGCGCGAGTTCGGTGGACTACGTCTACCGCCTGCCCTCAGCTCCGCAGTTCCACGGGCCCGCTTCGAAGATGCATCTGCTCGGGCACGCCGTCTCATGCGGCGGGCAGGTGGCCACAGCGATGGCCGCGTGCGCGGCTTTCGGCTTGCGCGCGGCGTACGCCGGCGCGGTCGGCGATGACGACAACGGCCGGCGCCTCCTGGAAGCGCTCGCGGCGCGAGGGGTGGACGTCTCGCTCACCGTGCGGCGGCGCGGCGGGACGCAGTTCGCGGCCATCCTCATCGACAATCACTCCGGCGAGCGCGTGGTGCTGTGGGACCGACCCGACACGCTGCTGCTCACCGGCTCGGATCTACCGGAGGCGGCCCTTCGCGCGGCCCGTGCAGTCCTGGTGGACGACGTGGATCCGCGCGCCAGCCTCGAGGCGGCGCGCATCGCGCGGTCAGCTGGCGTGCCGGTGGCGACGGACCTGGATCACCTGACGCCGCTCACCGAGGACATCATTCGCGCCGCGTCGCACCCTATCCTGTCGGAGCACCTGCCGGAAGCGCTCACCGGCGAGCGCGATCTCGAGCTGGCGCTTCGGAAGCTGCGCGAGTGGAACGCGGGGCTGCTGACGGTCACGGTGGGCGAGCGTGGCGCCGTGGCGCTGGACGGTGAGCGCTTCATTCAGGTCGACGGCTTCCGCGTGTCGGCCGTGGACACGACCGGGTCGGGCGATGTCTTCCGCGGCGCGTTCATCGCAGGGCTGCTGCAGGGCCTCCCCGCCGCGGAGCTGCTGCGCTTTGCCAACGCCGCGGCGGCGGTGAGCTGCACGAAGGCCGGGGCGATGGACGGTGTCCCGGCCCCGGCGGAAGTGCAGGCGCTGCTGCAATGACGGCGCGTTCGCACCAGACTCGTGACACTCACTGGCGCTCTGGGATCACCGGGTAGGTGAACTTCAGCATCCCCGCCAGGCCCTCCACCACGAAGTCCGCCGCCACGTTCGTCGGCCCGACGATGCCGGTCTTGATGCCGACCTCGAGGCTGCCCTTCACCATCTCGATGGCGCAGCGCTCGACCTTGAAGATGTCGATGGTCTTCTTCAGACCGAGGGTGATGTCCTGCCTCGAGAAGCTGATCGACGCCGGACCGCCGGCCAGCCTGAAGCTGGAGTTCGCCGGGGTGTTCACGTCGAACTCGCCGCCGAACACGCGATCGTCCTGCCGCTTGAACTCGAAGCCCAGCTTCCGGTCGCCATTGCGGGCGAAGTTGATCGACGCCTTTGCCTCGACGATCTTCTCCGAGCTCTTGAAGACGTTGATGTAGCGCCTGGCATCGAACGTGACCTCCAGGCTGGCGTTGGCGCCCCGGTCGCCGAAGATCTCCGATGCGAGAATGGGCCCGGCTGCCGCGAACTGCCCCCAGAACAGCGCTTCCTGGACGACCTCGGCCTTGCCGGTGATCGCGCAGTACTGGACCACGTTCCTGGTGACCTCGATACCTCTCAGCACGTCTTCGATGGCGAGCGACGTCGAGATCTCGAGCAACGAGAACAGCCCCGTCGGGTCGGTGGTGTTCACCGGGTCGGCGTGCGCGTAGAGATACGGACTGAGCGAACGCGGATCCGCCAGCCGGCCTTCGAACGGATCGCGCCCGAGGAACCGGCCGACGGCCGGGTCGTAGTTGCGGGCGCGCAGGTTGTAGAGCCCGAGCGACGGCTCGAACTGCTCGCCGGCGAACAGGTAGGGGTTCGACGTCGATCCCGTCGCCGCGGTCAGCGCCCCAAAGGCGTCGTACTGGTACTGGTCCGTCACGGCCCCGGCCGCATCGGTGAGCAGCCGCGTGCTGCCCACCCCATCACCGTGGCGGAAAGCGGTGGCCGTGCCGCTGGTGCTCGACACGAGGTCGGCGCCATAGGTGTGCTGCGCGCGCAGGTCACCCGCGCTGCCATGCTCCTCGAGGACCTGCGGCAGGCCCGTCGGGTTATTGGCATCCACGAGGAATCGGGTGACGTCCCCCCCAACCTGCCGCGTCACCCGATTGCCGTCAGCGTCGTACCCGAACTCGGCCACGCCCGCTGGACCGCTGGCCCGCACCAGGCGGCCGTCGGCGCTCCAGTCGTAGCTCGTGGTCGCGCCGCCCACGGTCTTCGAGCGCAGGTTGCCGTTGGCGTCGTAGGTGAAGGCCGTGCCGCCGGCCGCCAACAACCGATCGTCCTCGTCGTAGGCATACGTCGTCGCGGTGCCGTCACGAACCATGCGCGTTCGGTTGCTGGCCGCATTGTATTCGTACCCGACGGCCAGGCTTCCCTCACGGACTTCGCTGATGAGCCGATCGAGCGCGTCGTAGCCGTAGTGCACGATCCCACCGTCCGCCTCCGCCACCTGGGTCCGGCGACCGGTCGGGGACAACTGATACGTGAACGATCCGATCGTCGTCCCGCCGGACAGGTGCGTCACGTCCGTCAGCCGGTTACGCACGTCATAGGCCAGCCGCGTGGTCACGTTGTTCGGCCGGGTCTGCTCGACGATGTTGCCGGCGGCGTCGTAGCCGTAGCCCACCTCGCCGACGGGCGCGCCTCCCACCACCGCGTCCACGGCAGTCACCCGACTGAGCGCGTCACGCTCGTATCCGACGACGGCGCCAGGCGTGTCGAGCCGCCGGAGGTTCCGGTCCGCGTCGTACGCGTACTGAATCACCTCGCCGCCCGGGTGCGTCACCCGGACCAGCTGGTCGTTGGCGTCGTACTCGTAAGTGGTGGTGCCGCGGGCATCGATAGCCCTGGCCCGCTGGCCGCTGGGCGTGTACGTGAACGTCACCTCGGAGCCGTCTGGATAACTGCGCCCGGTGAGCCGGTTCATCGCGTCGTAGGTGAACAGGATCGTGGACCCGTTGAAGTCGGTGTGGGCGGTCATGTTGCCGGCCGGATCGTAGGAGTACGTTGCCACGGTGGTCCCCGGGAGCTGCCGGTAGGCGAGCCGCCCGAGCACGTCCCGGCCAAACCGCGTCACGCGCCCCAGCGGATCGGTGTGTGACAGGAGGTTCGCGGCCTCGTCGTAGGCGTAACCGGTGATGCCGCCCAGTGCGTCGGTCACGCGAGTGAGGCGGCCGAGCGGGTCGTAGCCGAATCCGGTGACGCGCCCGGCCTCGTCGTGCTGCTCGATCAGCCGTCCGATCGCGTCGTAGACCGATTGACGCGACGTCCCGTCGGCATAGTT
>DAIRFN010000113.1:0-14931 GCA_036795065.1 Vicinamibacterales bacterium
GTTGCGTGATGGCCCGCCACGCGGCGCGGAACGGCCACGCGAGCAGCGTGAAGCCCACGACGAGCAGCGTCGTGACCAGGACGAAGGCCGACGACACGAGCGCGAAGCCGGCGCCGGGGCCGATGTAGGCCTGGGCTGGGGCTGCCGTGGCGACGAGCAGCAGCGCCGACAGCGCGGGCGCGAGCCAGAGATTAGGGCGGTGCAAGGGAGCAGGAACCTTCGGATCACTCTAGCAGGTTGACGAGAAGGCCCGCCACCGGAGGCTACAATCGCGGGATGGCTCAGTCGTTCTGGCGCCGCCTGCGGCGCGGGCAGCCCATCGTCGTCGTCTCGGGGCTGCCACGGTCGGGTACGTCGATGGCCATGGGCATGCTCGAGGCCGGGGGCCTTGCCATCGTCACCGATGGCCTGCGAGCCGCCGACGCCAGCAACCCGAAGGGCTATTACGAGTTCGAGCGCGTGAAGGACCTGGACAAGTCCGGAGACCACGCCTGGCTGGCCGACGCGCGGGGCAAGGCCGTGAAGATCATCTCGTTCCTGCTCACACACCTGCCCGAGTCGTATGACTACCAGGTCATCTTCATGCAGCGCGACCTGGACGAGGTGCTGGCCTCGCAGAACACGATGCTTGCGAGCCGCGGCGAGGCCGGCGGCGCGGATGACACGCGGATGCGCGCGTTGTACGAGGAGCATCTGGCGCAGGTGGAGCGGTTCATGAAGAACCGGTCGTGCTTTTCCACGCTGAACGTGCCGTACGCGCACGTCGTGGCCGAGCCGCGCGCCGAGGCCGCCCGCATCAGTGCCTTCGTCGGGGGGCGGCTGGACGTGGAGAAGATGGCGGCGGTGGCCGACAGGAGCCTGTATCGGATCCGCGGCGGCGCGATCCGGTAAGTTCGAGAGTTCGAACGTTCAAGGTTCAAAGTGGGCCGCCTCAGCGGTGGCGCGCTTGTATCGGCGGAACTTCGCCAGGCAAGCCTTTCTGTCCCCTCGACATATCGCGGAACAGGCCCTTGTTTCGGCTGCGTGTCTTGGGCTGCTTCTTGCACACCGTACTCCGGACGCCCTTGATGGCGTGCGGAGGTCTTCATGCATTCCTTGGTAGCCCGCTGGCTGCTTGCCGTCTCGCTCGGTTTGCTCGTGCCGGCACTCGCGGGGGCACAGCCCACGACGACGCGCGTGAGCGTGGCGACCGACGGCACACAGGGGAACAACTACAGCGGTCGCGCCGTCGTCAGCGCCGACGGCCGCTGGGTGGCATTCACGTCCGCGGCCGACAACCTCGTGCCGGGCGACACGAACTTCCAGTGGGACGTCTTCCTGCACGACCGCCAGACGGGCACGACGACGCGGGTGAGCCTGGCCCCCGGAGGCGGCCAGATGGACATTCCCAGCGACTTTCCGGCGATCAGTGCCGATGGCCGCTGGGTGGCGTTCCAGTCGGGGTCCCCGCTGGGCACGACCCAGGTGTTCCTGCACGACCGTGAGACGGGAACGACGATACAGGTGAGTGTAGGTCCCGGCGGTATCGCCGGGAGCGGTGCGTTCCCGGCGATCAGCGCCGATGGCAACTGGGTGTCCTTCACGTCGCGGGCTGACAACCTGGTGGCAGGTGACACCAACGGCGCCGAGGACGTGTTCGTGTACGAGCGGCAGACGGCCGTCGTGACGCGGGTGAGCGTCGGCTCCGGGGGCGCACAAGGTAACCGTTACAGCTGGAGCCTCGGATCGCTCAGTGCGGACGGGCGGTTGGTGGCCTTCGCATCGATGGCCAGCAACCTCGTAGCCGACGACACCAACGGGGACTGGGACGTGTTCGTCCACGACCGGCAGACCGCCACGACGACGCGGGTGAGCGTGGGACCCGGCGGCGCGCAGGGCAATGGTGCCAGCTTCAACGCGGCGATCAGCGCCGACGGGCGGTGGGTGGCGTTTGCATCGGGGGCGAGCAACCTGGTGCCGGGCGATACCAACGGCCACGAGGACGTCTTCCTCCACGACCGTCAGACGGGGGCGACCACGGGTGTGAGCGTCGGGCTCGGGAACGTCCCGGGCAACGCCGACAGCAGCCGCCCGGCCATCAGCGCCGATGGCCGATCGGTCGCGTTCTACTCTGCAGCCAGCAATCTGGTGGCGGGCGACACGAATGGCTCGCCGGACGTGTTCGTCCGCGACATGCAGGCGGGCGTCACGACGCGAGTGAGCGTGGGCCCCGGCGGCGTGCAGGCGGCCGGCGGCAGCGTGGGTGCCTCCATCAGCGCCGATGGCCGCGTGGTGGCGTTCGAGTCCGAGGCCGGCAATCTCGTCGCGGCGGACGACACGAACTTCCAGTGGGACGCGTTCGCGCACGATCGTGGCGACACGGGGTGCGTCGTCACGCTAGTGCCCTCTTCCACGTCGGTCCCGGCCGTCGGAACATCGGGACGCGTCCTGGTCCTGGGATCCGCAGCGTGCTCGTGGACGGCAGTATCGAACGATCCGGACTGGCTGACCGTGACGGATGGCACAAGCGGGACCGGTCTTGGGACCGTCGAGTACGGCGCGGAGGCGAACGCAGGGGACGCACGTACCGGGAGCATCACGATTGCGGGTCAGGCCTTTACGGCGAACCAGCTCGATCCCATGACACCGATGGCGCCCACGGGGTTGTTCGCCAAGTCGGTGGTCGGAAACCTCGTGACGCTGCGCTGGACGATGCCGCCTGCCGAGCCGCCGCCCACGGGGTTCGTGGTGGAAGGAGGCGTCCACCCCGGCGAGGTGCTGGCCAGCATCCCCACCGGGAGCGCGTTTCCCACCTTCACGTTCACGGCGCCTGCCGGGTCATTCTACGCGCGCGTCCATGCGCTGAACGACACGTTCCGGAGCGCCGACTCGAACGAGATCCGCCTCCATGTGAACGTGCCAGTGGTGCCGTCGCCACCGGTGCATCTGCTGGGGGTGGTCAACGGTTCGAACGTCGCGCTGACGTGGACGAACACCTACGAAGGTGGCGCGCCGACCTCGCTGGTGCTGGACGTGTCCGGTGTGGTGGTGGCCACGATACCCCTGGAGCTCAGCGATCACGCCGCCTTTCTGAACGTGCCCGGGGGGGCCTGGGTGGGCACCACGTACCGGATCGGCCTTCGGGCGCAGAATGCGGCGGGCTCGAGCCAGCCAGCCACCGTGACCTTCCAAGTTCCGGTTCCATGCTCCGGGCCGCCCGCGGTACCGACCGGCATGCTGGCCTACCTGGTCGGGAGTACGGTGTATGTCGACTGGACACCCGGGCCAAGTGGGGCCGCGCCCACCAGCTACGTGCTGGACGTGACGGGCACGCACGTGGGCCAATACGCCACGACCGCCCGGACGTTGAGCGCCCTGCTCAAGACAGGGTCGTACACCTTCAGCGTGGAGGCGCGCAATCCATGCGGCGTGAGCGCGGCGACACCGCCGCAGACCGTGGTCGTCCAGTAAGGCGGTGCTAGGATGGGGCCCTTCCCGGGAGGAGGGGCCATGGTGTTCTCGCATCGCCGCGTCGGCGTCCGGCTGGGTCTGGTGTCGCTTGGCGCCCTGGCGCTGTCTGGCGCCGTCGAGCTCCGCGCCAACGGCGAGGCCACGCGGATGCTCCGCACGCCCACCGTCAGCGCCACGCACGTGGCGTTTGCTCACGCCAACAACATCTGGGTCGTGGAGCGCGCGGGCGGCACGGCACGGCGGCTGACGAGCGCCGCGGGGCAGGCCAGCAACCCGAAGTTCTCGCCCGACGGCCGCACCATCGCGTTCACCGCCGATTACGGTGGGAACCCCGACGTCTACGTGGTGCCCGCCGAGGGCGGCGAGCCGACGCGGCTGACGTGGCACCCGGGCGCCGACCAGGTTCAGGGCTGGACCCACGACGGCACGCGCGTCCTGTTCGCCTCGCCCCGTGCCACCTCCGCGCCCAATGCCACGCCACGCTTCTGGACCGTGCCCGCCACCGGCGGTGTGGAGGAGCCGATGCCGCTGCCGCGCGGCTACCAGGGGAAGATCGCGCCCGACGGCGCGCGCATCGCTTTTCGCATGAACACGTCGTGGGACGAGGAGCGGCGCAACTACCGCGGCGGGCAGAACCGGCCGGTCTGGATCGTGGACCTGAAGACCTTCGACCTGGTCTCGCCGCCGTGGACCGATTCCAAGGACGTGGACCCGGTGTGGCTGGGCAACACGGTGTATTTCATCTCGGACCGGGACGGCGTGGCGAACGTGTGGTCCTACGACACGACCAGCAAGGCCCTGGCGCAGCAGACGAGGTTCCGCGACTTCGACGTGAAGGCGCTGGACGCGGGCGGCGGCGCGGTGGTGTTCGAGCAGGGCGGGTGGATCCACCTGCTGGATCCCGCGACGGGCCAGTCGAAGATGCTCACCATTAAGGCGGCGGGCGACTTCCCCTGGATGATGCCGCGCTTCGAGGACGTCACCCCGCGCATGACCAACCTGGGCCTCTCGGCCACGGGCAAGCGCGTCGTGGTGGAGGCGCGCGGCGAAATCTTTACCATCCCCGCGGAGAAGGGCGACACGCGCAACATCACCAACTCCCCCGGGTCGGCCGAGCGCCAGCCCGCGTGGTCCCCGGACGGGACGTGGGTCTCGTACTTCAGCGACAAGTCCGGGGAGTACACGCTGGTGATCGAGTCGCAGGACGGCATCGCGCCCCCCCGCGAGGTCGCGTTCGACACGCCGTCCTTCTACTACACCCCCGTGTGGTCGCCCGACTCGACGAAGCTGCTCTATACCGACACGAACCTCAACGTGTGGGTGATGGACGTGGGGAGCGGCAAGGCAAAGGTCGTGGGCAACGACCCGTGGATGGTGCCGCAGCGCACGCTGGCGCCCACGTGGAGCCCCGACTCGAAATGGGTGGCGTTTGCCTCGCGGCTCAACACGCTCTATCGCGCCATCTTCGTCGCGAACGTCGAGACCGGCGAGAAGATGCAGATCACCGACGGACTGGCCGATGCGACCTACCCGGTGTGGGACGCGAGCGGCAAGTACCTGTGGTTCCTGGCCTCCACCGACTTCGCGCTGCGCTCGCAGTGGCTCGACATGACGTCGTACGACCGTGAAGAGACCTTCGCGTTGTACCTCGCCGTGCTGAAGAAGTCGGAGCCGAGCCCGCTGTTGCCCGAGAGCGACGAGGACCCGGGCGTGGGCGGCGCGAAGCCGGCGACGGACGCCGAGGCCGAGAAGAAGGAGCCGGCCGGCGCGCCGAAGCCGGTGCCCACCGTGCAGATCGACTTCGAGGGCATCGAGCAGCGGATCGTCGCCGTGAGCGGCGTGCCCTCTCGACAGTACGCGCAGCTGAAGGCGGGGGAGGCGGGCACCGTGTTCATGCTCGAAGCACCGGCCCCCGGGGCGGGCGCCCGCGGCAACACGCTGCATCGCTACCCGTTGAAGGACCGCAAGGCCGTGGTGTTCCAGTCCAACGTGGCCGAGTACGCGGTCAGCGCGGACGGGAAGAAGCTCGTGTACCGTACGCCCGCGCCCGAGGCGCCGCCTGGTGCGCTGCCGGTCGCCACCGAGCGGCCGTCCCTCTTCCTCGTGGATGCGGACAAAGAGCCACCGGCCGCCGGCAAGGGCCGCCTGGACGTCACTCTTCGCATGCAGCTCGATCCGAAGGCCGAGTTCCGGCAGATCTTCGAGGAAGGCTGGCGCCTGCAGCGCGACTACCTGTACGTGCCGAACATGCACGGTACGAACTGGCCGCGCATGAAGGAGATGTACGGCGCGATGCTGCCGGACGTGCGCCACCGCGCTGACCTCAACTACCTGCTCGACATGATGGGCGCGGAGATCGCGCTCGGCCACTCGTACGTGCGCGGCGGCGCGATGCCCGAGGTGCCACCGTCGAACGGCGGCCTGCTCGGCGCCGATTTCGGCGTGGAGGGCAACCGCTACCAGATCGCCCGCATCTACGGCGGCGAGAGCTGGAACCCCGACCTGCGCGCGCCGCTCGCGGGGCCGGGCATCGACGTGTCGGTGGGCGACTTCATCCTCGCCATCAACGGCGTGGACCTGGTGGCGCCCGACAACATCCATCGCCTGCTGGACGGGACCGCCAACCGCCAGACCGTGCTCACCGTGAACAGTCGTCCCGATCGTGAAGGTGCGCGCCAGGTGACCGTGGTGCCGGTGCCCAACGAGCAGGGCCTGCGCACGCGCGCGTGGGTAGAGGACAACCGGCGCTTCGTGGAGAAGCGCTCCAACGGGCAGCTGGCCTACGTCTACGTCCCGAACACGGGGCAGGGCGGCTACGAGAGCTTCAACCGCTACTACTTCGCGCAGCAGGACAAGAAGGGCGCGGTCATCGACGAGCGCTACAACGGCGGCGGGTCGGCGGCCGACTACATCATCGACATCCTGCAGCGCGACTTCGACGGCTACTTCAACAACGTGGCCGGCACGCGCGTGCCGTTCACCAGCCCGTCGGCCGGAATATGGGGACCGAAGGTGATGATCGTCAACGAGATGGCCGGCTCGGGCGGGGATCTCATGCCGTGGATGTTCAAGCGGCGGCAGATCGGCCCCCTGGTGGGCAAGCGCACCTGGGGCGGCCTGGTGCACACCGCCGACACGCCCACCTTCATCGACGGCGGTGGGATGATCGCGCCGCGCGGCGGCTTCTTCACGCGCGCCGGCAAGTGGGCGGTGGAGAACGAGGGCACCGCACCGGACATCGACGTGGAGAACTGGCCGAAGGACGTGATTGCCGGGCGCGACCCACAGCTGGAACGTGCGGTGGACGAGGCGCTGCGCCTGCTGAAGGAAAAGCCGGTGGAGCGCCTCACGAAGGAGCCGCCGCCGCCGACATGGGGGAAGAGACCGGGAATCTAGCCGATCGCCGGAACACGGCGTGGGCTACTCGCCGGTGTCGTGCGGGTATCGCTGGGACCAGACGGGCAGCGGCCGCGGCGCTCCGGGGGCGGATGCCGGGCGGGTTGCGCGCTCACGAAGGCGTGTGTCCTGCTCCCAGGCCACTGGATCCATCCCTCAACACCCGTGAGGTGACCGCCAGTAGCCCTGCCAGAACTGCCGCCAGATGGCGGCGAAGGCCGAGAGAGACGTGCGCGTGCTCATGTCCCATCGTAGCCGAGTGGCGGGGGCCTCCGAACCTTCGGGTTGACGAGCGGGCTGCCGCTGATGGACACGCCTTCGGCCCGAAGCAGGCTCAGTCGTCCGGGGCCCCGGGCACGCGGAACGTCGTGATGTCGGGCCGCAGGACTCGCGTCTCTGCCGGCCGGGGCACCTGCGGGACCCAGTCGTACGGCGCACGGTGCGCGCGGAAGATGCGATTGGTCCGCGTGGGGTCGTTGCCGAAATACGGGCTGACGTACTCCCAGACGATGTCCTTGTCGGGCGTGAGCTCGAAGATCCGACCGTCCCAGCCCTCGGTGACCAGCGTGTTGCCGTTCGGCAGCCGCTGCGCGCTGCTCACGTAGTGGCTGAAGAACGACACGCTCTCCTGGCCCCCGATCACGTACTCCCACACCTTCTCGAACGTGACCGGGTTGATCTCGAGCACGCGCGACTGGATGCGACGGACGCTGCCGCGTCCCGTCGGCGCCGCCGGATTGGGTGCGCCATACCCGGCCACGCCGCCGTTGTCGAACACGAGCAGGTGGCCCGCCCCGGGCAGCCCCTTCGGGATGATGTGCGGGTGGTGCTGTCCCACGATCTGCTCGAGCTTCGCCAGCGCCGGCGTGTCCCGGTAATCGGGCCCCATCCGCCAGACAACGGCACCGGTGGCGCGCTCGATGATGGCGATGATGCAGGCCTCGCGGCTGCTGATCATGACGTTGTCGGGGTGAAAGCGGCGGTCGCCCGCGTCGTACCACCGGTTCGGGCCCAGGTACGACGCGGCGTTGATGTGCAGCCAGTCCGCGCTCTTCCGTTGATCGTTCCAGTTGGGATCGGCGCGGAGGGCCTTCCGCGCGTCCTCGGAGAAACCAAGCTCGTCCACGTGATCGCTGGCCCGCCAGTCCCAGACGACCTGCCCGTCCCAGCCCACCTCGATGAGCCGGTCGTCCTCCAGGCGCTTGTCGGTGATGGCCGGGACGTCCACGTTCTGGTGCGCAAGGATCAGCGTCCGGCCCCGGTCGAGGAGTGGCAACTGGTCGGGGGCGAAGTAGCCGACGGGGCTGCCTTCGCGCTGCCAGTCGTGGTGCTGCCTGGCGATCCAGGTCTCGACGCCCTTGTCGTTGGTGATGCGGTCGCCGCGATCGAACGACCAGACGACCTTGCCGTCCCAGTCCACCTGTACCAGCCTCCGGGCCTCCTGGTGCGGCCGCCGCCGCTCGTCACCGCCCATGATGAACCCGCCCGGCAGGAGGCGCATGGGCCCGGGCACCGCCGCCACCTGCGTCCAACGCTTGACCAGGCGCCCGTTCATGTCCACGACGACCGCACCCTTCTGCTCGGGCGTCCCGAAGACGGTGTAGCCGCTCCAGGTCTTGTCGGGCTCGTAGATGGTGGTGCCGGTCGGATAGACCGACGGATAGCTCAGGACCAGCGCGTTGGCTGCCACGATGGCCGCGAGCCCGATCAGGATGCGAGGACGACCAGCCGACATGAGCCCTCCCGTTCTCGAATGGCGTATTCCCATGAAGAAGGGACGGCCCCGAGCGCGTCATTCCGTCGCGGGTATCGGCCACCCCCAAATATCTGCTATCGTCTCGTGCGCCCATGCTGACCTCCTCGGCCGCCGCGACGCGACAGCAGCCACTGTAGTTCAGGGAGTCTGCCGCCCCCAATGGTTGGCCAGGTCATCTCTCACTATCGCGTCCTCGAGCAGATCGGCTCGGGTGGGATGGGTGTGGTGTATCGCGCCCACGACACCAAGCTCGGCCGCGAGGTCGCGCTCAAGTTCATTCCGCCGGAGCTCGCGCGCGACCACCTTGCGCTCGAGCGCTTCCAGCGCGAAGCGCGCGCCGCCTCGTCGCTGAACCACCCGAACATCTGCACGATCTACGAGATCGACGACGCAGACGGCCAGCCGCTGCTGGCCATGGAGCTGCTCGAAGGGCAGACCTTGCGCGAGCGGCTGGCGGATCGACAGCCGCTCAAGTTCGCGGAAGTGCTCGACCTGGCCATCCAGATTGCCGACGCACTCCAGGCCGCGCACGCCAGGGGCATCGTTCATCGCGATATCAAGCCGGCGAACATCTTCGTCACCCGCGACGGGCGGGCCAAGGTGCTCGACTTCGGCCTGGCGAAGGTGGACAACCCGAGCCTGCTCGAGGCGCAGGCCGACACCCCGACCGAGATCGGGCTGAACACGACGCCCGGGATGGCCGTCGGCACGGTGTACTACATGTCGCCGGAGCAGGCCGCGGGCGAACCGCTCGACGCGCGGACGGACCTCTTCTCGTTCGGCCTCGTGCTCTACGAGATGGCCACGGGACGGCGGGCGTTCAGCGGCAATACGGTCGTCGTCTTGAGCGGCATCCTGCACGGGCAGCCGGCACCGGCGGCCAGCATCAATCCGCAACTGACGCCGCAATTCCAGCAGATCATCGAGAAAGCGCTCGAGAAGGACCGCGAGGTGCGGTACCAATCGGCCGCCGAGCTGCGCGCCGACCTCAAGCGGCTGCGGCGCGATGCCGAGTCGGCGGTCATCTCGGCCGCGTCGCGCACCGCCCACGCGGCGATGGCGGGAGGGCGCGGGCGAACATGGGGGGGCATGGCGAGCACCGTCGTGGTGCTCGCCGCACTCGTGGCCGTGGGCTCGTTCGTGTGGCGCAGGCCGGCCACCGATCCCACCCCCCACGTCCTCGCGAACGCCACGTTCTCCCGGCTCACCGAGCAACCCGGCCTCGAGTCGTTCCCGAGCCTGGCGCCCGACGGCAAGGCGATCGTCTACGCGAGCGTGTCTTCGGGCAACTGGGACCTCTACCTCCAGCGCGTGGAGGGCAGCAACACCACCAACCTCACGGCCGACTCGGCCGCCGATGACACGCAGCCCGCGTTCTCACCCGACGGCACACGCATCGCGTTCCGATCCGAACGTGGCGGCGGTGGCATCTTCGTCATGGGCGCCACCGGCGAAGCGGTGCGGCGCCTGTCGGACGTCGGCTACAACCCGTCGTGGTCGCCCGACGGCCGGTTCATCGTCTGCGCGCAGGAAACCATCGAGCAGCCAGCCAGCCGTTACAGCAACGCGAGTGTCCTCTGGGTGATCGACGTGTCCACCGGCGACCGGCGTCAGGTCACCGCGGGCGATGCGGTGCAGCCGTCGTGGTCGCCCCACGGTCAGCGCATCGCCTACTGGGCAGCCGATGCCACCGGCCAGCGGGACCTCTGGACGATACCTGCGCAGGGCGGCGCACCGGTGGCGCTCACCAACGACCGCTTCGTGGACTGGAGCCCCATCTGGTCGCCGGACGGGCGGTACCTGTTCTTCTCGAGCGACCGCGGCGGCAGCATGAACCTGTGGCGCGTGCCGGTGGACGAGGCCACGGGCCTCGCGACGGGCGATCCGGAGCCGGTGACGACGCCTTCTTCGAACAGCGCGCTGATCACGATGTCGGCCGACGGCAAGCGGCTCGCCTACGTGGAGCAGTCGTGGACGCAGAACCTGATGCGCGCGGCGTTCCCGCCGGGCAGCCGGCCGGAGGACCCGCCGACGCCGGTCACGCAGGGCTCGCGGTTCTTCGCCGAGCCGCAGGTGTCGCCCGATGGGCAGTGGCTGGCCACGTACTCCCTCGACCAGAGCAACAACCTCTACGTGGTCCGCACCGACGGCACGGATCTTCGGCAGATCACGGATGACGGATTCAAGAACGTTGCGCCGCGCTGGTCGCCAGACGGGCAGCAGATCGCCTTCTACTCCAACCGCAGCGGCCTGTTCCAGGTGTGGACGATTCATCCGGACGGCAGCGGCCTGCGCCAGGTGACCTTCGGCACCGCCAACGAGACGTTCTACTACCCGTTGTGGTCGCCCGACGGCCGGTACCTGGTGTACAGCTCGCTCGACCACAACCCGTCAATCCTCGACACGACGACGCCCTGGGAGAAGCAGCCTCCCCGGTCACTGCCCGCGCTGCCTGACAAGGGGATGACCTTCGCCGCGTGGTCCTGGTCGAGCGACGGGCGCCGTCTCGCCGGCTGGCGGCTGCGCGCCGATGGCGTGCACGCGGGGGTCACGTTGTACGATCCGGCCGCGAACCGCTACACGACGCTCACAGAAACCGGGCGGTACCCGACGTGGCTCGCCGACGATCGCCGCCTGGTGTTCTTCCGCAACGGCCGGCTGTTCATCCTCGACACCCGGACCAACGCCGTCGATCCGCTGCCGGCGCTGCCGGGCTACTCCGAAGGCTTCACCATCTCGCGCGACAACCAGTGGATCTACTACGAGCAGAACCACCGGGAGGGCGACATCTGGACCATCGACCTCGAGGGGCGGAAGTGACGGGAGGCGCGATCCTCGTCAACGCCTTCATCGCACTCTATCTCTTCGTGGCGTGGTCGTGGGGCCAGCCGTCCGATTCGTGGCTCGGGCGCGCCGTCGCCCCGTTCGGTAAGCTCGTTCTGTGGCTCGGCCTGGGCCAGACCTGGGGCATGTTCGCGCCGGATCCGGCGATGGTGGAGGGCCATCTCACGGCGGTCATCACCACAGCGGGCGGTGGCAGGATCGAGTGGGCGCCGCCCCGGATGGCCGACCTCTCCTACCGCGAGGCCTTCCGGACGTTCCGGTACCAGAAGTACGAGGCGTCTGTGCTCGACGGCGACACCGATTACCTTCGGCCGGCGCTCGCCGAGTACCTGATGCGGCTCCACGCCGACCGCACTCCGGTGCGGGTGGACCTCGTCTACCACGAGCACGACGTGCCGGGGCCGGAAGGCGAGGCCCGCGAAGAGCCAGAGGGGAGCGAGCTCGTCTTCTATTCCTACCCCGAGCCGTAGCCGCGGCGATGATCTCCCTGCCCGAACTCGCGGCCGCCTGGATCGCCTTTTTTCACACGCCCGAGCCGCCGTTCACGATTGCGCTGTTCCGCATCCTGTTCGGGTTCGTGACCATCGCGAGCGGGCTGCTCTACCTGCCGCACGCCTCGCTGTGGCTCGGCCGCGAGGGCGTGCTGTCGCACGAGCGATGGGAAGCCACGTACGGCGGCGTGTTGTTCTCGCTCTTCCGCTGGCTGCCGCCCGGCCGCGGCTCCATCCACGCGATCTTCGCGCTGCACCTGCTCGGTGCCACGTGCCTCGCGCTCGGGCTCGGCACGCCCGTGAGCGCCGCCATCGTGTTCGTGACGCTCACCTCGATTCACCACCGCCATCCCGAGGTCACGCACGGGGGTGACAGCCTGATGCGGATGATGAGCTTCCTGCTCATCTTCTCGCCCGCGGGCGAGGCGTGGTCGCTCGATGCGATCCTGGCCGGCGCGGGCGCCCCGACGCCCTCGTCGCCGTGGGTGCTGCGGCTGCTGCAACTGCAAGTCTCGTTCGTCTACTTCCAGTCGTTCGTCGCGAAGATGAAAGGCGAGACGTGGCGGATGGGGACGGCCGTGTACTGGGCGTCGATGGTGAGCGACTATCGCCGCCGGCCGGTGCCGGTGGCGATGCGCACGTTGTGGTGGTCGCGCGCGGCGACCTGGGGCACGCTGGCCCTCGAGTTCGCCCTCGGGCCGCTCGTGTGGTTGCGCGAGTTCCGCTACCCGGTGGTTGCGACGGCCGCAGTCTTCCACCTCGTGCTGGAAGTCCTGATGAACGTCCAGCTCTTCGGCGCGATTATGCTGACGGGCCTCGTGACGTTCGTCAGCCCGTACGACCTCGAGCGGCTGGTCTCGGCCCTGTGGCCGTGACGCCTGGCTCTACTTCTTCGGCTGGCCGAGCTTCGACCCGCGCGGCTTCGGGCCGGACGGGGTCTTCGGACCGCCGACCGCGCCACTCGGTTTCGGGCCGGCCGGTGGTTTCGGACCACCGACGCCGCCACTCGGCTTCGGACCGGCCGGGGGCTTCGGACCACCGACACCGCCGCTCGGCTTCGGACCGGCCGGGGCCTTCGGACCACCGACGCCGCCACTCGGCTTCGGACCGGATGGCGGCTTCGGACCACCGGCAACCGCCCAGGGACCTGGCGGCGTTGGCGCTGACATCGTCGGCTGAACGTTCATAAGGGGGGCTCCCGGGGGTTGGTCTTGCGAGCGACGCGCGCGAACCTATCATTGATTCGCAGGGTCGCGCAAGAACGCGCTCCAACACCGACCGGATGCGTCCAGTGCGGCACGCATGTCGGCCACTCGCATGGCGCAAGCCAACTCCACTCTCCGCACGGCGACGCCGTTGCTGCATGATGCGCGCCCACCCGGCTCGCACGGTCCCGGCACATACTAGTACGGTGACCACCAACACCCGTTCGCGCTCGTGGGCCGCCGCGGCCCTTGCCCTGTCCACCGTCCTGGCCGCCTGCAACGCAGAGCCCACGACGACGGCGGCTGGTGCGGCGCCGCCTCCGGGGCAGGAGGCACCGGCGGGCGCGCCCCCGGCTGGCGCCCCCGAGGGCGGCACGTTCACGGGCGTGGTTGCCGAGACCATGAACTCGGGCGGGTACACCTATCTCAGGCTGGAGGAGGGCGGGCGATCGGTGTGGGCGGCCGCGATGGAGTTTCCCGTGAAGGCCGGCGAGCGCCTCACCGTGCCGCTCGAGTCCCCCATGGCGGAGTTCACCAGCAAGACACTCAACCGCACGTTCCCCGTGATCTACTTCGTGTCCCGCGTGGCGCGCGACGGCGAGTCGCTGCCCGCGTCGGCGGGCGCGCCCGACATGGCCGCCAGCCACGGCTCACTCGGTGGTGCACCGGAGGGCGGCGCTGCGGCCACGCCGGTGGAGCCGATCGCACCTCCCACCGGTGGCCTCTCCATCGCCGACGTCTGGGCGAAGCGGCAGGCGCTGGGCGGCACCCGCGTGGCGGTGCGCGGCAAGGTCGTGAAGGTGAACAACGGCATCCTGGGCCGGAACTGGCTTCACCTGCAGGACGGCTCGGGCGAGGGCAGCGCGGGCACCAACGACATCACCGTGACGACCGATGCCACCGTGCAGGTGGGTGACGTGGTGACAGCCACGGGCATCCTGGTGCTCGACAAGGACTTCGGCGCCGGCTACGCCTACGACGCCATCATCGAGGGTGCCACGGTGGTTGTCGCCCAGGCCGCCCACTGAAGGCTGCTGCCCGAATCTGCACCGACGGCCAGCCTCGAGCGCGTCAGCCGGGCGCGGATGGCCGTTTCGGGGTATACTGTTGGGGTCTCTGCGCACGGTCCTCGATTTCCCGCTGGAATCCTGCTCCGCTCGGTACCCGTCAGCTCAGAATCCACGCGCCACTGTCGGCGCGATGCTCGTCCGTCAGTCATCGTCAGCCTGCTGTGTGCGGTCCGGGAACGCTCCAGGCACTTCAGGAGTATTTCGCATGCCGTTCGTGTCACTCGGGCTCTCGCCCTCTCTCTGTACTCCGCTCGCGCGCCTCGGCTACACCACGCCCACGCCGGTCCAGACCAAGTCCATCCCCGTGGTCCTGAGCGGCCGCGACCTGCTGGCCCGCGCGCAGACCGGCACCGGCAAGACGGCCGCGTTCGGCCTGCCGATGATCGAGCGCCTGCTCGTCCGCGGTGGCGCGCCGTCCGGCGTGCGCAAGCCGCGCGGCCTGGTGCTCGTGCCTACCCGCGAGCTCGCGCTGCAGGTGCACAAGTCACTCGCCACCTACGGCGTGCCGGCGAACCTCCGCGTCGCGGCCATTTTCGGCGGCGTCTCCATTCGCCCGCAGATCCAGGAACTGAAGCGCGGCACCGACATCATCGTCGCCACGCCCGGCCGATTGCTCGATCACATGGAGCAGCGCACGGTGGACCTCTCGGGGGTGCAGATCCTCACGCTGGACGAAGCGGACCGGATGCTCGACATGGGCTTCCTGCCGCCGCTCCGCC
>DAIRFN010000114.1:0-14844 GCA_036795065.1 Vicinamibacterales bacterium
GTTTACGGTCGATACGCGTGCTTTGAACGGCGCGCTGGGGGAGGTCGATCCGTTCGGGGCCACCTCACTGCACGATGCGATTTCCGAGGCGGCCGACCGGGTCGCCCAGCGCACCCACCCGCGACGGGCCGTAGTGGTGCTGACCGACGGCATCGACACCTCGAGCTCGAAGACGCCGGCCCAGGTGTCGAGCCTGGCCTCGGCCATCGACGTGCCGGTATACGTGATTGCCACGGTGCTGCCGATAGACGACCCGAACTCGGACCGGGCGACGCCGCAGGCGGGCCTCAGGGCCCCGGCGCACATCGGCACCGTGGAAGACCTCTCGCGCTGGACCGGCGGGGCGTTCTATTACGCCAGCGGCCCGGCGTCGGCGAGCAAGGCGGCGAAGGACGTCATCGACGAGCTTCGCAACCTCTACCTGATCGGCTTCGAGCCGGGAACCGCCGCGGGATGGCACCCGCTCGAGATTCGGACGACGGCAGTGGACCATACGGTGAGGGCGCGCGGGGGCTACAGCCTGGCGACGCGCCATTGACGAGGTCGGTGTTCGGTGACGGTAAGGTGAGTGGCTTCAGGAGGCCTTTATGCGTAAACAGGTGATGGTGTTCGCAATTTCAGCTGCGACGCTGGCGGTCGCGCCGGCGTGCGCCACCAAGGGTTTCGTCCGCGAGTCGGTGGGCGAAGTCAACGAGAAGGTCGGCACGATGGGCAAGTCGCTCGAGGAGACGCAGGAGCGCGTGCGTCAGAACGAGCAGAAGATCGGCGAGGTCGATCAGAAGGCCGCCGCCGCCAACACCGCCGCGGGCACCGCGCAGAAGTCCGCTGAGGCGGCTGCCGGTCAGGCCCAGGAAGTCGGCAAGCGCGCCGACGCGCGTGCCTCGGCCATCGAGGCCGAGACCCGCAAGCTGATCTTCGAGACCGTCATCAGCGAGGACAGCGGCAAGTTCCAGTTCGGCGCGGCCGAGCTGCCGGACGAGGCCAAGGCGGCCATCGACCAGATGGTGGGCCAGCTGAAGGCCGACAAGAAGTCCGTGTGGATCGAGATCGAAGGCCACACCGACAACGTGGGCGACGCGAAGTACAACGAGCGCCTGGGCCTGCAGCGCGCCGAAGCGGTGAAGCGTTATCTCTACGAGCAGCACCAGGTGCCGCTCCACAAGATGAACACGATCAGCTACGGCGAGGAGAAGCCGGCTGCGGACAACAAGACCCGCGACAACCGTGCGCAGAACCGCCGCGTGGTCATCAAGGTTCTCGCGTAAGAACACGCGCGGTCCCTCGGGGCCGCCAGAGGGTTCGCCAGAAGGCCATCGGCCAGGTGCCACAGCACCCGGCCGGTGGCCTTTCCTCTTTTTTGGACCGGCTCCCTCTCCGAGGCCATTCCGGCCCTCCCGCGAACGCGAGTGAGTGGTCGTTCCGCCGCGTGAGCGGCGGTCCCGTGCGGCGGTCCTACTGCGGACGGCGGTCCATGATCTCGTACACCGCCGCGCCGTCGAACTGTCCGTGGCTTCTCGCCCCGCGGGCCGTGAGCCACCGGTCGAGCTCCTGCACGTACGCCGCGTCCCACGCGCCGGTGTGGACCACCACGTGGGTGGTCTGCCCTGACTCGAGCGCGCGCCACGCTTCATCGGGGGTGCGCGCCGGGTTCACCAGCCAACGGGCGCGCTCGATGTATGCCGGCGGAAAGAACGACGTGAAGCCGTTGACGAGTGGACGCCAGTGAAAGGTCGAGAAATACAGGTAGCGCGTGTTGTACCAGAGGTCCGTGAACGGCAGTTCGGCCACCACGGTCGAGGAGGGCAGCGACGCGAGATAGCGATACACCTCGGGCGGCGGGCCGCCGGGCTTCAAGTACGGCGCGGGCGTGACGACGTCCAGTGTCGACGGCAACTCGTGATTGAGGGGGAATGTCGCGGGGGCGTTCAGCAGCATCGATAGTGCGCCCAGACCCGCCACCAGCGGCGCCGCCTTCGGGAGGCGCGCCACCAGCGCCGCGCCCATACCGGCCAGCAGCGCGAGGAACAGCACGAACACCACCGCGAAGCGCGACGTCACGCGCAACGCATCCATGCCCGGGACGTGATCCCGCAGCAGGCCATACAAGCCCAGCCCCGGGTAGGCCTGGCCGCCCCACGAGGGCGTAGGGCCCAGCGACAGCCAGAACGAGAGCGCCGCGCCCGCCACTGCGAATCCCAGCAGCGGAACGGCCCGCCGGGCGCCCCGGGCGCGCATCGCCGCCGCGGCGAGCAGCGCCAGCGCGGCGCAGGCGAACGGGATGATCAGCGGCCACATCCCGGCCACGTAGCCATCGACGGTGGCCGCCATCTGCGTGGTCTCGTCGACGCTGCGGGCGAAGCCCAGCCGCGTCCTGGCCTGGACATAGGGCCAGAGGAAGGGCGCCGTCACCAGGACGGCGCCGACGCCCGCCGCCAGCAGGTCGCGCCACATGCGCCCGTTGGCCCACCACCCGCGCGACGAGATCTCCCACCCCGCATAGAGCAGCACGAACACCGGGAACATCAGCATGTAGTAGCCGGCCGAGAGGTTCAGCAGCACGATGCCGCCGGCGCCGATCCACAGCCCCGACCTCGCCCGATGCTCGAAGTAGCGCCGCAATCCGTAGAGCGACAGCGGCATGCCCCACGCGGAGATGATCTGCAGGTGCGAGACCTCCCAGACGAGGAAGAACGGGTTGAAGGCAAACGTGCAGCCCGCCAGCACGCCTGCAGCCGCCGATCCGGTCAGCTCTCGTACCAGCAGCCACGTGCAGAACCCGCAGAGCACGTAGGCTGCCAGGTAGGCGAGGCCGAGCACCAGCAGCGGGTTGCCGGACAGCCAGTACACCGGCGCGAGCGGCAGCGCCTGGGCGATGAAATGATCCGAGAGCGCAAGGGCCGCGGGCTCGGGGTGCAGCTGGTTGGCATCCCAGAAGTGCGTGAGCGCGTCGAGGTCGCCCATGAGCACACGGCCCAGCTGGTGCGCGACCCACGCCATGGCCCACGCGACGTACAGCGGATCGCCGTAGTCGCTCGGCACATCGCGCCCAAGTCCCGGGAGAAGCGGCCACGTCGCGGCGATGGTCAGGCCCGTGAACAGCACGAGGGCCGTCCACGGGGACCGCGCCGTGCGCGTCAGCGGAGGGAAGGCTGCATCCACCTCGGGGCGAGCCCTATTTCTTCGCCTTCAACATCCGATCGAGCTGGCCCAGCCGCTCGTTGCTGCCGAGCAGTGACAGCACATCGCCTTCCTGCACCACGTCATCCGGCCCCGGGGCGATGTTGGTGACCGGGCCGTCGGTGGTGCGCGAGCCGCGCTTGATGGCGATGGTCGTCAGGCCGAAGCGTGACCGAAGGCTGATCTCCTTCAGCGTCTTGCCGGCGAAGTCGGCCGGGGCCGGCACGTCCACGATGGAGAACTCGCTGGAGAGCTCGATGTAGTCGAGCACGTTCGGATTGACGAGACTGTGCGCGAGGCGGATGGCGGTCTCTCGCTCGGGAAAGACGACGCGCGAGACGCCGAGCTTGTCGAGGATGCGCCCGTGGAGTGGTGTCACCGCCTTCGCGATGATGTTCTTGATCCCGATCTCGCGGAGCAGGGTGACGACCAGCAGGCTCGACTCGATGTTCTCGCCGATGGAGACCACGGCGACGTCCACGTCCTTGATCCCCGCCTTCAGCAGTGCCTTCTCGTCGGTCGCGTCCAGTTGCACCGCCAACGTGAGGACGTCGGCCAGCGCCCGGACACGCTCGTCGCTGCCGTCCACGCCGATCACGTCGTGGCCGAGTTCGGCCAGCGTGGTGGAGATGGCCGACCCGAAGCGGCCGAGCCCGATCACGGCGAAGCTGCGCTTAGCCAATCAGCACCTTCCCTTCAGGATAGCGGAGCCGCGGCTGCACGGTGGCTCGCCGCGCTACGGCAAAGGCCAGCGTCAGCGGCCCGAGGCGGCCGACGAACATCATGAGGATCATCATCAGCTTGCCGATCGGCGTGAAGAACGCGGACAGCGACACAGGGGCGCCGCTCTCGCCCATCGAGAGTCCCACGGTACCGAAGGCCGACGTGGTCTCGAAGAGCGTGCGCAGCAGGTCGCGCTGCTCGGTGAGGAGAACGACGCCGGCCACGGCGTTGAGGGCGAGAAACGCGATGAGCGTCACGAAGAAGGCACGGGCGACGAGGTCGGGGCCCAGCCGCCGCCCGTACATGTGCGGCTCGTCGTCTCCGCGCACGGTGGCCCAGAGCGCGGCCACGGTGATGCTGAACGTGGTGGTCTTCACGCCGCCGCCCGTGCTGCCCGGCGACGCGCCGATGAACATCAACGCCATGGTCAGGAACAGGGCTGGCGCCGTCATGGCGCCGTAGTCCAGGGTGTTGAAGCCGGCCGTCCGCGGTGTGACGGCCTGAAACCAGGCCGCCAGCCACTGCTCGTGCCACGGAAGGCCCGCGAGGGTTCGCGGGTTGCCGACCTCCAGGGCGTAGATGGCCAGCGTGCCCAGCACCAGCAGCACGGTCGTGGCGGTGACGACCAGCCGCGTGTGAACCGAGATGCGCACCGTGCGATGCCGCTGGAGCAGCTCGGTGATCACGAAGAACCCGAGGCCGCCCGCGATGATGAGGACCGTGAAGACCACGTTCACGGTCACGTCTCCCCTGAACCGCATCAGGCTGTCGCTCCACAGGGCGAAGCCGGCGTTGTTGAACGCCGACACCGAGTGGAAGAGGCCGTACCACGCGGCCTGGCCCGTGCCCATGTCTCCCCACCATCGCAGCGCGAGCAGGGCGGCACCGGCGAGCTCGAAGACGAGCGTGAGCTTCAGCACGGTGAGCGCGAAGCGGAGCAGGCCGTCCAGCCCCTGCACATTGAGGCCCTCCTGCAGCGTCAGCCGCTCCTGCAGCGTGACCGAGCGGCCAAGCGCGGCGGCCAGCACGGTGGAGATCGTCATGTAGCCGAGGCCGCCCGCCTGGATGAGCAGCAGGATCACCACGTGTCCGAACCACGAGAAGTGGATGGGCGTGTCCTGGACGATGAGGCCGGTGACGCAAACGGCGGAGGTGGCGGTAAAGAGGGCGTCGAGGAACGAAGTCGATCGACCAGGGGCCGCTGACACCGGCAGCCAGAGCAGGACCGCACCCATGAGGATGAGCCCGGCTATGGAGAGCGCCAGCACGCGCGGAGGCGAGAACAGCCGGCGCCGCTTCCGAAAAGCCGCGACGCTGGCGGTCGCTGGTACCGGCGGCGATGCTAGGGACACAGACGAGCTGATTGTACAGGCAGCGGGTGTATGCTGTGCCGATCATGGCTGACGACCACGTTTCCCGCCGGGATTTCTTCAAGACGGTCGGCGTGGGATCGGTGGCCTCCGCGGTCGTCGGCGGGGTGAAAGAGGGCGCAGCACAGGGTCCAGCTCCGCTGGGCCCCGGTGAGGTGGCGGTCACGCTCACGGTGAACGGCCGGCGCCATCAACTGAACGTGGAGCCGCGCGTCACCCTGCTCGATGCCCTCCGAACCCGGTTGGAGATCACCGGCCCCAAGCGCGTGTGCGACCGCGGCGCGTGCGGCGCCTGCACGGTGATCATCGAGGGGCGCACCCACTACGCGTGCTCGATGCTGGCGATCGAGGCGCAGGGCCGGAACATCCGGACGGTCGAGGGCCTGGCCCAGGGCGATGCCCTGCACCCCGTGCAGCAGGCCTTCTGCGATCACGACGCGCTGATGTGTGGGTTCTGCACGCCCGGCTTCGTGATGTCGACGGTGGCCCTGCTCGAGCAGACGCCGTCGCCCACACCGGAGCAGGCGACACGCGCGTTGGACGGCAACATCTGCCGCTGCGGAACCAATGTCGGCCTGTCGAAGGCCGTGCTCGCGTTGGGAGGGCGGCGTGGCTGAGCAGGTCCCGGAAGTGCGGGCGCCGGCACGTCCGGGGCAGCATCCGACCTATCCCTGGCCCGGGAAGCCACGGATCATCGGCACGCGCGTGACGCGTCTCGACGCCACGGCGAAGGTCACCGGCCGTGCCAAGTACACGTTCGACATCACGCGGCCCGGCATGATCTACGGCCGCATCCTGCGGTCACCGCACGCGCACGCGCGCCTCACCGCCATCGACACCGTCCCGGCGCAGAAGATGCCCGGCGTGCGCGCGGTCCTCCCTTTCATCGAGCCCGGCGACAAGGTGCTGTTCCCGGGTGAGGAAATCGCCGCCCTGGCCGCCGATACCGAGCAGCAGGCCGAGGACGCCATCCGCGCCATCAAGGTGGAGTGGGAGGTGCTGCCGGCACTGGCCACGGTGGAACAGGCGATGCGCCCCGAGGCACCGAAGGTGTTCGAGCCCTCGAACACGCGCGCGGGCACGGCGCAGGAAGACGGCGACCTGGCGGCGGGCTTCGCCGCTGCCGCGCACACCGTGGACGGGATCTACTCGACGCAGGTGCAGACGCACACCTCGCTCGAAACCCACGGCTGCGTGTGCGAGTGGGAGGGCGAGAAGCTGACGGCCTGGGTGTCCACGCAGGCCGTGCACGGCACGCGCGAGGGCTTTGCCCAGGGCCTGAAGATCCCGCAGGCGAACGTGCGCGTCATCACCGAGTTCATGGGCGGCGGCTTCGGCAGCAAGTTCGCGCCCGACACCCAGGGCATCCTCTGCGCGCGGCTGGCGAAGATGGCCGGAAAGCCCGTGAAGCTGATGCTCGATCGCAAGGAAGAGCACCTGGCCACGGGCAACCGCCCTTCCGCGTTCGCGCGGATCAAGGCCGGTGTGTCGGCCGACGGCATGCTCACCGCCTTCGACGCCGAGACGTGGGGCACGGGCGGTGCGGGCGCGGGGTCCGACTTTCCACTCCCGTACATCTACACATTCCCCAACCGTCGCCGGCGCCACACCGACGTCTACATCAACGCCGGCCAGCAGCGCGCGATGCGCGCACCCGGCCATCCCCAGGGCTGCTTCATCACCGAAGTGCTGATGGACGAGCTCGCGGATCGCGTGCGGATGGATCCGGTCGAGTTCCGGCTGAAGAACCTGCCGGCCCTGGCGCCCAACGCGCAGTGGCGGCGCTATTTCCCGATGGGCGCCGAGCGCATCGGGTGGAGCCGCCGGCACGTCACCGGCGATCCGACGCCCGGCCCCATCAAACGAGGCCTGGGGTGCTCGGCCAACCGGTGGGGCGGCGCGGGCACCGGCGCGCGCGCACACTGTGAGATCGACCCCGACGGCAGCGTGGTGATGCGCTGCGGCACACAGGACATCGGCACGGCCACGCGCACCATCATGGCCATGGTCGTGGCCGAGACGCTGGGGCTCGAAGTGGCGCAGGTGACCATCGAGCTGGGCGACAGCAACTTCCCGTTCGCCCCCGGGTCGGGCGGATCGACCACCGCGGCAGCGGTGTCCCCTGCCATGCGCGTGACCGCGGGCAAGGCGAGGGATGCACTCTTCGCGCGCATCGCACCCGCGCTGAAGACCACCGCGGATCAGCTCGAGATGGGCGTGGGCCGGGTGAACGTGAAGCCTTCGACAGGCTCGGGCCAGGCAGCGGCGACGCCGCGGAGCCTCACGTGGCGCGAGGCGTGCAAGCTGCTGGGCACCACGCCCGTGTCGGTGGACGGGCAGTGGGAGCGCGGCCTCTCGGCCAGCGGCACCAGCGGCGTCCAGTTCGCCGAGGTCGAAGTGGACGTCGAGACCGGCATCACGCGCGTGAAGAAGATCGTGTGCGTGCAGGACTGCGGCCTGGTGCTCGACCTGAAGACGGCCGAGACGCAGTGCTACGGCGGCATCATCAGCGGCGTGAACTACGCGGTCATGGAAGAACGGCTCCTCGATCGGAACACCGCGAACATGGTGAACCCGAACATGGAGGCGTACCTCATCGCCGGTCAGTCGGACATGCCCGAGATCGACGTGGTGCTGGTCGATCAGCCCGAGCGCGGCGTCATCGGCATCGGCGAGCCGCCGGCGGTGGCCACCGCGGCGGCCATCGCCAACGCCCTCCGGAACGCCACCGGCGTCACCGTGCGGAGCATCCCCATCACCCCGGACAAGCTGCTGGCCGAGTTGCAGCGGGCGGGAGGCACGAATTGAAGGCCTTCCAGTACGTGAACCCGGCGAACGAGCGCGAGGCGGTGGCCGCGCTGGGCACCGAGCGCAACCGCATCCTCCCCATGGCCGGCGGCATGGATCTGCTCGGCCTCATGAAGGACTACATCGTCTCGCCCGAGCGGGTGGTGAATCTCAAGAACCTCGACGCAACGATCACGGTGGAGGACCCGGCTCGCCGAAGCGGCCGGACGGGCCGCGAAGGCGGCGAGTCGGGAGTCGGGACTCGTGAGTCGGGCGGGACCAGGATAGGAGCCGCGGCGAAGCTGGCCGATCTCGCGGAGCATGCGGAGATCCGGAAGCTCTACCCCGCGCTGGTGACGGCGGCCGAGGAAGTCGGGACGCCGCAGATCAGAAACATGGGCACGGTGGGCGGCAACCTGATGCAGCGGCCACGCTGCTGGTATTTCAGGAACGAGGAGTTCCATTGCCTGAAGAAGGGCGGCTCGCGCTGCTTCGCGGTGGAGGGCGAGAACCAGTACCACGCCATCCTCGGCGACGGGCCCTGCTATATCGTGCATCCCTCGAGCCTGGCGGTGCCGCTCATCGCCTACGGCGCGCGAGTCCGGGTGCTGGGGCCCTCTGGCGCGCGCGAGATGGACCTCGGCGGGCTCTACCAGCTGCCGAACCAGAACCTGTACGGCGAGACGGTGTTGCAGCCGAATGAAATCATCACGCACGTGCTGCTGCCGGCACCTGGCGGCGCGAGGAGCGCGAGCTACGACGTGCGGCTCAAGCAGTCGCACGACTGGCCACTGGCGCTCGTGTCGGTGAGCCTGGTGATGGAGAAGGACACGGTGAAGTCGGCGCGCGTGGTGATGGGGGCCGTCGCGCCCATTCCCTGGCGCGCGCAGGGCGCCGAGCGGGTGCTGGCCGGGAAGACCGTGGACGAAGCCGTGGCCGTCGAAGCCGCGGCTGCCGCCGTCGCCGGCGCGAAAGCCATGAGCGGCAACGCCCACAAGATCCAGATCGCGAGGACCGCGGTGAAGCGCGCCATCCTCAAGGCCGCGGGTTTGGCCATAGTATGAAGTGTCCCGGGAACACGAAGGACACGAAGGGCACGACGAAAGTACGCGAAGTTCAAATGCTTCGAGTCCTTCGTGTCCTTCGTGTTCCCGGGCTCGAGAAGAGGCGCTGATGGAGCATCCCACACTGACGTCGCCGGTCGTGACGGCCGCACACTGCGCCAACCTTCGGCACAAGGGCATGTACGTGATGGCGGACGAGGACCCGGCGGCGGTCCAGTTCTACGACCGCTACGACGCGACGGCCTACTGGTGCGCGTGCACGCAGCGGGGCTTCGGCCCCGACCGCGCCGCCGTGGGCCCGGCGCACTGTGGCCACGACGGCGGACGCGCGTGCTGCGAATGAGGGAACAGCGCCACGCAGCCACCCCGCCGGGGACCAGCCCCCACGTGCGCGCGCTTCTCGTGATCGGCCCGCCGTTCCCCTGGAACGAGCTTGGCCTGAGCCCCGCCGACTGGCCCGACGGTCGCGTGACAGAAATCCAGCGCGAGGCGGATGCCCTGCGGTACCTGGCCGGCCACGCGGTGGATGCTGTCGTCATCAGCCCGGGCACATCGGCCAGCCGCGCCGTCGAGATGGCCGCGCAGGCCATGCGCCTGCAACCAGGCCTCCCGGTCATCGTGCTGGCGTCGGACCTGTCGGCCACCGACATCATTGCGGCTCTCAGGACGAAGGTCTACGCGTGCTTCGCCCTCCCGGTGGCGGCTGCGGAGCTGCGCACGGCGATCAGAGACGCGCTGCTGGCCGACGGCTGGCAGAGCGGCATCGAGGTGGAATCGGCGGTGCCCAACTGGGTGGCGCTTCGCGTGTCGTGCCGGCGCGTGACCGCCGAGCGGCTCACCCACTTCATGAACGAACTGGCCGGGGACCTGCCGGATTCCGAGCGCTACCAGCTCATCACCGCGTTCCGCGAGGTGCTGCTGAACGCCATGGAGCACGGGGCCGGGTTCGACCCGCGCAAGGTGGTGGAGGTGGCGGCGGTGCGCACCCAGCGCACGTTGGTCTACTACTTCAAGGACCCGGGGCCGGGCTTCGACGTGCGCGCGCCGAGGCTGGTGGCGAAAGACGACGACCCCATCAGTCACCTCGAGGTGCGCGAGGCCGAGGGCAAGCGGGCCGGGGGATTCGGCCTGCTGCTCGCCGGCAAGCTCGTAGACGAGGTGCACTTCAACGAGCGGGGCAACGAAGTGATCCTCGTCAAGCACCTCGACTGAGGTCCGTCCAATAGCCGCTCGCCCGGCGCCAGGACGAGCGGCGCGGGCGGCGTCCTACTACAATCGGGTCGGATGCGAATCGTGCGCACGGGTGTCCGCGCCGGGCTTCTGCTGGCCGTCGTGTCGGTCATCGTGTACGGAGCCGCGTGGGGGTCTCGGCCGGCGCTTGCCGCGGAACTGCAGGCACGGACGGCCGTGGCCTACGAGCAGTACCTGGCGCGCGTCACGCGCGACTTCCCCTCGTGGCCATCCGACGCCGATCGCGCGGACCCGCCGAGCGCCGACGCGATCGTCGCGGGCCCCGCCCGCGAAGACGGCATCATCAACGTGCCCGGCGGCCTCGTGCACCACTGGGTCGGCAGCGGCTTCATCCGAGGGGTCGGCCTGCAGGAGGTCGTAACGCTCTCGCGCGCGTATGAGGAATTTCCCCGTGTTCACAAGGGCGTGATCGCCTCTCGGGTGCTGGAACACGAGGGCGACCGATACCGCGTGCTGATGCGGATCAAGGCGGGCGCAGGCGGGGTGACCGGGGTGCTCGATATCCGCTCGAGCGTCCGCTACTCCCGTCCGACCCAGGACAGGGTGCTGGTCGTCTCCAGCGCCGACGAGATACGGGAGGTGAAGAACGCCGGTCAGCGTGACGAGCGGCTGCTGCCGCCCGGCAACGACAGCGGCTACCTGTGGCGCGCCAGCACCTTCACCCGGTACGTCGCAACCCGGGACGGCGTGTGGATCCGGATGGAAACCCTGGGACTGAGCCGGCGATTCCCGCCGCTGATGGGGTGGATCATCGAGCCCATCGCGCGCCGGCTGGGCCGGCGGAGCGTGGAGGGCACGCTGCGGGAGTTCCGGGCTGCCCTCGAGGCGAGGCGCACGTCGTGAACGCCCGGGATCCCCTCACCACCGAGGCGGTGTCCTTCCTTTGCCGGTCGGACGCCTACTCCGAGCCGACCCGCGAGGTGTCGGTGGTTGAAACCCACATGTCCTGGGTGTTCCTCGCGGACGCGCACGTCTACAAGCTGAAGAAAGCCGTCCGTCACGAGGGGCTCGACTTCAGCACGCCGGAATTGCGGCGGTTCAACTGCCTCGAGGAAGTGCGGCTGAACCAGCAGCTGGCCCCGGGCGTGTATCTCGGCGTTGTCGCGCTGACGCGAGAGGCCGATGGCGGGCTGGCCATCGGGGGCCAGGGGATTCCGGTCGACTGGCTTGTTCACATGCGGCGGCTTCCCCAGGATCGCAACCTCGAGGCGATCATCCGGGGCGGACGCACCTGGATGGATGAGCCCGCGATTCGGGGAGCCGCGCGGCACCTGGCACGGTTCTACCGCGCCGCCGCTCCGGCGGCGGTGACGGCTCTCGAGCAGCGGGCGCGGCTGGAGGCGGGCGTCGGTGGCGATCTCGAGGCACTCTCCGCGCCGCGCTATGGCCTGCCGCTCGACAGGATCGAGGCGCTGGTTGGCGCCGAGCGCGCGTTCCTCGCGCGCCGTGCCGGTTTGTTCGACGAGCGCGTCCTCGCGGGCCGCATCGTCGAGGGGCATGGGGACTTGCGGCCGGAGCACATCTGGCTGGACGGCGAGCCGGCGATCATCGATCGCCTGGAGTTCGACCGTACGCTGCGCGTCCTCGATCCTGCGGACGAGCTCGCCTTCCTGGTTCTCGAGTGCGATCGCCTGGGCGCGCCTCACGTCGGCGAGTGGTTCCTCGAGGCGTACATCCAGGAGACCGGCGACGAACCGCCGGCGGCGCTGCTGCGCTTCTATCGTGTGTATCGTGCGCTCAGGCGGGCCACCCTTTCGGCGCGGCACCTGGACGATCCGACCGTGACCGACCCGGACCGCTTCGCCGCTCGCGCGCGGCGCTACCTCGAGCTGGTGGAGCCCGTGACGGCTGACGTGGAGGGCGGGTCGTAGCCGCGTGGCGCCTCAGCTCGTGCGGTCCGCGCCGTCTCCGTGCATCTAGCGGATGGCCTCCGCGAGGAGGCCGGAGCTGTCCACGACGTGAACCCGACCGGCCACCGGGGTTCCGTCGAGCACCGTGGGCGCAATGTGATCGAGGACGAAGAGGCGGTCGATCGGGGCGTCGGCCAGCGTACGCGACGACTCGGGCACGAACGCGCCATGCGCGACCGCGGCGACGACCCCGCGGGCGCCCGCGCGCCGACACGCGCCGGCGGCGCGCGCGAGCGTAGTGCCGCCGCAGACGAGATCGTCCACGAGCACCACCGTCCGATTCTGCACCTCGCCGACCACGGCGTCCCCGCTGACCACGTCCTGGCTGCGGTATTTCTCGACGAAGGCGGAAGGCACGTGATGGCCGAGGCGCCCGGAGAGCGCGTCGCGGTAGTGCTCGGCGCGCTTGACGCCGCCCGTGTCGGGCGACACCACCACCAGGTCGTTGCCGGTCACCTGGCGCGCGATCACTTCGGCGAACAGGGGTCCCGCATCGATGTGCTCGGTGCGGCAGCGGAAGGCGTTCTGGAACGCCGCCAGGCTGTGCACCTCGACGGTGGCTACCCGGTACACGCCGACGGCCTCGAAGAGCTCGGCCACGTACCGGGTGATCACCGGATCCCTGGGCTTGGTCTGGCGCTCTTTTCGCGAGTAGCACAT
This sequence comes from Vicinamibacterales bacterium, assembly GCA_036795065.1. Lineage (GTDB taxonomy): Bacteria > Acidobacteriota > Vicinamibacteria > Vicinamibacterales > UBA2999 > VFZN01. The sequence continues at coordinate 12,943 of DAIRFN010000114.1, forward strand.
ATAGGGAACGACGGCCGTCACGCGCGCGGCGTCCCCGTCGCGCAGGGCGCCCAGGAAGAAGAGCAGCCGGCACAGCTTGTCGTTGACGCTGTGAGTGGCGTCGCCGTGGAGCGATTCGATGACGTAGACGTCGCGGCCGCGCACGCTGGCGAGCGGTCGGGTCTTGTGCTGGCCCCACTCGAACTCGCGTTCCTCGTGCGGCATGAGCTCGAGGTCCAGCCTGGCCGCCACGCGCTCGGCGAGAGGGCGCCCCGACTTGAGCGAGAACACGGCAAGTGGTTCTGAAGACATACTTGGACTCCGAGGAGACACGATACCGTGAGATTGAGCGAACTGGGCGCGGAAGCCGCATGGGCGGCGCAGGTGATGGCGGACGCGGCGAGGCTGGCAAGGCACATCCAGGTGGAGGCGGGCGGCGTGCGCGCCAAGGCGGACACGTCGCCGGTGACGCTCGTGGACTTCGCGGTGCAGGCGGTGGTGGCCCGACGGTTGGCGGTGCGGTTCCCGGACGACCCGCTCGTGGGCGAAGAGGATGCGGCGGCGCTGCGGGATCCCGCGACCGGCGCGCTGTTGTCGCGGGTGGCGGACGCGGTGCACGTGGTGGACCCGGACCTCTCCGTCGATGCGATGCTCGACGCCATCGACCGTGGGCGCGGCGAGCCGGGCGCGCGGTTCTGGACGCTCGATCCCATCGATGGCACCAAGGGACTGCTGCGCGGTGGCCAGTACGTGATCGCGCTGGCGCTCGTGGTGGAGGGCCAGGTGCAGGCAGGCGCCATCGGGTGCCCGCGGTTGTCGCTTCCCGCACGTGGCGGCGCGGATGGCGGCGTGGCGGTGGCCGCGCGCGGCCGCGGGAGCTGGTGGATGCCGCTCGACGGCGACGAGCTGTGGCCCCTGCGAGTGTCGGAGGTGTCTGATCCCTCACGCGCGCGCATCGCGCACTCGGTGGAGGAGTCGCACAGCGATACGGGTCGCCTGAATGGGCTGCGCGCGGCGCTGGGCGTTCAAGCCCCGCCGGTGCTGATGGACAGCCAGGCGAAGCACGTGATGGTGGCGGCGGGCGAGGCGGACCTGCTCTTCCGGTTCCCGCGCGAGGGCTACCGCGAGGCCATCTGGGACCAGGCCGCGGGGACGCTCCTCATCGAGGAGGCGGGCGGGCGCATGACGGATCTCGCCGGGCGGCCGTTCGATTTCTCGACGGGGCGGCGGATGGTGAACAACGATGGCCTCCTGGCGTCGAACGCCGTGCTGCACGAGGCCGTGCTGGATGCCCTGGCGCGAGGATCGCGCACGTGATGACACACGCGCGTCACAGCTCCGCGAGCGTGTAGCTGGTGCTTCTCCCACCACGCGTGCCACGCGCCAGCACGCCATGCTCGACGAGTTGCTGAATGTCGCGCAGCGCCGTGTCGCTTGAGCTCTTCGTCATCACCGCCCACTTCGATGTCGTCAGCTTTCCCTCGAAGCCCTCGAGCAGTTTGTTGATCACCAGCCGTTGACGGTGGTTCAGCGGCACATCACGCAGCTTTTCCCAATAGCGCGCCTTTGCGATGACGCCTGAGAGCGCAGCCTGCGAAACCTCGATCGCGCGAGTGAGGCAGCCGAGGAACCAATCCATCCAAGCTGTGACGTCCATCGTCGCTCGCTGCGTCTGCTCCAGGATGCGGTAGTACTCGCCGCGCTCCTCACGGATCTGCGCCGACATGCTGTAGAACCGCTGCGAGCTCCCTTCCGATCTGGCGAGCGACATGTCCGCAATCGCGCGCGCAATCCGGCCGTTGCCATCGTCGAACGGGTGAATCGTCACGAACCAGAGATGCGCAAGCGCCGCCTTCAGTACCGGTTCCACCGTCGCGTCGCCGTTGAACCATTCGAGGAAGCGCTGCATTTCTTCTTCGAGTC
>DAIRFN010000379.1:0-4252 GCA_036795065.1 Vicinamibacterales bacterium
TGCATCCACACATCCCCCTCGGGATGCCACTCCGCGTCCTGAGGACAGTCGTAGAGCGGCACCATCTCGGGCAGGAGCTGCTCGATCACGCCAAGCTCGCGCGCGAGCGCGAAGCCGATGGACGGCCGCTCGGCGCGGAGCAGGAGCTTCTCGAACTCGCCCCAGACGCGCTCGGCCGGCAGATCGTCCAGCGCGATGCCGCGGCAGATGTCCGCGCTCGCCGGGTCGAGCGTCAGCTCGAAGCGCGCGGCGAACTGCAGCGCGCGCAGCACCCGCAGGGAGTCGTCCGCGAACGTGCGCGGATCCACCACGCGCAGCACGCGGCGCGCGAGATCCGCGCGGCCCTCGAAGGGGTCGAGATACTCGTCCGTCAGCGGGTCCCACGCGATGGCGTTGATGGTGAAATCACGCCGGCGCGCGGCCTCCTCGTACGACATGCCGGGGTCGCCCTCGACCGTGAAGCCCTTGTGCCCGCGTCCCGTCTTCGACTCGCGCCGCGGCAGCGCGACGTCCACCGGCCCCAGTTTGTAGACGGGGAAGGCCTGGCCAACCGGCTCCACGCGCCCGAGCGTGGCGAGCAGCCCGGGTAGCTGGGACTGCTGGATACCGAAGACCTCAACGTCCAGATCCTTCGAATCGCGGCCGAGGAGGCGGTCCCGCACGAAGCCGCCGACGACGAGCGCGCGGCCGCCCTGGGCGCGAACAAGCTCGGCAATGCGGAGGGCTTCGGAGGGAACGGTGGTCCCACGGTTGGTCCCAGGCGCGGGCATCTCATCCCTGAGATTACACGCTCGCGTTGACTACAATGACCTCGGAGGCGCGGCAATGCGAAGCGCGATGTCCGTTCGAGTCGCCCTGGCGGCGATGGCCCTGCTGGCGGCCGTGTCCACGCGGCCGTCCGCACAGACCCAGTCCGCGGCGGGGCAACCCATCTTCCGGTCAGGGGTGGACCTCATCACCATCGACGTGGTGGTCGTGGACGGCGACGGCCGACAGGTGCCGGCGCTGAACGCGGACGACTTCGCCGTCGAGGTGGACGGCAAGCCGCGCGCGGTGCTCTCGGTGCAGTACTTCGAGGGCGCGGCGCCGCTCGTTCCCGGATCCAGCGAGCCGGAAGCCGCCGCGCGAGGCGGCGCGCCGTCCGAGGACCCCAACGCCAACCAGATTGTCCTCGCCATCGACGTGGGCTCCACCAGTCCCGGCAGCCGCGAGCAGGTGCTGGCCGCCGCCAACGCCGTAATGGACCGCCTGCCGCCCGCGGACCGCGTGGCGACCGTCGCCCTGCCGCTGCGGATGGGCGAATTCACCTTCACGACGAATCGCCAGGCGTCGCGTCAGGCGCTGCAGGGCCTCACCGGCTGGTCCCCACGGCTCGGCACGCAGCTGCCCTTCGGCATCGTCGAGGCGCTGGGGATGGACCGGCGCGAGGGAGGGTGGGAGGCCGCGGTGTCGCGCGTGTGCAGCCGCGGCGACGAGTTCGTGCGCCTGGCGTGCCGGGCCGACCTCGAGGCCCAGGCACGCGTGCTGGTGTCCGAGGCCAGCGCTCGGGCGTCAACCACGACGACCAGCCTCGAGGTGCTGCTGCGCTCGCTGGCCCGCATCGAGGGCCCGAAGACCATGCTGTTCTTCTCCGAGGAACTCCCGACCGACGGCGCGCGTGTCGAGGTGGAGCGCGTCGCGCGGGCGGCGGCCGCGGCCCGCACGCGCATCCACGTGATGCACGCGCAGCCGGGTACGCAGGACGTGTCCAACATGTATCCCCGATTCGAGCCCGTGAAGGAGCGGCAGCGCCAGCTGGAAGGGCTCGAGCTGGTGTCCGACTGGACCGGTGGCGATCTGTTTGCCCTGGGTACCAGCCGCGAGATCGCGACCCGGCTGGCCTCGGAGCTGTCGGGCCGCTACCTGCTGATGGTCGAGACCATGCCGACCGATCGCGACGGCAAGCCGCACGCCATTCGTGTGCGCACACCCGCCCATCGGCTGACGGTCCGCGCGCGGCGCGAGTTCGTCGCCGACAACCTGCGCACCTACTCGGCGCCGTCGGTGCCACCCGAACCAGACCGTGAAGCGCCGGGTGGAGCACCCGTCGGGCCGACGATGCCCACGCCGGCGGGCGCGGCCGAGGCGGGGCCGACCTCACCGCCCGGTCCGTTGCCCGCTCCGGCGACGACCCGCGGGAGCGAGCTGCCCGCTGCCACCGCACGCGGTTCGGTGTTCGTCTCCATCGATCCCCTGCACCCGGACCGGAAGTCCGGCGAGACCATCGACATCCTCAACACGCTCCGCGCCGCGCTTGCCGCGCGCGGGTATTCGTCCGCACCGTCCGCGGCGGCAGCCACCGTGCGCGTGGAAGTCACGGGCCAGCGGATCCTGGGCGCCGGTCGCACGGCGCTGCCCACGCAGAATCGCGGCGGGTCGGCGCCCGTCGCGCTCATCCGAGTGACCGTGTCCGACGGCGAGCGCATCACCGAGCTGCGCGGGCGCAACCAGGGCGACCTGGATATCACCCGGTCCGCGGCGGACGAGACGGCGCGGCTCGTCGAGCGCTGGACCGCCGAGGCTCCGGGCCCGCCGACCGTGCCGCCGGCCCCCCCCGCACCGCCGCCAGCGTCGCTGACGCCGCCGCAGGAACTGCTCCCGCGCATGCGCGCCTACGTGGGCGAGTACGAGAAAGTCCTGGCGGGCATCGTGGCCGAGGAGCACTACGTCCAGACCTACTCGCAGCGCATCGCCGCCTATCCCGTGCCGCCGAGGATCAGCCGGCGCGAGCTTCGGTCGGAGATGGGATTTGCGTGGTTCCCGACGCCGGGTACCTGGTTCGGGTTCCGCGACGTGGTCGAGGCCGACGGCAAGCCCGTGAAGGACCGTCAGCAGCGGCTGGAGCAGCTGTTCGTCGATCGGAAATTCCCGTCGGCCGAGCAGTTGGAACGCGTGGCGGCCTCGAGCGCACGTTTCAACCTCGGTCCCGCGCGGCGCAACTTCAACGTGCCGACACTGGCGCTGCTCGTGGCCAGTCCCGCCAACCAGGGCCGGTTCGCCTTCGAGCTGCGCGGGTACGACGTGATTGACGGCGTGCGCGTGGCGCTGATCGCGTTCTCGGAAACAGGGTCGCCGACGCTGATCACGCGTGATGGGCACGACTGGCGCAGCCGGGGGCTGCTGTGGGTGGAGCCCGATGCGGGGCGCATCTGGCGCACCGACATCCAGCTGTCGGACCGCGACATCGAGATGCGGCAGACCACGTGGTTCACGCGTGACGAGCGGTTGGACCTGATGGTGCCGTCGCGGATGCGCGAGCTCTACGATTACCTGGAGCGCTCCGACGAGTACGTCGAAGCCGTGGCGGATTACAGCAACGTCCGCAGGTTCCGCGTGGAGACCATCGGGGACTGATTCCGTGGCTCCCCCTCCAGACCCGCGCCAATCGAGCGTGGCTGTCCGGGAGACTGCGTCATCTGCAAATCTGCGGATCCCTCCCTCCGCGTGATCACATAAGCTACGCGCATGCTGAAACCCACGCGCGCTTCGTCCGTGTCCATCCTCGCCCTGGCCGCCGCGTTCGGCGCCGGGATCCTGGCCGCGCCCCACCTCGGGGTGGCCCAGGCGCAGACCGCCGCGAAGGTCTACGAGCTGCGCACCTATACCGCGCCAGACGGCAAGCTCGCGGACCTGCACAAGCGCTTCCGCGACCACACGCTCCGCATCTTCCAGAAGCACGGGATGACCAACGTCATCTACCTCGCCCCGATGGACGCGCCGGCGTCGCAGAACACCCTGGTGTACCTGCTGGCGCACCAGAGCCGCGAGGCCGCCAAGGCCAGCTGGGACGGGTTCAGGAACGACCCTGAGTGGAAGAAGGTCGCCTCCGAATCGCAGGTCAACGGCCCGATCATCACCAAGGTCGACTCGGTGTTCCTGCAGGCCACCGACTACTCGCCGATGAAGTGAGGGAGTCTCAGACATGTCAGGACCATTCAACGGACGATGGGTGGTGCACGTGGTGCTGGTGGCCACGGGCGTCACGGTGATGGCGGCGCAGGCCGCGAGCCAGGGCGGCCAGCCGGCCTCCGGCAACCAGCCGCGATTCACGGGCACGTCGACGGCGCTGGACGGCAAGGACCTGTCGGTGGCCCGCCGGCGCTTCGAGCCCGGCGCGCGCAGCTACTGGCACAGCCACGACAACGGGCAGCTGCTCTACGTCGAAGGGGGCCGCATGCGCACGGCGAAACGCGGACAGGCCATGCGCGAGCTC
>DAIRFN010000115.1:0-14819 GCA_036795065.1 Vicinamibacterales bacterium
GCCTCCACGCCCATCCCGACCACCCCATCGACGTCGTCCTCGAACGCCTGGCCGAAGCACGCGGCGTGCTTCCGATCGTGTCCCGCTCCGACGTTCGACGCGTCGAGGGTGCCGTGACCTCCGACAGCATCCTGCGCGTCGCGCGCCGACGATCCGGCGAGGCCATGCCCGACGCGTGATCCGCTGACTCAACCCATATGGCGTCGGGCGCCCTATCGCACCTGGACCACCACCTCGTTCGACGGAGGCGTGAGGCCGCAGGGGCTGTTGCCCCGGACCCGCACGAAATAGTCGCCCGGCGGCACGCTGGCGAACACCGGCGACGTGGTGGCCACCACGATCTGCGCCAGGTCGCTCAGTCCAGGGCCGGAGCCGGCTTGAACCAGGTAGCTGGCGGAAGTCCCGGCCCACCCGAGTGCGACGGTCCGGCCGGTGACGACGGCCGTCAATCCCGCGGGTGGCGCGCAGTTGCCCACGGTGACCAGCACCTCGTTCGACGCCGGGCTCACGCCCACGCGGTTGCGGGCCTTGACCCGCACGTAGTAGTTGCCAGACGGCGCCTGGGTCGAGAAGCCCGTTGCGGTGCCCGTTGTCTCGAGGATGGCCAGGTTGGCGGCGCCCGGGGTACTGCCGGTCTCGATGGTGTACGCCGTGGGTGGACCTCCCGAGTCAGCGACGTCCCATTGAAGTGAGACGGCCGAACCCGACACCACGGCCGACAAGTGGCGCGGTGGGCCTGGAGGAGGTGGCCGGATGCCGGTGCTGCCGTCGATCGCCAGCACCTGGTTCGCGGCGACACCGGGCAGGCTGACCACGGACCCATCCAGGAACGTCACCGTGAGGTCCACGAGAGACTGGCTCCCGAGGCCGACGTGCAGCACGGGATCGTCCTGCGAGAGGTAGCCGAAGTTGCTGCGCGCCTCGCGCATGGCCAGTAGCCGGCTCGATCCGGCAGCGAACACGCGCACGTTGGCGCCGAAGCCGCCGGCCTGGCCCTGCGAGGTCAGCAGCCGGAGCTTCAGCCAGTTGCCGGAGTTGAGGTTGTTGCGCAGGAGGAGGGGCCACGCGTGCTTGGCCGTGATGACCATGTCCAAATCGCCGTCCGCGTCGTAGTCGGCAAAGGCGATGGAGCGTGGATCCTGGTTGGCTGACAAGAGTGGAATGGCCGGACCGGCCGTGAAGCGGCCGTCACCCGTGCCAAGGTAGACCACGGGCTTGCCTGGGATGACCGCGTCCAGATCGCCGTCGTTGTCGAGGTCGGCCAGGCCCGCCGAGAAGCCGGCCATGCCCGCTTCCGAGCCGGCGTAAGCGAACTGGCCGCCGCCGGAGTTGAGGTACAGGTGGACGACGCGTGAGGGGTAGTGGTGAATCAGGACGGCGTCCTGATCTCCGTCGTTGTCGACATCCCCGAAGGTGGCGCCGCTGTAGCAGCTGCGGGTGAGGCCAATGCTGGCTGGATCGACCGTCACGAAATGGCCGCCAGCATTTCGGAAGACGCCCGGGGAGCCACTCCCGTTGCACGCGACCAGATCCACATCGCCGTCATCGTCGAGGTCCACATCGGTCGCACCCTCTCCGATGGGCGCAAAGACCACGGGGCTGGTGGAATCGGCTGAGAACGCCAACCCGCCGGCGTTGAAATAGAGCTCGTTGCGCTCGGTTGACGGATCTCCGGCACCCAGCCAGCCGCTGACCGCGAAGACGTCGGCCAGGCCATCGGCATTGAGGTCCGGCGCCAGGATGGCCCGGGTGGGCCAGGCCTGGGCCTGCATGGCCGCCGGGGTCGTCAACGAGAAGTATCCCGTGCCATCGTTGCGAAACAGCCGATTGGGGAAGGGACTCGCCGTGGCGTCGTAGGTGAGGCCCTCGAGCAGGTCGTAGTCCCCGTCGTTGTCGAGGTCCGCCCATGCGCATCCGTGCGTGCTTTTGCCTTCACTGGCAATGCCGCCACGGGCGAGTGCATCTTCGGTGAACGTGCCATTGCCATTGTTGCGGAAGAACTTGTTGCGAGGCGAGCCGCTGGAGAAGTTGTAGGTGACGAGAAGGTCGGGGAAGCCGTCCCCGGTGGCGTCAGCCCAGCAGGCGCCGTGAGAGCCCGGCGCAGGGTCGTAGATGCCGGCCTCGGACGTCACGTCGGTGAACGAGAGGGCGCCGGGTAGCTGCCTGGCGCCGAGGTACGACGATGCCAGGAGAGCCAGCAGCACCAGCAGGGGAATTCTGGCTTTCATGGCCGCCTCCGCAGGGAGGCGTACGCAAAGCCTGGGCCATGTGGGTCCTGCCAACACCTCGGAGATTCCAGCCCCACGCGGCGCCAACGACGAACGCCGTCGGCCCAGCGCCGGTACTCCGACCGCCCTCCGCCGCACCTCCGTGCTTGGAACCCCTCGTGCTTTGAACCTCCGTGCTTCGCCCTACTTCGGCTCGGGAATCGGCTTCCCCGTGATATCGACGAACGTGATGTTGGTGAAGGCCGAGAGCTGCTCCTTCACCTTGGTGTAGTCGCCCACGACGACCACCACAGAGTCTGCCGAGCCGAGCAGCATCTCGGCGCCGGTCTTCACGGCTTCGGCCGACGGCTGGGAGATGTGGCGCTGGTAGGTCTCGGGGTAGTCGCGCGGCAACCCGAAGGTATTCACGGTGTTGATCGTGCCCGCAAACCCGGCCTGCGTGGCGTTCTGCAGCAGGAACACGCCACGCGAGTACTGCTTGGCGTCCGACAGCTCCTCGGTCTCGGGACCGCCCGCGCGCAGCTTGTCGATCTCCGCGTAGATCTCCTTGATGGTCGCGCCCGTCACGTCGTTGCGGACGTCGGCCACGGCCCGATAGAGCCCGCCTTCCGCCATCGCCTGGAAGATCGACCCGGGCGAGTAGGTGTAGCCCTTCTCCTCGCGGATGTTCCGGACCAGCCGCGAATCGAAGGCGGCGCCGTAGATCTGGTTCGCCAGCTGCAGCGTGTACCACCGGTCGTCGTCCCGCCTGATGGCGAAGTTGCCCACCGAGATGGACGACTGCACGCTGTTGGGCCGCTGGACGAACACCAGCCGCCGCCCGTTCAGCGCGGGGAGCGCCGGCGTCTTCGGCGCGGGCACCGCACCGCGCGCCCATCCGCCGAACGCCTTCTCCGCCGCCGCGAAGACGGCGTCTGGCGCCGCGTCGCCCACTACCACGAGGAATGCGTGGTTCGGGCGGTACCACGTCTTGTGGTACTCGACCAGCGACTCGCGGTCAATGGCCGGAAGCGTGTCCGGTGTCACGCCGATGCGCGCGTACGGATGATCCCCGAAGAGGGTCTGCCGAAACAGCTTGTTGGCGACGTATTGCGGCGAGGCCAGCTGCGCCTGCAGCTGCTGCGTGGTGTTGGTCTTGATCAGATCCACTTCGGCCTGCGGGAACGTCGGGGTGCGTACCACGTCGGCCAGCAGGTCCAGCATCTGCGGCAGCGTCTCGGCCAGCCCGCGCATCTGGAACGAGGTGGAGTCCTGCCCGGCGAAGCCCGAGAGCGACGCACCCAGCGCGAACACCTCGCGCTTCAGCTGCTCGCTCGATCGGGTGGCCGTGCCTTCCTGTGCGGCTTCGGCCACCAACTGCGCGAGGCCGGACTTCGCGGGCGGATCCACGGCCAATCCTGCCTTCACGGTGAGGATCGCCGACAGCTTCGGAATGCTGCCGTAGCGGACCGCAATCACGCGCAGGCCGTTCGGAAGCGTCCGCTCCACGCGCGGCGGGGGCGTGAACGGCTTCTCGGGCCCCACCTCGGGCTTGGGCAGGGCCTGGGCCATGGCTACGCCACAGCCGACGAGCACGGCCCCGGCCGCAAGGACAGGCGCGCGTCGATACGTGTGGCGGATCACTGGGCACCTCCCTGCGACGGCTTCGGCGCCGGCCGGCTGTCGATGGACGTGCGGTTGGCGGGCACGAGCCACTTCGCCGCGGCGGCCTTCACATCGTCCACCGTCACCTTCTCGAGCTCGTCGAGGATCGTGTTGATCCGGGCGGGGTCGTCGTCGAACAGCGCAAAGATCCCGAGCAGGTTCGCGCGGCCGAAGCGCGGCATCCCGCCGCCATCCATTTCGTCGAGGAAGGTGGATCGCAGCGTGGTCTTCGCCTGCTGAAGCTCGGCCGGCGAAATGCCCTTCTCCCGCACCTCGGCCAGCACGCCCTCGATGGCGGACATCACCTGGTCGGCCGTCTTGCCGTCCAGATAGTCCACGCGCATCGTGTACAGCATCGGCCCCTTCATGTCCCAGTTACTTCCGAGCAGGTTGAAGCCGCCGCCGGCGGACACGGCCAGGCGATCGTCGCGAACCAGCCTGCGGTGCATCCGCGCGCTGTCGTCGCTGTTCAGCAGCGGATCGAGCACGCTCAGGGCGAAGAAGTCCTTCGACATCCGCGGCGGCAGGTGCCAGGCAACGGCGAGGGCCGGGGTGCGCGCCAGCTTGTCCTGCCGCGTGAAGGCCTTCGGCGCAGCCTGCGGCGGCTCCGAGACGTCCGCGGGCGCGGGCAGTGGCTGGCGCGGAATCGATCCGAAGTGGCGTTCCGCCAGGTGCCGGACTTCGGCGGCGGTCGTGTCACCCACCACCACCAGCACCGCGTTGTTGGGCGCGTAGTAGGTCGTGAAGAAGCTCCGCACGTCGTCCAGCGTGGCGGCCTCGAGCTCGGAGAGGTCACCGTAGAAGTTGTGCGCGTTGTGCCAGTTGGTGTTGGCGCGCTCCCAGATCTCCAGCCACTCGAACGCCCCGTGCGGCTGGTTGAGCACGTTGACCCGCACTTCCTCGCTCACGACGTTCTGCTGGTTCTTCAGGTTCTCGGCGCTGACGTCGAGCGACCGCATGCGATCGGCCTCGAGCCAGATGGCGCGCTCGAGTGCGTTCACCGGCAGGGCCTGGAAATAGTTGGTGTAGTCGAAGCGGGTCGAGCCGTTCACCACGCCGCCCGCCTCCTGCATCAGCGAGACGTGCTCCATCTTCTTCACCTGCGCGGAGCCCTGGAACATCATGTGCTCGAACAGGTGCGCAAACCCCGTGCGCCCCTTCGGCTCGACGCGGAAGCCGATGTTGTAGATGACTTCCACCAGCGCCACCGGGGCGGTGTGGTCCTCGCTGACCACGACCTTCAGCCCGTTGGGCAGCGTGAAGTACTCGACCGGCACCTTGAAGCCCTGTGTCGACGCCGGCGCGCCGCCAAGCGTCAGCAGCACCATCATCAGCAGCCCGAAGCCACCCTTGCGCATCTGGATCACCTTCTCGTGTGTGGGCCCGCGACCGCCCGAACCCGATCCCGAACTGTAGACGATGAGCGGGGCCGGCCGGTTCGTCGATCCAGCCGGACGACCTCAGATCACGCGCGAGACGTGGGACGACGGCTGGGCCGGCTGGCTCGCCGTCCGCAGGTCGCAGTCGAACAGCACGTCCCCACCCATCCGAAACACCCGGTAGTCCGGGCGCACGCACTCGCTCAGGCGCTCGGGCGCCGACAGGCGGATGGCCGGACGGCCGTCCCCGATGATCACGGGCGCGATGGCGATGTGCAGGCGGTCCAGCAGGTTGGCCTCCAGGAACGCCGACACGGTGACGCCGCCGCCCTCCACGAACACGCGGGCGCAGCCGCGCGCGCGGAGCAGCCGCAACACCGCGGCCATCGCCCCACCCGGACCGTCCGCATCCACACCCACGATGGGCACGCCGCCCACGTGCGTCTCGCCCGGCGCCACGTGCCCGCGCTCGCAGATGTAGAGCGTCGGCGCGGTGTCGTCCGTGAACAGCCGGAAGGTCGGCGCCAGCCGGCGCGCGGGATCGAAGATGACGCGCAGCGGGTGCGGTCCCGGCACGTGCCGGGTCGTCAGCTGCGGGTCGTCGGCCGCCACGGTCCCGGCCCCCACCACGACCGCGTCGCACAGCGCGCGCAGCCAGTGCATGTGGACCATGTTCTGTGGGCCGGTGACGAACTGCGAGTCGCCCGAGTGCGTGGCGATGAAACCGTCGAGGCTCTGGCCGAGGTGGCCGATCGTGATGGGGCGAGCGGCGGTCGCGCTGCAGATGGGCAGGTAGAGGCTGAGGAGATCGAACCGCGGGTCGCCTGCCGGCAGCCGCAGTTCCCACCCGCGACGGCGTCGCCAGGCAAGCACCGCGTCGCCGGCGTCCGTCGCGAGCGCCGTCAGCCCGCCGCTATCGTCCAGCCCGAACACGCGGTCGCGGTCGCCGGCATCCAGCACCTCGGCCATGCCGCTCGCCGCGAGCGCGAGGCTCCACGCCGACTCGGCGGCAGGGGCAGGAGAAGACGAGGACGCGGTTCCCGGGGACACGCACAGGTATAGTCGCACAGGCAGACGGCGCATGACGAACCCCGCCACGATCGGACCGGGCCGGATCCCCGCGGGCGTCTGGGTGCTCGGATTCGTCAGCCTGCTGATGGACGTCTCGTCCGAGATGATCCACGCGCTGCTCCCGCTCTTCATGGTCACCACGCTCGGCGCCAGCACGCTCGCGGTGGGGCTGGTGGAGGGCCTCGCCGAATCCACCGCGCTCATCGTCAAGGTGTTCTCCGGGGTCCTCAGCGACTACGTCGGGAAGCGCAAGGGCCTCGCGGCGTTCGGCTACGCGCTCGGTGCCGTCACCAAGCCGCTGTTCGCCGTGGCCACTTCCACCGGGGTGGTCCTGACCGCGCGGATCGTGGACCGCATCGGCAAGGGCATCCGCGGCGCGCCGCGCGACGCGCTGGTGGCCGACATCACCCCCCCGGAGATCCGGGGCGCGGCGTTCGGGCTCCGGCAATCGCTCGACACCGTCGGGGCGTTCGTGGGCCCGCTGCTGGCCGTGGCCCTGATGCTGCTCTGGGCGAACGACTTCCGTCGCGTGTTTTGGGTGGCGGTGGTACCGGGCGCGGCCGCGGTGCTGCTGCTCCTGCTGGGCGTGCGCGAGCCGCCGCGCGCCGGCGCTCATCGACGCGCAAACCCGATCACCCGGCACAACCTCGCGCGCCTCGGGCGACCCTACTGGTGGGTCGTCATCCTCGGCGCCGTGTTCGCGCTGGCCCGCTTCAGCGAGGCCTTCCTCGTGCTGCGCGCCCAGGACAGCGTACCGCTGGCGCTGGTCCCTCTCGTGATGGTCGCCATGAACATCGTCTACTCGGCCTCGGCCTATCCGTTCGGCCGGCTGTCGGATCGCGTGGACCGTCGCCGGTTGCTGGGCGCCGGCCTGTTGGTGCTGGTCGCCGCCGATCTCGTGCTGGCCTCATCGGATCACTGGGGCGTGATCCTGGCCGGCGTGTCGTTGTGGGGCATCCACATGGGAATGACGCAGGGGCTGCTGGCCACGATGGTGGCGGACACGGCGCCGGCGGACCTGCGGGGGACCGCGTTCGGCATGTTCAACCTGGTGAGCGGCGTGTCCATGCTGGGCGCCAGCCTCCTCGCGGGCCTGCTCTGGGACGGGCTCGGGCCCTCGTACACGTTCTTCGCGGGCGCAGCGCTGGCGCTGGCGGCCCTCGCGCTGCTCGTCGCGCGGCGCGGCTCACGGTAGACTTGGCCGCATGAGTACCCCATGGCAGGCGCGCGGCCTGCTGTTCGAGAATTGCAGCTGCCAGCTGGTGTGCCCCGGGCACATGCACTTCAGCCAGGCCTGCACGCACGAGCGATGCCTGGGCTACTGGGCCATCCGTATCGACGAAGGCGCGTTCGGCGAGGTGCCGCTCGCGGGATTGAAGGCCTTCATCGCGTTCGACTCCCCGCAGCACATGATCGAAGGCCACTGGACCGAGGTCGTCATCATCGACGCGGCGGCCTCGCCCGCGCAGCGCGAGGCGCTCGAGACCATCCTCACCGGGAAGGCCGGCGGCTCGTGGGCCCTGCTCGCGACGTTCGTGTCGCGCTGGCTCGACACGCGGTTCCTTCCCATCGAGTTCACCGAGGATCCCCACGCCAAGCACGCGCGCATCCCCGGGCTGATGGAGGCCTCCATCACCGAGATCAAGGGGCGAGACCGCTCGCAGCCCGTCACGTTCGAGAACATCTTCAACCAGATCCACGCCCCCACGCAGGTGCTCGCGCTCGGCAGCACCGCCTATGACGATGGGGTGATCAAGATCGCGACGAAACAGACGCACGGCCTGCACTCGAAGTTCGAGTGGGTGGTTGGCTGACGAGGCCGGAGCCGTTGCTGAAGCACGAGCCGTCGCCCACCAAGCCGGTCGGTCGGCCGGTCAAACGCGCCTCTGGCATGTTCAAGCACTGGAGCCAACTCGCCTGGCTCACCCGGCTCAAACAGGCCGAGTGGTGGCCGGCGGCGCGTTTGTCGGATGGTGAAGCGGCCTCCCTCCAACGGCCTGGTCGGCGACGGCTCGTGCTTCAGCAACCTGACGCCGGGCACGTCGTCCTCTACACGTCGGCGATCGTTGCCTGCGCAGCCGCGTGGCTGTGGCTGGCCGGCGCATCGGCAACGACGCCGCACGTGCACGCGCCCGACTGGCGGTCGTATGCCTACGCCGTGACGATGTGGCAGGCCATGGTCGTCGCGATGATGACGCCGACGGTCGTGCCGTGGATTTCGGTTTTCGCGCGGCTCACGGCACAGACCGAGGACCAGGGTTCATCCCCGCGCGCGGTGGGCGCGTTCGCCGGGGGCTACTTCGTCGTCTGGCTGGGCTACAGCGTGGCCGCGGCGGCGTTGCAGATGGCACTGCAAGGCCTCGGCCTGCTCGCGGATCACCGCGTGGTGCTCCCGCTGGCCGGCGTGGTGCTGGTCCTCGCCGGGTCGTCCCAGTTCCTCCCACTGAAGCGCGCGTGCCTGTCGCACTGCCGGAACCCGCTCACCTATTTCCTGGCGCGCTGGAAGAACCGGCCCACGGGCGGGTTCCGCCTCGGTGCCACGCATGGTGCCTACTGCCTCGGCTGCTGCTGGCTGGTGATGCTGAGCGGGTTCGGGGTGGGGTTGATGAACCTGGCGTGGATGGCCGTGCTCACCTTGGTGCTGTGCCTAGAGCAGGTGGCGCCCGGCGTGGAGCGCATCGGCCAGACCGCGGGCCTGGCCATGGCGGCGTGGGGCGTGGTCCTGCTCCTCACTTGAAGCGGGCGCTCCGCTCGTATACAGTCCGACCACCCAGCTCGACCGGGCCGGGCTCCACCTGGAGGCAGTTGCATGAAACGCACGACCCTGTTCTCGCTCGCGGTCCTCGCGCTGGCTGGCGCGATCTCCGTGACCGTCCTGCCACTCTCGGCGCAGACACGCGCGAAGGCCACCAACGTCCCGGTGATCCCGCACGAGGCGGTGCCCAACTTCTTCAAGAACCCCCCGGGCATCTACACCGGCGAGAACATGGGGATTGCCACCAATTCGAAGGGCAACGTCTTCATCTACCACCGCGCGAACGAGACGCGGCTGTTCGAGTACACCCCGGCAGGGCAGTTCGTCCGCGAGATCGGGCGCAACAACTACGGCTTCGCCTTCGCTCACTCGGTGCGCGTGGACGCCCAGGACAACATCTGGGCGGTAGACGAGGGCACCGACATGCTGATCAAGTTCAGTCCCGAGGGCCGGGTGCTGATGGTGATCGGGCGGCGCGAGGACCCGGTGAACCAGCTCCTCAACATGCCCGGCAGCGGCACCTTTCACGGGCGCAACGAGAAATACCGCTTCGGCCGGCAGACCGACGTGGCCTTCGACCAGCAGGGCAACATCTTCGTGTCCGACGGCTACTTCGACGCGCGGGTCGTGAAGTACGACAAGAACGGCCGCTTCATCAAGGCCGTGGGCAAGCGCGGGAACGGCAGCCTCGAGTTCAACACCCCCCACTCCATTGCCACCGACTTCCAGGGCAACGTCTACGTGGGCGACCGCGGCAACGCGCGGGTGCAGGTGCTCGATAACGACCTGAACTGGAAGGCCAACTACGACCAGGTGGGCAACCCCTGGGCGGTGTGCGTGTCTGGCGGGCCCGGCCCGAAGAACCCGGGCAAGCAGTACCTGTTCTCATCGAACTCGTGGCAGGACAGCGCGCCGGCCGCCGGCGCCGAGTTCACCGGCGAGGTCTACAAGATGGAGCTCGACGGCACCATCGTCGGCAAGTTCGGCCGCGCGGGCAAGGCGTCGGGCGAGTTCGCGACCATCCACCAGATGGACTGCCGCGACCCGAACGTCATCTACACGGCCGAGATCAACAACTGGCGCTCGCAGAAGATCCTGCTGAAGCCCCTCACCACGACCAGCGCGCAGGAGGTGCAGTGATGACTCGCACCCTGAAGGCGCTGCTGGTGGCGATCGTCGCGGGCGGCACCGCCGCAGGCGCGCAGGCGCCCGTCCAGGAACTGGCGTTCGACACCAACGCGGATCTCCTGCGCACGCCGCCGGACGTCTACGTCGGCGAGGTGGGCGGCGTGGGC
This sequence comes from Vicinamibacterales bacterium, assembly GCA_036795065.1. Lineage (GTDB taxonomy): Bacteria > Acidobacteriota > Vicinamibacteria > Vicinamibacterales > UBA2999 > VFZN01. Next base: position 10,373 of record DAIRFN010000115.1, read on the forward strand.
GCCAATTCGAAGGGCCAGATCTTCGTCTACACGCGGACGGGGCACCCGTACGCCACGCTCGGCGACAACCGCACGTTCTACCGCGGCGGTTCGCGCCTGTTCCAGTTCGACCCGAGCGGCAAGTTCGTGCGCGAGCTGGGACAGGATGTTTACGGCTTCAACGCAGCCATCGGCCTGCGCATCGATCCGCAGGACCACGTCTGGACCATCGACGCGGGCGCCAACCAGGTGGTGAAGTTCGACACCGAGGGACGCGTGGCCCTGGTCCTGGGCCGCAAGCCCGAGACGATGGGCGTGCGGCCGCCGATGCCGCGCCCTGGTGGCGGACCCGGACCCGGCGGCCCCGGTGCGGGGCCAGGCCGACCTGGAGGGCCAGGCGGCCCCGGCGGAGCACCTGCGAACCGCCGCCCCGGTGAGGGCATCCCGGGCTCCAGCTTCAACCGCCCGACCGACGTCGCCTGGGATGCCGCCGGCAACATCTACGTCGCCGACGGCATCGGCACGAACAACCGCGTCGCGAAGTTCGACAAGGACGGCCGCTTCATCCGCCACTGGGGTGCCACCGGCACCGAGCCGGGCCAGTTCCAGGGCGTGAAGGGCCTGGCCGTCGACGCGCAGGGCAACGTCTACGTGGCTGACACCGGCAACAAGCGCATCCAGGTGTTCGACGCCGACGGCAACTTCAAGAGCCAGTTCGGAGGAGTCGGCACGCCGCTCGCCATGTGCATGACGCGCGGCGCCACGCAGTATCTCTACGTCTCGCACGCGGGCGACACCGACGGCATGGAGGACGCCGCCATCTACAAGGTGCGGCTCGACGGCACCGTGGTCGGAAAGTTCGGCTCCGCCGGCAAGCTGCCGAAGGAGTTCGGCCTGGCCAACTCCATCGACTGCCGGAACGAGAACGAGCTGCTGATTGGCGAGATGACGAACTGGCGGGTCCAGCGCGTCACTCTCAAGGGAGCACCCGCGGCGCGGTAAGGCGCACGTTGAATGGACGGGCTACTCGACGAAGTAGCCCGTCAGCTGATACCCGAGCAGCACGAAGCCGCACGTCATGATCAGCACGTTGCTGGCAAACGCCTGCCGCTCGAACGCTGCGGTCCGGCGCCAGTAGGCCATCGCCACCAGGATGGCGCCGAGCGCGAGCGATTGCCCCACCTCCACGCCCACGTTGAACGCGACGATCTTCCCCACGAGCCCGGCGCGCGGGAGGGCGAAATCCTGCAGCTTGGTCGCCAGACCGAAGCCGTGCACGAAGCCGAAGGCGAGCACCGCGGCCTTCGTGTCCGGCTGTACGCCGAACCAGCGCCGGAACGCGCCCAGGTTGTCGAGCGCCTTGTAGACCACCGAGAGGCCGATGACGGCGTCCACGAGGTAGGGATTCACGTGGATGTTGCCCAGCACGCCGGCCAGCAGGGTCACCGAGTGGCCCACGGCGAAGAGCGTGACGTAGAGGCCGACGTCGCGCAGGCGATAGAGGAAGAAGATGACGCCGAGCAGGAACAGCAGGTGATCGTAGCCGGTGACCATGTGCTTGGCGCCGAGATAGAGAAACGCCATCAGGCCGCCCTGCTCCATGAAGGCGCGGTCGGCGGCCGAGACCCCGTGCGCTGATACGGGTGCCCCGGCCAGCGCGCACAGGGCAACCGTGGTGATCAGCGTGCGGGCGAGAGGAATCGGCATCGGGTCGGGGTCCGGGAACGGCTGGAATGCCCTCGGCATTGTAGCCACTCCCGGACCGCCCCTGCCCCTTACTTCTGCGCCGCAGCCTGCACCGACAGGCTGACCTTGACCTCGTCTCCCACCAGGAAGCCACCGGCCTCGATGGCCGCGTTCCAGTTGAGGCCGAAGTCCTTGCGGTTCAGCTTCACCTCGCCCTCGAACGCCACCTTCTCGTTGCCCCAGGGGTCCTGCGCCTTGCCGAGGTAGCTGACCGGGATCACGATCGGCTTCGTCACGCCCCTCATCGTCAGGTTGCCCGCCACGTCGAAAGCGCCGCTCCCCGTCGGGGTGATCGCCGTGCTCACGAAGGTGAGCGTCGGGTACTGCTCCACCGCGAAGAAGTCGTCCGAGCGCAGGTGCTGGTCGCGGTCGGGCGTGTTGGTGTCGACGCTGGCTGCCTGGATGGTGACGTTCACCTTCGACTGCGCGGGCTTCTCCTCGTCGTACTCGATGGTGCCCTCGAAGTCCGCGAAGCGGCCGCGGACCTTGCTGATCAGGTGACGCACCTCGAAGGCGGCCTCGGAGTGGGTCTTGTCGATCTGGAACGTGCGGGTCATGACTGCGCTCATCTCATCCTCCGTGATTAACAGTGTTACGACTTTAAGTGTTACAACATCTATTGACGCCGGAAACGCGCCGGCGTTTCAGCGAAATCTTCAGGCGCTGGCGGCGCGGACCTCGGCCAGGGCGTTGATCAGGGCCTTCAACTTCGTCTGGCCCACGTGCGCCAGGCGCGCGCGGTGGATCTCGCGGAGGGGAGCGTCCAGCTCGCCGACCAGGGCCAGCCCCCTGGGCGTGATGTGCGTCCGGACGAGCCGGCGGTCCTCGTCCACGCGTTGGCGGCCGATGAGCTTCATCTCGGTCATCCGGTCCAGCAGGCGCGTGACGTCCGGGACGGGACGCAGCAGCCGCTGTCCCATTTCGTTGCGACAGAGCCCGCCCGGTCCGGCCCCCCGCAGGATGCGGAGGACGTTGTACTGGGTGGGCGTCAGTCCATACGGCTTGAGGGTCTGGGCGAAGGAATGCTCCAGCACGGCTGCCGTGCGGACGATGCTCAGGTGCGCCTCCTCCTCGAGGAGGTCGAACGGACGCCCCTGCTTCAGTTCCTCACTCAGTGACCTGACCACGGAAGGATAATACATGTTATCACACCTATCTCTCAACCCCCACCTCCGGCAACCCCTCCGCCCGGCTCCGGTCATCAAAGGTTCTGGAGGCGAAATCGCTATGATGTTGCGCATGCCGGACACCGAGACGGCCGCGCCCGGGCAGCCCGCGCCGGTCGCGACGCTGCTCGAGAACCACCGCGCCTTCCTGCGGTACCTCGAGCGGCGCGTCGGCCATCGCGCGCTTGCCGAGGACATCCTGCAGGACGCGTTCGCCAAGGTGGTGGCACGGCCCGACCAGGCACCCGATGGCGAGGCGGTCATCCCCTGGTTCTACCGCTCGCTCCGCAACGCCGCCATCGACCAGTTCCGCCGCCGTGCCGTCGCGGATCGTGCCTTCGAGGCCTTCGCGCACGAGCTGAGGCTACAAGAATCGCCAGGGCCCGAGCTCGAAGGCGAGATCTGCGCCTGCGTCACCAGGCTGGCCACGACGCTCAAGCCCGAGTACGCCGAGGCGCTCCAGGCCATCGAGGTCGGCGGCACAACCGTCAAGGCGTTTGCCGAGCAGAAAGGCCTGTCGGCGAACAACGCCGCCGTGCGCGTGTTCCGCGCCCGCGAGGCGCTGAAGAAGCGCGTCGCCGAGTCGTGCGGCACGTGCGCCGAACACGGCTGCATGAATTGCAGCTGCAGGGGGCAGAAGTGAGAAGTGAAGAGTGAGAAGTGAGAAGCTCCACACGTGAGTGACGCGCACACCCTCTCGCTCGCGGAGCGCCGTCGTGCCTTTTCGGCGCTCTTCACCGGGGTCGCGGTCTCGACCACCGGGTTCCTCGCCTCGAACACCGTCAACGGCCTCATCGCCGAGGACCTGACGGGCAGCACCACGTGGAGCGGGTTGCCCGCCGCGGCCAGCGTGCTCGGCACCGCCGCAGGCGCCACGCTGCTCGCAGGCCTGGTGCGCCGCACCGGGCCCCGCACAGGGCTCTCGCTGGGCTATGCGCTGGCCGTCGTGGCCACCGGCGTAGCGGTCTGGGCCATCTTCGCGCGCCAGTTCGCGCTGTTCGTGGCGACGATGTTTCTCTTCGGCGTGGGGTACGGCGCCAACCGCCTCGCGCGCTACGTCGCCGCCGATCTCTACCCCGCCGAGCAGCGCGCCACCATGATCGGCTGGATTGTCTGGGCCTCCACCATCGGCGCCGTGGCCGGCCCGGCGCTGCTCGCACCCTCTCGCACGCTGGCCGAGGGCCTGTCGGTCAACGGCCTCATCGGCCCCTACGTGGCCTGTGTCGTGGCGTGCGCGCTGTCGGCCGTGGCCATGCTCTCGGCACCCCGCCAGATGGATGCGCGACTGACGAAGGCCACGCGCGCCGGCGCCGGGGGTCAGCCACCGCTCGGCCCCCTGCTTCGCGATCCGGGCGTGACCCTCGCGCTCGTGTCCATGGTCTCGGGCCAGTTCGTCATGGTGCTGCTGATGACGATGACGCCGCTCCATATCCGGCACGAGGGGCACGACCTCGGGGCCATCGGCCTGGTCATCTCCGCGCATACGCTCGGGATGTTCGCCTTGTCGCCCATCACCGGCCGGCTGGGCGATCGCTACGGGCGGGTCCCGCTGCTGG
>DAIRFN010000116.1:0-14794 GCA_036795065.1 Vicinamibacterales bacterium
CGGGAAGACCGGGCGTGGAATCGTCCATGGTCGAGCCGCGCGAGCGGCCCCTCCCATCTTACGCGCCAGGCCTGCGTGGGGCGAATCCCTGCCGAACCGCGGACTGTCCGACAAGGCTCATTGAGACAGCGGGGCACAGATCCACGTGGACCTGCTCGTTGCGGGGGCTCTCGTCGCAGGCGTTCATTGAACACCGGGATTAGGGCACTGCTCCCCGGCCGAATGGATTGGGCCAGGCCGCATGAACGGCGCAGGCCGCCTGTCCCAGGGCCAGCCCTCCATCGTTCGGCGGCACCAGCCGGTGCGTCAGCACGCGGAAGCCGTCCGCGGTAAGCAGGTCCACCGTGCGGCCGAGCAGCCGCACGTTCTGAAACACGCCGCCGGACAGCACGACCGTGCTTTGAACCTTCGTGCTTTGAACCTCCGTGCCTTGAACCCCCGTGCCTTGAACCCCCGTGCTTTGAACCCTTGTGCTTTGAACCACTGTGCGAACCCCCCGTGCCACCCCCTCGTGGAACCGGGCGGCGATGAGCGCCGCCGGCGTGCCGCGGCCGAGGTCCTCGACGATCGCGCGCAATACTGGTGACGGATCCATCTCGATGAGACCGTCGCGCTCGACGACGTCGAATGCGTAGCCGCCCGCCGGCGAGGTGTCCGCGCCGTGAATTGTCGCCGCCATCGCCTCCAGCTCGATGGCCGCCTGCGCCTCGTAGGCCGACACGTGCCGCACGCCCACCAGCGACGACACGGCATCGAACAGCCGCCCCATGCTGCTGGACGTCACCATCGACACACCACGCGCGAAGCGTTGTGCGAGCAGCGCCCGCTCGCGCGCGGGGCACGCCCGCACCGCCGGTAGCGATTCGTCCCATGGAATCCCGGCGGCCGCCAGGTGCGCCAGCGCCAGGCGATAGCCATGCCGCACGTCCACGTCGCTGGCTGGCAGTTTCACGTTCTTCAACCGTGCCGCGCGCCGCACCTGCGCATAGCCGCCGACGAACACCTCGCCGCCCCACACCGCGCCGTCCAGTCCGTAGCCGGTGCCGTCGAAGACGACGCCGATGACGCGCGCGTCCGGACCAAGGCCGTGCTCGGCCATCACCGCGCCGTGATGCGCGTGATGGTGTTGCACCGGCACCACCGGCACACCCCGCTCGCGCGCCCACGTGGCGGCCCATCGTGACGACAGATATCCTGGATGCGGATCGATGGCCACCATCGCCGGCGTGATGTCGAACAGCGACGACAGGTTCGCCACTGCGCGCTCGAACGCCGCCAGCGTCTCCACCGTCTCCATGTCCCCGATGTGCTGGCTCAGATACGCGTCGCGCCCCTGCGCCAGGCAGAACGTGGCCTTCAGCTCGCCGCCCACGGCCAGCACCGGAGGCGCCTCGAACGGCAGGCGCACCGGGAACGGCGCGAAGCCGCGCGATCGCCGGACGGGCAGCGGCTCGCCGCGGAACACGCGAATCACCGAGTCGTCGCACACCGTGTGGATGTCGCGATCGTGGAAGAGGAACGCGTCCGCGAGGGCCGCCAGCTTGTCGCGCGCCTCGTCGTTGTCCTTCGCGATGGGCTCGTCGGAGCGGTTGCCGGACGTCATCACCAGCGGCCGCTCCGTCAGCAGCAGGTGGTGCAGCGGCGAGTAGGGCAGCATGACGCCAAGGTGATCCTGGCCCGGCGCCACGTCGCGCGAGACCGCACCCATCGCATCGGCCCGGCGGCGCAGCAGCACGATCGGCCGGGCGCGGCCCTGCAGCTGCACGGTCTCGTCGCCATCGACCTCGCACAGCGCGCGCACCGCTTCCATCGTTGGCGCCATCAGCGCGAACGGCTTGTCGCCGCGACCCTTCCGCGCGCGGAGCGCGGCCACGGCCTCGTCGCTCTCCGCCAGGCACGCGAGGTGGAACCCGCCGATGCCCTTCACCGCGACGATGCGGCCCCGGCTGAGCCAGTCCTGCGCCGCGCGGATGGCCGCGTCGCGCTCCTCGCGCGCACCGCCCGGCGCCTCGAACCACACGTGCGGCCCACAGACAGGGCAGGCCGTCGGCTCGGCGTGATACCGGCGATTCTCACGGTCCTCGTACTCCTGACGGCACTCGGGACACATCGGGAAGTGCCGCATGGTGGTGGTGGCACGGTCGTAGGGCAGGCTCTCGATGATGGTGAACCGCGGGCCGCAATGCGTGCAGTTGAGGAACGGGTAACCGAATCGGCGGTCGTGCGGATCCCGAAGCTCGGTCAGGCAGGCGTCGCAAGTGGCGACGTCGGGTGGGATGGACGTGCGGCGGCCCAAGGCCGCGCCGCTGGCCTCGATGCCGAACGTCGCTTCCCCGACGGGCGCGTGTTCTTCTGCTGTCACCTCGTCGATCACGGCCAGCGGTGGCGCCTCATCCCTCAGCGCGGCGATGAAACGGGCCACCGCGGCGTCCGTTCCTTCCACGTCGATGAAGACCGACCCGCTGTCGTTGCGCACGCGCCCGCCCAGGCCGAGCCGGCGCGCGAGGCCCGCCACGAACGGGCGAAACCCCACCCCCTGCACCACCCCCCGAACCACCAAGTGCACGCGCCGCATGTCGCGCGCCAAGCATAGGACATCACGCGCGAGTGGTGCGGACCCATGAGGCCGTGGCCGAAGCCACCGGGACCTTTACGACGCCTGCGCCAACTGCCGCCGGGCCTACCGGGGCACCCGGGAAGAGGCCGGGGCACTGATCCCCCCGATCGTCGAACAGGGCGGGTCGGCCAAACAGAAGAATTCCCCTCAGCCTGTGCACGCCCTCAGCGCGGCGCCATCGACGTCGTCAGTGTGAACGCCTGAGTGGTGGTCGAGCTCGAGACCATTTCGAGGTGCGCAATGACCTCGGTTCCGGCCGTGACTTTGATCGACGTGGGGTTTTCCAGCCGTTGTGAGCAGCAACCCGGCTGCCCTAGCCGGTTCGGCAATGGCATCCGACCGCTCGAGCTAGGCCGAGTCGCGGCGATTCCTGTTCGGTTCTCGAGCCGGCGGTGATACTGTCCTCTTGCCGGGCGATCCGTCGCCATTCCGCACGAACGTGGGATGACAAGTCGTCCTCCATTGAGGATGACCGCATTTTCCCCTTCAACGCTCCGTCTCGCCACTGCCGCCCCCGCATTTCCGGGCTCGTCTGGTGATATCTGTGGCTCGCCGCGCTCCTGACCGCTCCACCGTCGGCACAGGCGCCGGCCGTGGTCTAGGTGCTCGGCTGCGGTCCGGGGAGCGCACGCGGCCGCCCGCTCAAGGCCCGCGCTGAGGTCGTCCGCGCCGTTCTCGTCCTCGAGGAGTCCTATGCCACAGAAACCAGACCGCGAGACAGGCGTGACACGCGTGCATCGGCGTCAGTTTCCGTGGTGGTGCGCGCTGGCGCTGATGGCGCTGCTGACCGTGGCTGCGCCGGTTGCGGCGGCGCCGTACGTCTACGTCCTTGGCAAAGTGCCCGGGCAGTGGCAACAGTACCTGACGGTGATCGATGCCGCCACGAACACCCCCGGACCGAGAATCCAACTGGGGCGGAGCAACGGCTTCCTGCTGCCTCACGCCATCGTGATGGCCCCGGACGGCGCTCGCGTCTACGTTCTCAACGACTACGACCAGACCATTTCGGTCGTGTCGACCGCCACCAACACCGTCGAGGACGTGTGGCCGACCTCCGTGGTGGGCACCAGCCCTCGGGCGCTGGCCGTGAGCCCCGACAACCAGCGGCTCTACGTCGTCGGCAATCATCAGTTGTTCATCGTCATCGACATCGCGTCGCGCTCGAGGGTGGCCACCGTCACGCACAACCAGGGCGGCGCGTTCGGGGTTGCCGCGTCGCCCGACGGGTCGCGCGTATACGTGATGGCGACCGGGTCCAATCGCGTCGTGGTGCTGGGCACCGCGCCGTACGCCGTCATCACGCGGGTGCAGCTGGACGGGTTCTATGCCCGGAGCGATTCGCTGTCCCTGTCGCCGAATGGGCGTTTCATCTACGTGCCGCAGCGGGACAACCTTGGTCCCAACGAGATCCCGATCTTCCCCTGGACTCCGCCGCGCGTGGTGGTTCTCGACACCGCCACCGGCGCCGTCGTGACGACCCGGCTCGACACCGTCCCCTGGCACGTCGGGATCTCGGCCGATGGCTCGACCATCTACATTCCGAGCTACGCCCCGAGCGGCGCCATGCACCGGCTCAGCCCCGCCACCCACGTGTCGCTCGGTACCACAACCGTCCCCCGCGGGTTCGCGACGGCGTTCCTGAGCGACAGCACGCGCGCCTATGTGGCCGCGAGCGAGAACGTCTACGCGATTGACGCAACCACGCACAGCATCGTGGCCACCATTCCCTTCGATCCGTCAGTAGAGGGCCGCGCGCTTGGTGTCGTGACGACGCCGCCGCCGTTCGTGCCGCCGCCGGCGCCGGCGAACCTCCGCGCGACGGTCGCCGGCAACCGCGTGTCGCTGACCTGGGATGCGCCCGCGACCGCTCCGGCGGGTTACGTCGTAGAAGGTGGCGTCAACCCCGGCGAGGTGCTGGCCGCGGTCCCCGTGGCCGGCACACCCACGAACTTTGCCTTCGACGCGCCGACGGGCGTCTTCTACGTGCGGTTGCACGCGTGGACGGCGTCGGGCCGCAGCCCGGCGTCGAACGAGCTCCGGATCTTCGTCAACGTCCCGCAGGCGCCCTCGGCGCCCACCGGTCTGCTCGGTCTGGCGGATGGCGCGAACCTCGTGCTCAGCTGGCAGAACGGCTCGACGGGCGGGCCGCCGACGTCGATCATCCTCGACGTCAGCGGCGCGGCGACGCTGTCGATGCCGCTGCCACCCAACGAGACGTTCGCCTTCACCGGCGTGCCGCCGGGCACCTACACGCTCGCCGTCCGTGCCGCCAACGCCGGCGGCACCAGTGCGCCGTCGACGCCGGTCACGCTGTCCTTCCCGGGGACATGTCCAGGCCCACCGCAGCCACCGGTCAATCTCGCGGTGTCGCGGACGGGATCGGTGGTGAGCGCCCGCTGGGATCCGCCAGGCTCGGGCCCGGCCGTGTCCAGCTACGTCTTGAGGGTCACTGGCGCTCTCGACCTGACGCTGCCGATGACCGTGCGCGGCATCAGCGGGACGGTGCCGTCCGGCACCTATAACCTTTCGGTAATGGCCGTGAACCCATGCGGATCGGGGGTCGAGACGCCTCCGCGGTCGGTGACCGTGCCCTCAGAGCCACAACCGTGACCAAGGAAGACACCAATGGCCAACCCCCGCGCTAACTGGCTCGTCGGCACGCTGCTGACACTGTGCACCATTGGCCTGATGATCGGCGTGAGCGCGCAATCGCCACCTGGTCCTCCCTCCGGCCTCATCGCGAGCTCACCGGCGCCACCGTGACCTTGCAGTGGCAGCCGCCGGCTGGTGGAAGCCCCTCGCAAGGCTATGTGGTCGAAGCGGGTTCCGCATCGGGCGCCTCCGACATCGGGCGCTTCCCGACGAGCCCCGCGCTGAGTTGGGGCCGGGAGGTCAACGCTCCCGGCCTTGTGGTGGAGCCGAGCATGACCAACATCGGCACGATCGTGACGGCGTGGAACAGCGTGGCGTTCGTGGCCAAAGACAGCGGCGGCCGTGTGCTTGGTTGCGGTTACAAGAGGGTCTACGGTCCAACCAATGCCGAGGTGCCTGGCTACGGGGTCACCAACGTGCTGCGGCCTGGCGAACAGGCGTTGACGCTGAACCATCAGCCCTGGATCAACTCGGCGATACCCGCCGCTGCCGTGGCGTCGGTGACTCCCTGGCCGCTGTGGAAAGAGTAAGACTCAGTTCGCGCCGTTGAGGCAGGATGGCGGAGTTGGCGTTGGATCGTCAGGGTGGCTTCGCCCAACCGGCAACGTTCAGCACCCAGATCCCCACGCGCCATCGCGGCGGCTGTGATACGCGACGCGGCGGCCGTCAGGCGCCCAGGAGACTGAGGGGTTAGACCGACAGCTATAATCCGCTCCACCTCATGCCACTGGCCCCTGGCGCCGCGTTGGGACCCTACGACATCGTCGCCCCGATTGGCGAGGGCGGGATGGGCGCGGTGTATCGCGCCCGCGATCGACGGCTCCAGCGTGAGGTGGCCATCAAAGTACTCCGCGCCGATGGTCCGGTCGACCCGGCCGCGCGAGCCCGCTTCGAGCGCGAGGCGCGGGCCATCGCCGCGCTCAACCACCCCCACATCTGCGCGGTGTACGACGTCGGCGTCGAGCAAGGCATCGACTACATCGTCATGGAACTGGTGGAGGGCGAGACGGTGGCGGCGAGACTCGCCCGCGGTCGGCTTCCCCTCGCTGAGACGCTGCGCTGCGCGGGGCAGATCGCCGCGGCGCTGGATGCCGCTCATCGCGCCGGGATCATCCATCGCGACCTGAAGCCCGGCAACGTCATGCTCACCCCGGCCGGCGTCAAGCTGCTCGACTTCGGGCTGGCCACGCGCGTCGCGCCCGTTTACGGCCCGGTTGCAGCGACCACCACGGCCGCCGTCTCGGTGCCGGGAGTCGCGGTGGGGACGTGGCCGTACATGGCGCCCGAGCAGATCCTCGGCCTGGCCGTCGACGCTCGGACCGATGTCTTCGCGTTCGGCGTCGTGCTCTACGAGATGCTGGCCGGGCGCCGGCCGTTCGACGGCGACAGTGCGCCGCAGATCATGGCTGCGATCCTCGAGCGCGACCCGGCGTCGTTGTCGGCAGCGACGCCGGCCATTCCACGCGCACTGAGCCGAGTCGTGGGCAAGTGCCTGGCGAAGTCGGTCGAGGCACGGTGGCAAACGATGCGCGATCTGGCCGACGAGCTCCATTGGATCGGAGAGGACCTCGGCCGGCCGGACGCCGAGGCGCCGGCCGCTCCGTCACACGGGCGATGGCTCGCAGTGTTGATACCTGCAGCGGCGGCGTTCGGCCTGGCTGCCGGTGTGTGGCTCGCGCCTTCACCCGCACCACCAGCAGCACCAGTGGTCCGGTTTGCCATCGCTCCGAACGAGCTCGAGACCGGTAACCAATACCCGCCGGAGATCTCGCCGGACGGGCGGCAGGTACTCTTCGTCGCGCGCGCAAAGGCGGGAGGGCCGGCCGGCTTGTACCTCCACGACCTGGCGTCGGGTTCGACACGTCGGCTGGACGACACCGACGGCGCCGGCAGCCCGTTCTGGTCGGGTAACGGCCGCTCGGTCGGCTACGTCGCCAACGGGCGCTTGCGGCGGACCGACGTCGCCGGTGGAACGCCCCGGTCGATCCTGGAGGTGCCAGACGCATTTCTCGGCGCCGCCTGGAACCGCGACGACGAACTGGTCGTGTCGCTCAGATACGGGATGTATCGGATGCCGGCGGCCGGTGGGGCGCCGACGCAGGTCACCACGCTCGATCGCTCGCGGCAGGAGAACTCGCATCGCTGGCCGCAGTTCCTTCCCGACGGCCAGCGCTTCGTCTTCGTCGCCCGGAGCGGGCGCCCGGACAAGAGCTCCACCTATGTCGGCTTCCTCGACGGCCGACCTCCGGTGCGTCTGATGGACACGAGCGCGCAGGCCCGGTACTCCCGCACGGGGCACCTCCTGTACCCGCAGGACGGCACGCTGCTGGCCCGGACGCTCGACTCAGCGACGCTGATGTTCGTCGGCGAGCCGGTCCGTCTGGCAGATGGTGTTCGGGCTTCCGTCACGGGACTGCGGGCACGGTACTCAGTGTCGGACACAGGTGTGCTGGTCTATCAGCAGATTCACGAACCGCGCTACCGGCTTCACTGGTACGACCGCGCCGGGCGCTCGCTGGGCGCGCTCGGCGCGCCGGATAGCTATAGCAACGTGCGGATCTCGCCGGATGCCACCCGCGTCGTCATCGACCTCAACGACAACCCGCGCGGTGGCCGGAGCGTGTGGATTGTCGATATCGCGACGGGCAGCCGGACCCGGGTCACGTTTGGCGAGGCGGACGACTGGCAGCCGATCTGGTCGCGTGATGGCGCCCGCGTCCTGTTCGGCTCCTATCGGAACGGGCCGCTCGATCTGTACGAGCGGTCGGCCGACGGCGCGACGCCGGCGGCGGCAGTCCTGGAGTCTGATGTCCAGAAGGTTCCGAGCGACGTGTCGAAGGACGGCCGCACGCTGCTGGTCTCGGAGCTCTCAGCGGATCGGCTCAACGACGTCGTGGCGTACACCGTGGGCACCGGGGCAAAGACCACCATCGCCGGCACCGAGGCCGGGGAGCTGCACGCGAGCTTCTCCCCCGATGATCGGTGGGTAGCCTACCAGTCGGACGAATCCGGCCGGTCGCAGATCTACATCCAGTCGTTTCCGCCAACCGGTGCGAAGTGGCAGGTGACCACTGACGGCGGCGTCGAACCGCGCTGGAGCCGCGATGGACGCGAGCTCTACTACCTCGAGCCGGGCCGCGGCATCATGGCGTTGGCGGTCGATGCGGCGCCGGTCTTCCGCCAGGCGCCGATGTTGCTCGTACCAACGCGGATCGCAGCACTCGGCGCGGGTGCGTCCAATTTCGACGTCACGGCGGACGGGCGCCGCTTCCTGGTTCGGGAGCCGGTGGACGAGCCGGACGAGCCGGCGCCGATGCAGATGATCCTGAACTGGCCGGCGCTGGTCGCGAAGGGAACGGCGCCGTGAGATCTGGAAGTGATTCGAGGTTATGAGACCCTCTTAACCGGCACCGTTCACTCAAGCGCCTCAAACGCGGGGGTCTGCAGGGCCGAAGCTGGGCAGTTGTCGGATTGAGGCCGCTACCTCGTCGAATCGACGCTGGGCGAGGGCGGCATGGGCGTCGGCTTCGGCCTGGGCGCCCGACGGCCGGGCGATTGCCTTTCTCCGTCGTCAACCGAACTCCGCCACGCACGAACTGCGATTGATCCCGCCCCTGGGCGGACCCGAACGCAAGATCGCCGAGGTGCGGCCGCGCAACCCCGTGTACTGGCCGCTGACGATTGCGTGGTGTCCCGACTCTTCGTGTGTGGTTGTCCCCGATGGGCAAGGCGAGGGCACGGCCGGACGCCCTGTTCGTGATCGGGCTCGACAACGAGGACAGGCGGCTAGTCACGTTTCCACCGCTCGGGGTGGGTACCGACTCGGATCCGGCGATCTCACCCGACGGCCTGTCGCTGGTGTTTCGACGAGACCTCACACCGTTCACCGGGGAGCTACCGATTACCCCTGGCGGCAGACCTGTCGCCTGCCGGAGAGCCGGTCCGCCTCACGGACATCAAGCTCAGCGCGAACAGGCCGGCGTGGATGCCCGACAGCCGGGAGGTCGTGGACTCGGCGCGTCACGCGATGGGCGGACGATCTTCTTCGCGCGCGTCGACTCGTCGGCGGACGAGCTCATGCTGGTCGAGCGGTTTCGATCAGCGGGGAGCGGAACGAATTCACTGCCGTGTTCGCGCGAGCACCATGCGCTTGTGGAAGACCAGCGGCAGCACGGCGCGGCCCGACGGATCGGTGGAAAGCCCGAGCGATCGGAGGTGGTCGACGAGCGCGTGCACGCCGTCCATGAAGGTCTCGCCGCCGCGGCCTCTCGAGGGCCGCTCCCCTCTACTGTTGCTTCCCCGGAGGGGTCCCGCTGGCGACCGCTGGCCCGGGTCCGGGGAAGGTGCCCACGTCGCCCTTGGCGGCCCCCGACTTCCAGACCTTCTCGTACACGCGCGCCAGCACGTCGCGGGCCACGACGCGCATCGCGATCTCGTTGGCCAGCTGCTCGGTCTGCAGATAGGGGAAGTGGGTGAACACCCAGACATGCCCGAGCTCGTGGGCGAGGGCCGCCTCGAGCTCGCCGCCGTCGAGCAGCTCGAGCATCCGTTCCTCGACGCGCACCACGAACGCGCCTCCCGCGCGCACCGGCGCCTCGACCGAGATGAGGTGAGGATTGCTGGGGACGACCTCGACCATCACCGGATGGTCGAGTCCGAGCTGCTCCTTGACACGGTCGAGGATGCGCTGCAGCTGGCGGGTGCGCTCTTGACCGGTCACCGGCGGCGCGGCCGTGGCGGTAGCCGCCAGCAGCGTCGGCGCGATCACGCAGAGGGCGAAGAAGAGGCGGGGGACGGGAGCACGGAAGGAAGTGCGTGACTGGAACAATTTACACTCACCTTTTTTCAGCTGAACCGAAAAGCTCGACGGGCATTTACCGCGTGTTTCGGCATCTGCCGGCCGCAGGGGGCCTGGCATGGACTTCGCTCATCGAGTACGCAGGAGGAAATTCGCGCATGACCAAACTCCAGCGACTGACGTCCACGACGACCGCCCTGGCCTTCACGGCTTTCCTCGGCACGTCGCTCGCCGCGCAACAGCCGCAGCCCAGCCCGACCCCAGCGCCCGACCCGAGTCCGGCGCCGCAGCTGCGCACCGCGCAGCCCGACCAAGCCAAGACCGACACCTCGCTCAAAGGCGAGCTGGTCAAGGTGGATACGACCGCCAAGATGCTCACCGTCAAGGCCAAAGACGGCAAGACCGAGATGGTGGCCTACAACGAATCCACCAGGGTGACGGGTGCGCAAACCGGTATCGCCGGGCTTGCCAACCAGCCCAACACCAAGGTGACCGTGAAGTTCACCGGTATCGGCGCCGCTCGTGTGGCGTCCGAGATCGTGGTCGAGAAGGACACGCCGTAGTTCAACGGTATTTACCCGGAGCGCCGAAGGCCAAGGCGCTCCGGCTCACCTTATTCACTTCTCCACGTCACAGTTTACGCCCGAAGAACGGGCCACGCCCAGCGTGGCTCGCCGCAATCAGCGCGCGGGCTTCCGCTTCACGTCCTCGGTGATCGTCCAGAGATGCAGATCGTAGGTGCCGCCGCCTTCGGCGCTCAGCACCGTGATGGTCTTGTCGGGCTGCCAGTCTCCCATCGTGAAGCGATGCGACACGACTCGTGCACCCGGCTCGAGCGTTCGCCAGAGGATCGGCCGAATCAGCTGGTTGAAGTGATCACCCATGTAGAGGAACACGACGCTGACCTCCGACAGATCCTTGACGTCCAACGCATCGCCCTGGCGCACGTCAATCCGGTCTGCAAGGCCTGCGCGTTGGACGTTGGCGCGGGATTCCTGCGCGCGCTCGGGGTCGAGGTCCACACAGATGGCACGCCGCGCGCCGGCCCTGATCGCGGCGATGGTGATGCGCGCGTCGCCGCACCCGGGTTCGAAGACGACGTCCGCCGCGGTCACGCTGGCAAGGGTGACCATCTCCTCCGCGACATCGGCCGGTGTCGGCACATAGACGACGCGAACGCGATCGCCCGGGTCCTCACGCGTCAGATCGACGGTCAGGGTGTCGCCCGCTCGAAGTGACACGCTCTTGGTCCGCGTCATCGTCGTGTAGGTGTTCGGATGCCAGCGGGCCGTCAGGGTGAAGCTGCGCCGTTCCCGCGGTCCGAGCGGCGGTGTCTCCACAATTCTCGTGGTTCCCATGCCGACGATGGCACGACCGTCCAGAGAGAGCTCGCTCTCGTCATGCGGCACGCTGACCGTGAGCCGAGCCGGGCGCCTCGCTTCCTGCCGTGCCCTGTCCGGCGACGCCTGCTCGTGAACCGGCGCGGGCGCTCCCTGCGCGCGCAGCGCCGGATGCGCGGGGCTGCCAGCCAGCACGAGCAATTCGGCCACTGCCCACGCTCGAATCGCCGAGCCATATCGAGTCATGGCAGGCATTATCAGATCACACCCCGCCTCTTGTCAGGCACCTCCGCACACCTTACGGTTGTGTTGGAGGCCAGCCTCATCGGCTGGAGCGTCCGTGCCGGTCTCGCCGTTTCCCTCCTTGATGATCACGTGGCCCTGCACCTGCCACTTCCCGCCGGGCGTGCGCACGTCCAGCCATGCCGTCTTGCGTCCTGCGGGGGCCTGGTAGTCGAACTCGTAGGTCTCGCCCACGGCAATCGTCTGGTCATGCGGGCACGGCGACGGATTCGACCTTCGGTACAGGCGCACCATCCTTGGCGACCGGTGTCCACATCACCGGCCCTTCAGACGTCTGAAGCGACACGCTGAAGATGTCGTCGGGCGTGATGTTGATCAGCCGCACGCGATGACGAACCCCGGCCTTCCAGACCAGGCGCGGGGCACGTTCGCCGTTCATCACCACCGATTCGGGTTCGGTCAGCACGCTCGGATCCTCCGACGCCAGGTCGCTGCGGCCGAGGACGATCACGTGATCGGTGACCGGATCAAAGGTCTCATCCGTATCGGTCACGTTCGGCTCGATCATCGGCGTCACCTGCCGGCCGAGGCCGCTGAAGCCATGTGCCGGAGGCGCTTCCACCTGACTTCGGCCCAGTAGGCAATGGCCACGCGCCCGTCGTCGGTGACGAGGTCCAGGTACCACTTGGTCAGTGAGAAGCCCACGCGCAACTCTCCGGCTCCTTGGAGTATGCGCCCTGTCAACCCGAGTTCGCACGGTCCGGCGCCTGATGCCAGCCGCTTCTGCAAGATAATAGGCCCGCGTTGAGCCTTGTCGCCCTTCGCTCGCACGCGCCGAGTCCGAGAATCATCCTCACGTTGACCCGGGGAGCTCGCTAATATGGCTTGTCGTTTCAAGCGCCCCGGCCGCGTGCGCGTCGGCGCGCGTGTTCGCCCCGAACGGGTGCGCATCGTCGCCGAGACCGTGGACATCGGTCCCCGGATCGACGATGGACGGCTCGAGGCGCCCTCCGGTACGGGCCGATGAGCGCCAATGACATCCGTCGCAGCGTACTGGTCCCGGTGTGCACCAGCGCGCTCGCCGTCTCCGGCTATGTCGCCACGCTCGTCTCACGTCAGGCGATCGACGACGTCGTCGCCCGACGGCTGCTGCCCCGATGGGACTTGGCCGCCCACCTCGCCTTCGGCTGGGTCGACGCGTTCTACCTGAAGACCCTGCAGTGGCACCGGCTGCTCTGGGATCTCTGGCTGCAGGGCTACTGGCCGCCCGGGCCATCGCTCTTCCAGATGCCGTTCTACCTCGTCCTGGGCGGAGACATGGCATCGGGGCTGCGGAGCAGCCTGGTGGCCTTCATCCTCACGGTGCTGGCCGGGACGGCGCTCCTCTGCCTGCAATGGTCCCGGGCCGCCTGGCTTCCCACCGCGCTGTTCCTGCTGTTCGTGATGCGCTCGCCGTTCTACCTGGCGTACTCCTCGGTCGCCATGACCGAGATGCTCGGCGCGCTGGCGCAGCTGTTCGTGCTGGTCTGCCATGCGCGCTACGAGCAGCAGCGCAGCCCCTCGGCGGCACGGCTGTTTGCCGTCTCCCTGACCGTGCTGTTCTTCACGAAGTACAACTACTTCATCATGCTGGCCGTTCCCCTGCTGGTATACGAGTACCTGCGACACACGGCGGCGTGGCGCTTCCGCGACCGTGGAGAGGAGGCGTGGCGATCGGCACGACAGTGGCTGGCCACGCCCACTGGAGCCCTGTTGGCCGCCTATCTCCTGACGGTCCTCGCGGTGACCATCACCGGAGGCTTCTCGTTTTCTCTCTTCGGACGGCGGGTCGGGGTCACGTCGATCGGCAACAGCGGTTACGTGGCGCTGTACCTCTTGCTGGGCCGGGTGTGGTTCCTCCACCGCCGCGGCCGCATCGATTGGCCGGGCCTCTTCGCCTTCGATCCCCGCGTCCGTCCGCTCCTGCTGTGGTTCGTCCTCCCGGTGACGGTGTGGCTGGCGTCTCCGTTTCCCAATCACATGAAGGACATCGCGAACCTGGTAATCAACTCCCCCATGGGAGCGGCCTCGGCGACGGAAGGGCTCCTCTCCTACGGGGCCGCGGTCCGGGCCGACTACTTCTCCGACATCTGGCTGCTGGCCGCCGCAGTGGCGGGCTTCGCGCTCGCGGCTCTCCGGTTCCGGGCGCAGCCGCCGCTCGTCCAGTTGCTGATTCTTGCGGCGCTCGTGCAGACCGCCATGGTGCTCGCGCACCAGACGCGCTTCGCCCGGTTCCTCGCCTTTCCCATCCTGCTGGTCTGGCTGACCAGCGCGAGCGAGATCGGCACCTGGGTATGGCGACGCAGCCGACTGGCCGCCGCGATCGCGACCCCCGTGGTGATGCTTGTCGCGCTGGCCGGGGCGCGCGACGTGGTGGCCGGCGAACCGTTCCGCCGTCTCGCCTTCGAGAACTACCTCGACAGCCCGGCGTTGGCCGATGCCCTTGCCTCGATTCGCGCCGAGACCGGGCCGTCCGATCGCATCGCGATCCTGGGACGCAGCGACGCGCTGTCTCCCGGGCTCTTCACCTGGCAGCTCGGGCCTCCGGCCGGAGAAGCCTCGTTCCCCCTCGAGATCCTGCGGGAACGCGACGTGGACCTGATCGGCGACACGACGCACGTCGTGCTCATCGCGCCGACCTCGACCGAGCTGGCCTCGCCGGAAATCACGGTCGACTTTCCGCGCAACGTCGCGCGACTGCAGCGATGGCTCGACGCCGGCACCTTCGAGCTCGCCCGCGAGCTGCCCGTGGACGATCTCCACGTGACATTGAGGTTGTATCGACGGGCGGAGTGAATGCCATCCGCTCGCTGCACGGCCGTTCGTCACGGCGAGTCCGCCGTCGTGTGCCGGGCGCGCTCGCGTTCCACCGTCTCCACCAGATCGAAGATGTCCCGATAGGCGTCCACGGCCGCCCGCCGTAACGCCACCTCGACGACGCCATCCCACCACGCGGTGAAGCCCGGCTCGTGCATCCGGGCCCACCACCGTGCCAGTTCGTCGCGTCGTGCGGCGGCACTCATGCCCACCCGCATGTCGGCCGGCGGCTTGATCGTCGTGGCGTCCGGGCTGGTGGCGAGTCGTACGCCAGGGAGCGAGAAGATC
>DAIRFN010000380.1:0-4230 GCA_036795065.1 Vicinamibacterales bacterium
AGGTGCCCTTGCGGATCGGCTTCACCTCGTAGTCGCCCTGGCTCTCATTGAACTGTTTGGCCTGCGCCACGAGCGCCTCGCCGAGGTGGCCCGTCATCGCGTGCCAGAAGTGGATGTCCGTCTTCGCGAGGGCGGGCACGGGCGTCAGCGGGGCAACGGCTTCGAATCTGAACGGCGACGGCGTGTCTTCATCGCCGGGGTCGCCAAACGCTACAGCTTCAGGTACTCCCGGAGCCGCCGCGTCTGCGTTCGGCTGACCGGGATCTCGGTCGCTTTCGCGTCCTTCATCCTGAGGATGTAGTTCCTGCTGAACCAAGGGACGATCTCCTTGATCTTGTTGATGTTCACGAGATGCGACCGGTGCACCCGCCAGAAAACCGCCGGGTCGAGCCGGGCCTGCAACTCGTCCAGGGTCCGGTCATTCGATGTGCCAGACACCTGTCCAGTCACAATATTAATCGAATCGTCGACGACCGAGACGTAGATGATGTCGTCGGCCTGAACCAGGACGAAGCGGTCGTGGGTTTTGACGGCCACCTGGGCCGGCCGGTTCGCCGTGGACATCATCCGGACCAGACGGTCGAGCTGGTCGGCCAGGGGCGGGTTCTCGACCCGGCGGGTACGGACGCGCTGGACGGCCTCGCCCAGCCGGGTGGCCTCCACCGGCTTCAGCAGATAGTCCACGGCGTTCACCTCGAAGGCCTCGACGGCCCGCTGGTCGAACGCCGTCACGAACACGACGGCCGGGGATACCCCGGTTTCCCGGATTTGCCTGGCCACCTCCAACCCGGTGAGACCGGGCATCTGGATGTCCAGGAACGCCACGTCCGGCTCCAGGCGCGCGATGGTGTCCACGGCCTCCATCCCGTTGACCGCCTGGCCGACCACCTCCACACCCTCCATCTGGCCGAGCAGGTAGCACAACTCGTCCCGCGCCGGCTGTTCGTCGTCGGCGACCACGGCGGTGAGGTGGTGACCGTTTCCGTTGTGGTTGTGGTTCATGACGCCAGCTGGTGCGGGGTGACGGAGAGGGGGATCTCCACCCGGGCCAGGGCGCCCTTGCCCGGGACGCCTGAGAGCAGGAGCCGGCCCTGCGCGCCGTACAACACGCGCAGCCGCTCGTTCACGTTGCTGAGGCCGATCCCGGCCCGCATGGCCGTCTCCAGCCGTTCCTCCGAGATGCCCAGCCCATCGTCCTCGACCTCGATGATCGTGGCGTGACGATCGCGCCAGGCGCGGATGGTGATGCAGCCGGGGCCTACCTTCCGGGACAGCCCGTGCTTGATGGCGTTCTCCACCAGGGGCTGCAACAGCAGACTGGGCACGATGACGTCGAGCGTCTCGGACGAAACGGTCTTGCGGACGCTCAACCGGGGACCGAACCGCACCACCTCGATGGCCAGGTACTCGTCAATGGCGTCGAGTTCCTCGCGCAGCGTGACGAACTGCTCGTCGCTCTGCATCAGCTTCCGGAGCAGGCCCGAGAGCTTCTGGACGACCATGCGGGCCGTCTCGGGCTGCGAGCGGATGAGCGACGACACCGACGCCAGGGTGTTGAAGAGAAAGTGCGGGTTGATCTGGCTCTTGAGCGCCTCGACCTTCGCAGCCAGCAGCAGCGTCTCCTGCTCGTGGAGGCGGTGCTCGATGCGGGCGTTGTTCCAGATCTTGATGGGAATGGACACGGTGAGAACGGTGGCCACGTAGACGGCCACGGTGAGCCAGAACGAATCGCCGTGCAGGTGGAACAGGCGGGTTTCCCCGAAGCGCGCGCCCACCCCTTGCCTGATCAACTCGAGCCCGATGGGCACGAGCAGGAGGAGGACCTGCCAGTTCACCTCCAGGCTGCGCATCATGCGCCACAAGTGGCCCGGCAGGCTGAAGAAGACGAACGGCGAGAAGCTCCAGATGTCTTCTTTCGGGCAGGCCTCCCGGAAACCGCCGCCGGCGAAACCGCAGCCGACCGCGAAAGGCAGGGCGCCGAACTCGCCCGCCACCATCCCCGGCAGGGCCATACTGGCGCCCACGATCGCGCCCGTGTAGGGGCCGGCGATGAGCCCGGCCAGGAAGGCGCCTTCGAGCGTCAGGTCGGCCGCCTCGTAGTTGAGCAGCAGCCGGGCCGCCACACCGGCCGTGAGCGGGACGATGAGGCTGACGGCGAACACCAGCCTGTCGGGCCAGTTGCGCTGCTCGAAGATGAGGATGTGGCGGAATCGCCGGTAGCGGGCGAGCATGGTGGCCAGCGCCGCCATCACCGCCAGCTTGACGATGAGCGTGGTGAGGAGGAACTGGCCGGCGGATAAGAACTTGGGTTCCTGAAGCACGGCGGCGATCCCGGGGGAAATGGTATCATTTTGGGCATGATTCGCCCGCTCGTCGAAGGTTTTGCGCTCACGTTCAGGCACTTGTTCCGGCGCCCGATCACGGTGAACTACCCGGACGTGAAAGTGCCCATGTTCCCGAAGTACCGGGGCAAGCAGGTGCTGATGCGCGACGAGAACGGCCTGGAGAAATGCGTGGCCTGCGGCCTGTGCTCGGTGGCGTGCCCGGCGGACGCCATCTACCTGGAGGCCGCGGAGAACGACGGCACCGTGATGGCAGGCCCCCGCTACGCGTCGGTCTACCAGATTCACAAGACCCGCTGCATCTTCTGCGGTTACTGCGAAGAGGCGTGCCCGGTGTCGGCCATCTTCATGGGCAAGGACTACGAGCTGGCGGTCTACAGCAAGGACGACTTCATCTGGGACAAGACCGAGCTGCTGGTGCCCCCCGCGGCCGACCAGCAGGCGCCAATGGCCCCGCGCTAGGGCCGCAGATTACGCAGATTGCGCAGATGAAGTTGGCCGGCGGCGCGTCGCGCCACCGGACAGTGGCCGGCCGCAGGCCGGCCGCGGCCAACGCTCGACCCGCGCGGCGGAAATCTCATCTGATGAACCTCATCTGCGGAATCTGCGTAATCTGCGGGTCGAACCCTTCGGCGTAATCGACAGACACGCCCCATGAAACCCTTCCTCGAGGCCCTCTCCGAGCGCATCCTCGTCTGCGACGGCGCGATGGGGACGATGCTGTACGGGAAGGGCGTCTTCATCAATCGGTGTTTCGAGTCGCTGACGCTCACCGAGCCCGACCTGGTGCGCGACGTGCACGCGCAGTATCTCCGCGCGGGCGCCGACGTCATCGAGACCAACACCTTCGGGGCCAACCGGATGAAGCTGCGCGCGTTCGGGCTGGGGAACCGCGTGGCCGAGATCAACCAGGCCGCCGCGGCGCTGGCCCGCGCGGCGCGCGACGCCGCGCCGGGAGGGCCGAAGGCCTACGTGGCGGGCGCCATCGGCCCGCTGGGCGTGCGCGTGGAGCCGTGGGGCAAGACGGGCGTGGACGAAGCGGAAGCCATCTTCCGCGAGCAGGCCGAGGCCCTGGCGAAGGGGGGCGTGGACCTGTTCATGCTCGAGACCTTCCGCGACCTGAACGAGATGGGCGCCGCCATCGCCGCCGTCCGCGCGGTCTCGGACCTGCCCATCGTCGCGCAGATGACGACCGAGGAGGACGGCAACAGCCTGGACGGCATGCCGCCCGAGCAGTTCGCGCCCGAGCTGGTCGCCAGGGGGGCGCATGTCGTGGGCCTCAACTGCAGCGTCGGCCCGGCGCCGATGCTCGAGACCGTGGAGCGCATCGCCGACGTCGTGTCTGCGCCGCTGGCCGCGCAGCCCAACGCCGGCAAGCCGCGCGACATCGAGGGACGCAACCTCTATCTCTGCTCGCCCGACTACATGGCGTCGTACGCACGCCGGTTCGTCAGTGCCGGTGTGCGCCTCGTGGGCGGGTGCTGCGGCACGACGCCGGAGCACATCCGCCAGATCGCCCAGGCGGTGAGAGCCATGGCCCCGGGCCTCGCCAACCGCGAGACGGCCACGGCCGAGGCGCGGACGCCCATTGCCAGCCAGCCCCACGCGCAGGCACCGACCCCGCGCCGGGAGAAATCGGCGCTCGCGCGGAAGCTCGCCGACGGCCGCTTCGTCACCATCGTCGAGGTGCCGCCGCCTCGGGGGTACGACGCCGCCGAGGCCGTCGAAGCTGCGCGGCGCCTGCATGCCCACGGTGTGGATGTCGTGACCATTCCCGACGGGCCGCGCAGCGGCGCGCGGCTGAGCGCCCTTTCGCTGGCGGTGCTCGTGGCCGGGCAGGGCGTCGAGCCGCTGTTGCAGTATTCCTGCCGCGACCGGAACCTGCTCG
>DAIRFN010000381.1:0-4216 GCA_036795065.1 Vicinamibacterales bacterium
TCTGCACGTGCGGCCGGAACAGCCCGGAGACGAAGCCGCGATTGCGCAGGTGACCGACGCCGCGTTCGGGCAACCCGACGAATCGCGCATGGTCAACGCGATTCGACGGGCCGGACACCCGGCAATCTCGCTCGTGGCCGAGGAAGAGAACACGGTCGTCGGCCACATCCTGTTCACGCACGTGGGCATCGGTTCGTCCCTGCCCCTCGCCGACGTGATGGGGCTGGCGCCGATGGCGGTGCTGCCGGTGCGGCAACGACAGGGGATTGGCTCGAGGCTCGTGCAGGAGGGATTACTTGCGTGCGCGGGCGCCGGGTGCCACGCCGTCGTTGTCCTCGGGCGCCCCGAGTTCTATTCCCGCTTCGGGTTTCGGCCAGCCAGCGGGTATGGCCTGCGGTGCGAGTACCCGGTCCCGGACGAGGCGTTCATGGCCATCGAGCTGGTGCCCGGCGCGCTCCGCGGACGCACGGGGCTGGTTCGCTACCTCTCGGAATTCGGAGACACCTAGACGGGCGGCCATGATGTAATCGGCACTGGACCCGCGGCAGGAGGGAATGGATGGCGACGAATGGGATGGTCGGCACAGTGGCCGAATTGTGGCGGTTCCCGGTCAAGTCCATGGCCGGCGAACGGCTCGACCAGGCGGAACTGACGGCGCAAGGCGTGGTCGGCGATCGCGCGTATGCCCTCGTCGACACGGTGAGCGGCAAGGTTGTGAGCGCGAAGAGCCTGAAGCTGTTTCCGGGCATCCTGGAATGCCGGGCCTCGTTCGTCGAACCGCCGTGGGCCGGTCACGCCCTGCCGCCCGTTCGCATCACCCTGCCGAACGGCGACAGCGTGACCAGCGCGTCCGGTGAGGCCGACCGCGCGCTGTCCGCGTATTTCGGGCGCGACGTCACCCTGGCGAAGGCCGCCCCGGCCGACTTCACCATCGACCAGTACCATCCCGATGTGGAGGATGCCGACCCGGCTGGCCACCGCGACACCGTTGTCGAGGCGAAACTGGGGTCGGCGTTCTTTGCCGAGGCGGGCCTGCCGTCGCCCGTGTCCGCCGGCGCGTTCTTCGACCTGTTTCCCGCCAGCGTGATGACCACGTCCACGCTGGCGAAGCTGGGCGCGCTTCACAAGGAAGGCCGGTTCGACCCCCGCCGGTTTCGCATGAACGTGATCGTCGACACCCCCGATTCCGGGTTCGTGGAGAACAACTGGGTCGGGCGCGACGTGGCGATGGGCGAGGGCGTCCGCTTGAACGTGACGATGCCCGATCCGCGATGCGTGATGACGACGCTGGCACAGGACGACCTGCCGGACGATATCGACGTCCTCAAGACGCTCGTGCGGTACAACCGGCTGCAGGTGGGTAACGCCGGCCGGTTCCCGTGCGCGGGCGTCTATGCCGTCGTCCTGGCGCCGGGAACCGTGCGGGTCGGCGACACTGTGGCGCTCGCCTGAACACCGACGGTCACCACGCCACCATCGCCGCCTCGAACAGCCGGCCCAGTTCCTCAGGACCGGCCGGGCGTGGCGACAGCTTCGTCACCCGGTGCTGCGGCAGGGTGCCTTCCACCAGCGCGGGAATGTCGTCTGACGTGTAGCCGATGGCCGTCAGGCCGTTTGGCACGCGCAGGCGCTGCATGAACCACGTGATGCGATCCGCCAGTACCGCGCCCGCGTCTTCTGAACTGCACCGGGACACGTCCGCGCCCAGTGCCTCGGCCGCCTCGAGGTGACGCTCGGGATTGGCAGACGCCGTGAAGCGGAACACCGCGGGCGCGTTCAGGATGACCGACATGCCGTGCGGCACCAGCGGATGGTCCACCGCATAGCCCGGCGCCCGGTACGACTTCACGTTCCCGGACACCGGGTAGGACATCCCGTGGGGCAGGTGCACGCCCGCATTTCCGAACCCGATGCCGGCGTAAGACGAGGCCAGCAGCATGCTGGCGCGTGCGTCGTCGTCTGACGGGTCTTCGACGGCGCGAACGAGGAAACGCGCCACCAGTCGGAGCGCCTGCAGCGACCAGACGTCGCTGATGGGATTCGACCCCTGGTAGGCCGGGCGCAGTGCCGGCCGATCGGGCCGCGGGCGCCCGGTGAACGGCATGGCCGTGTACGACTCCACCGCGTGGCTCAGGATGTCGAGGCCGGTGGACGCCGCCACCTGCGGCGGCATCGTCCGTGTGTTCTCCGGATCGAGCAACCCCAGCGTTGGCTTCAACCGCCGGCTGGCGATGCCTGTCTTCGCGTGCATCCGACTGAGGTCGAAGATGCTGACACCGGTGGTCTCGCTGCCCGTGCCGGCGGTGGTGGGGATGGCGAACAGCGGCTTCACGGGCCCAGGGACGGGAAGGCCCTTGCCGATGGGCGGGTTCACGTAGTCCAGGAAGTCTGCGGGCGGGTAGCAGGTGTAGAGGTTCGCCGCCTTGGCCGTGTCGATGGTGGAGCCGCCGCCCACGGCGACGAACGCGTCGTATGCGGCCTGGCCGGCAAAGGCGATCGCCTCGTGCAGCGATTCGTCCGTGGGCTCCACCCGCACGCGGTCGAAGAGCGTGGCGCCCACGCGATGTGCCTCCAGCGACTCGAGCACCGTCTGCACCGGCGCCAGCTTCGCCATCGTCGGGTCGGTGAGCACGAGCACCCGCTTCGCGCCCAGTTCGGACAGGTCCGCCCCCACTTCGCGCGTCACGCCGACGCCGAAGCGCACGGCGGACGCGGCCATCTCGAACGCGTTGTCATGCGCCATCTGCGCCATCCCGCTTTTCGCTTCTCGCTTCTCGCTTCTCACTTCTTACTTCTTCCATCCCGGCCCCCGCACCACCTGTCCCGGCTTCGCCCCCGTGTGCTCCCCGTCCTTCAGCACCTGGGTGCCGTTCACCCACACGTGGCGCATTCCCGTGGCGTACTGATGCGGCGACTCGTAGGTGGCGTGATCGCGAATGGTGACGGCGTCGAACGCGACGATGTCGGCGAAGTGTCCTGGCTTGAGGAGGCCGCGATCCGGGATCCGCAGCGTGGCGGCGGGGAATGACGTGAGCCGCCGGATGGCATCCTCCATCGTCGTCGCCTTGTCCTCGCGGACGTACTTGCCGAGCAGGCGCGCGAAGTTGCCGTAGGCGCGGGGGTGCGTGCTCTGCTTGACGAACACTCCCTCGGTGGCCAGCGAGCCGGCATCCGAGCCGAAGCTCACCCACGGCAGCCCCACCTGGCGCTTCGTGTTCTCCTCGGACATCAGGAAGTAGACCACCTGCACCCGGCTGCCGTCCTCGATGACCAGGTCCATCGCGGTTTCCTGCGGCGACTTGCCCCGCATGGCGGCCACGTCTGACAGCGTCTTGCCGATGAGGCTGCGCAGGGCCTCGTTCCTGAAGCCCACCAGGAGCGTGCCCTTCGGCGTGGCCGCGAGCATCAGGTTCTCCCACGCGTCGGTGGGCGTCAGCATCTCCTTCATCACCTTCGCGCGCGTGGCCGGATCCTTCAGCCGCCCCGCCCAGGCCTGATAGCCACCCTCCTGCACCCACGGCGGCATGGCGGCGTCGAGGCCCGTGGAGCCCGCGGTGTAGGTGTACATGTCGGCCGTGATCTCGAGGCCGTCCTTGCGCGCGGCCTCCACGCGGCGGATCACCTCGTCCAGCTTGGGCCAGTTCGATTCCCCTGCCGCCTTCAAGTGGTAGATCTCGGCGCGGATGTTCGCCTCGCGGGCGATGGCCATCAGCTCATCCACCGCTTCGACGAGCCGGTTGCCTTCGCTGCGCATGTGCGAGATGTACATGCCGCCGAACTGGGACGCCACCTTCGCCAGCTCGACGAGCTCGCCGGTCTTCGCGTAGAAGCCAGGCGCGTAGATGAGGGCGGATGACAGGCCCATGGCTCCCTCCTCCATGGCGGTACGCACGTGCGCGCGCATGCGGTCCAGCTCCTCGGGCGTGGGCTCCCGGTCGGCGTAGCCCAGTTCGTTCACGCGGACCGTGGCCGCGCCGACGAACGACGCGATGTTCGGGGTGATGCCGCGGGCCACCAGCCAGTCCAGGTACTGCCCGAGGGTCGTCCAGCCGATGTCGAACGTGATGTCGGACTGGCGCGCCTTCGACTCCTGCTTCATCCGGTCGTTCATCGGGCCCATGGAGCCCTCGCCGAATACCTCCAGCGTCACGCCCTGCTTCAGCTCGCCCATCGAGCGGCCATCGGCGATGAGCGACGTTTCCGAGTGGCTCAGCAT
>DAIRFN010000382.1:0-4209 GCA_036795065.1 Vicinamibacterales bacterium
CACCTCGGTCCTCACGGCAGCGACGACCTGGCGCACCTGTGCTGGGCGGATGCGCCTGCAGGCATGCTGGACTGCATCACCGTGCGCTCGCCCGGATGCCGGCAGATCGGGCTTTGGCAGGCGTACCGGGACGGCTGCGACATCATCGTGACGCTGGACGACGATGTCCGCCCGATGGCGGGTGAGCGGCTGGTCGAGCGCTTCGCCGGGATCCTGTCGGCGGGGCTCGCCGTCTGGGTCGATCCACTCGAGAACTACCGGTCGCGTGGGTATCCGTACCGCAACACGGGCCGCATGCCAGTGGCGTTTCACGTCGGCACATTTTTCGGTCTCCCCGATGTCGATGGCGAAACGCAGCTCAGGCATCAGGCCGAATTCGCGGGCCGGCCGCCCGAGTACGTGCGCCGTCCGACCATCGTCCCGCCGGGGCAGCTCGTGCCGGTCAACGGCGGCATCTGCGGCTGGCAACGAGCCCTGACACCCTACGTGCACTACACGCTGTGGGACCCGGACCTCGGCTACCGACGGTTCGACGACATCTGGATGGGAATCATCCTGAAGCACATGTTGGATCTGGCGGGACTTCGCATGAGTTACGGGCCGCCCGGCGCGGTTCACGACAGGGCCTCGGACGCCCGGCGCAATGCCGTGCTCGAATGCGACGCCAGGGAATGGAACGAGCAGTTCTGGGAGGTGCTGGCCAACGCGGTGGACCGGTGTCGCCCGGCGGGCCGGCTGGCGCTCGACGACGCCTGGGCCGCGGTGATCGAGGCGCTCGAGCGAACGGGCAACGCCTGGGCCGCGCGCGAGGCGGCGGCGATGCGCGCGTGGAGGACGTTCTTCTAAGTGTGGTTCGAGGCCTGGCGGACCCGGAACCGTCGGCGGGCCATCTTCACGGTGGTCCGCGACGAGGCGGTGTTCCTGCCCATCTGGCTGCGGTACTACTCGCGGCATTTCTCGGCGCGCGACATCTTCATCTTCGACCACGGCAGCACCGACGGCAGCGTGGATGCCGCGCGATCACGCTTCCGCTTCCAGTCCTCACGGGTGGATCACCCGGTCTTCAACGATTTCCCGTGGTACACCGGGTTCGTCCAGGATCGTCAACGGGAGCTGCTCCAGTCGTATGACGTGGTGGCGTTCGCCGAGGCGGACGAGATCCTCTGGCATCCATCGGGCCTCGGGCGGTATCTGACGTACTTCAGACGAGACGCGATCCGCGCCACGGGCTGGAACCTGTGGCACGACCGATCCGAGGAGCCGGACCTGGACCTCGGTCGAAGCATCCTGAGCCAGCGCCGCTACTGGTTTCGCAATCCCGAGTACGACAAGCCGCTCGTTGCGCGCGTGCCGCTTCGCTACGAGTTCGGGTTCCACGAGTGCGCCGAGTGCCAGGACACCGATCCCGACCTGCTGCTCCTCCACCTGCACACGATGGACTACCAGGTCGGGCTGCGGAAGCACGAGCGCACGCGCGCGTACCGCGACTACGCCAGCGAGAGCATCGACACCGGGTTGGGGGTCCAGGGACGATTCGTCGCGGACGAGTACGCCGCCTGGTTCGACCAGCAGGGCGTCGGGGACCGCAGGCAGGCTGTCCCGCAGGGGCTCGCAAAGGCGCGGCCCATCTAGAAGGGCCGACGCCGTGCGCATCCTCGTCGCCCTGACCTACTATCGGCCGCACATCTCCGGCCTGACGACCTACGCGCAGCGGCTGGCCGAGGGCCTGGCGGCCAGGGGGCACCATGTGACGGTGCTCACCTCGCACTACGACGACAGCCTGCCGCTCGAGGAGGACCGGAACGGAGTGCGGGTGGTGCGCGTCGGCGTGCTGGCGCGAGTCGGCAAGGGCGTGCTGATGCCGGCGTACGCGCGTCGGGCGCGGGCGCTGACCGCCGCCCATGACGTGATCCTCGTGAACTACCCCATCACGCCCCTGGAGTCCGACGCCCTCGTGCGGGCGGCTCGCGCGTTGACGGTCCCGGTGGTCGCCGCGTATCAGTGCGACCTCGAGCTGCCTGGCTCGGCGTGGAGCCGCGCCGTCCAGTTCGCCGTCGAGGCGGCCGGTCGCCGCCTGCTGGGTGAGGCGGCCCGCGTGCTCGTGCTCTCGATGGATTACGCGCGCACCAGCCGCCTGCTGCAGCCGCACCTCGCGAAGTGCGTCGTGCACGCGCCCCCGGTGTTGCTTCACCCGGCCGACGCCCAGGAGATTGCCCGGTTCCGGGCCCGGCACGCGCCTGGCGCGGACGTGGTCATCGGCGTCGCGGCACGCATCGCCGCGGAGAAGGGCATCGAGTATCTCCTCGCGGCCAGGGAGCCGCTCGGCCGCGCCCTGGGACGCGTGCAGTTGATCCTCACGGGGGAGCCGGGCGGGGCGCTGGGCGAGGCGCCCTACTGGGCGCGCGTGGCGCCGTTGTTCGACGCGTGGGCGGACCGGGCGTCGTTCGTCGGACAGCTGCCGGACAGCCAGATGGCGGCGTTCTTCGGCGCCTGCGACGTCACCTGCCTGCCGAGCGTGAACCGGACGGAGAGCTTCGGGCTCGTGCAGGTCGAGAGCATGCTGTGCGGCACGCCGGTCGTCGCCACCGACCTTCCCGGCATCCGC
The DNA here is from genome assembly GCA_036795065.1 of Vicinamibacterales bacterium. Classification (GTDB taxonomy): domain Bacteria; phylum Acidobacteriota; class Vicinamibacteria; order Vicinamibacterales; family UBA2999; genus VFZN01. Next base: position 2,606 of record DAIRFN010000382.1, read on the forward strand.
GACCCGATCGCGCGAAGCGGCATGGGTCGGCTCGTGCCACCCTGCGACGCCGCCGCGCTGGCCACGGCGATTGGTGAGGTCGTGCGCGAGCGCGCCGGTCTCGTTCGGCCGCGCGAGCAGATCTGCGGCATGTTCGGCACGGATGGATTCGTGGACGACTGCGAACGCCTGCTGACGACGTGCGCGGGAGCCGGGCGCCCCGCGCCGCCGCCCACCGACGACCTCGAGCGCCTGATGCGGCTGCACACCTGGAGCGTCCCGCCGTTTCGCGCGCTGGTGCGCGCGGTGGAGTCGTCGCTCATCCGCCGCCACGCGCCGGTGGCTGGCCCCGTGCTCGACCTGGGATGCGGCGACGGGCACTTTGCCGCCCTCGCGCTGGCTACGCCCGTGGCGTATGGGCTCGACCCGGACCAGGCCTCGATCGACCGCGCGCGCCGGGCCGGCGTGTTCGAGCGCGTGATCCGCGCGCCCGCCGATCGCATCCCGCTGCCGGACGGATCGTGCGGCCTGGTGCTGGCCAACAGCGTCCTGGAGCACATCCCCGAGCTGGACCGGCCGCTGGCCGAGGCCCGCCGCGTGCTGGCGAGCGGGGGATGGCTCGTGGTCACGGCGCCCAGCCACCGCTTCACGGAAGGCTTCGGCGTCGCGGTCGGTCTCGAGCGGCTGGGACTGGCGCGATTGGCGCACCGCTACCGGGACTGGTTCAACCGCCTCTCGCGGCATCATCACCTGGACAGTGCGGAGACATGGCGGGCCAGGCTCGAAGCCGCCGGCTTCGGCGTGGTGCGGCACGAGTACTATCTCTCCCGGTCGGCCATGTTCTGGTTCGACCTGTTCCACTACCTCAGTGGGCCGAGCGTGCTGGCCTGGAAGTGCCTCGGCAGGTGGCACTGGATGGGCCGCCCGGTGTTCGCCCCGGCGTGGACCGCCGTGCTCACCAGGCTCGCGCGGCGCGTGCCCGACAGCGAGGGTGCCTATGTCTTCCTCCTGGCTCAGAAGAAGTAGCGCACCACAGGTGGCGGGGCTGGCGATGCTCGTCGCGGCGTCGCTCGGCCTTCGGCTGCGCGGCATCGGCTTCGGGCTGCCGCTGCTGTCGAACTACTACATCCGGCCGGATGAATCGCTCGTCGTCCTTCCGGCGGTCGAGCTTCCCTCGCGGCTGGGGAATCCCGGGCACGTGAACTACCCGGCGGCATTGATGGACGTCCTTGCGGTCCTGTATCGCGCCCTTCACGCGCTGCTGGCGATGGCGGGCGACGCCTATCCGTCATTCCTGGAGGATGTCGGGGCCAACCCGTCGCGGTACTTTCTCGCGGGGCGCGTCGTCTCGGCGGTCTGCGGTGCGGTGCTCGCCGTTGTCGTGTACCGCAGCGCGCTTCGCTTCGCGTCGCCACTCGCGGCTGCCGTCGCGGCCGCGTGGTATGCCGTGTCACCACTGGCGGTCCGGGAAGCGCACTTCGCCGTCACCGACACGGCGATGAGCCTGCTGGTCGGATGCGCCGTGCTCGCGGCCCTCCGCGTCTTCGAATCGCCCGCCACGCCCCGGCGCCGCGCCCTGATCGTGTGCGGCCTGGCAGCCGGCGCGGCGGTGGCGACGAAGTACA
>DAIRFN010000117.1:0-14640 GCA_036795065.1 Vicinamibacterales bacterium
GCGCACGCTCGTCCTCGACGTGCCGCCGCAGGACGTCATCACCCGCGACAACGTCTCGGTGAAGGTCAACGCGGTCGTCTACTTCCGCGTGCTCGACCCCAAGCGCGCGGTGGTCGAAGTGGAGGACTTCATGTATGCGACGTCGCAGCTCGCCCAGACCACGCTCAGGAGCGTGCTGGGCCAGGCGGAGCTCGACGACCTGCTGGCCGAGCGCGACAGGCTGAACCAGAAGCTGCAGCAACTGCTGGACGAGCAGACCGATCCGTGGGGCATCAAGGTCTCGGCCGTCGAGGTGAAGCACGTGGATCTGCCGCAGGACATGCAGCGCGCGATGGCGCGGCAGGCCGAGGCCGAGCGCGAGAAGCGGGCCAAGATCATCCACGCCGAGGGCGAGCTCGTCGCGTCGGAGAAGCTGGCACAGGCCGCTGCGGTGCTCAACCAGGAAACGGGCGCGATGACGCTGCGCTACCTGCAGACGCTCACCGACATCGCCGCGGAGCAGAACTCGACCATCGTCTTCCCGCTTCCCATCGAGCTGATGGGGTCGCTGGCGCGCGGCGGGAGGGCCTGACCCGGATCGTCACGAATCGAGCCGCACCCTACGTCTCGGCGCGCCGGGCTGCCTCGAGCTCCGCGCGCAACTCTTCCTCCCGCCCCTCGTAGCGTGGTGAGAAGTGGAAGGGGGTGACGAACTCTGCCCCGCACTCGCGCGTGATGCGGCCGGCCTGCCCGGCCGTGAGGTGGGACCGCGCGCCCGCCAGCGCGGCGTCCTCGTCGAGAAACGCGCACTCGATGAAGAGGCGCATGGCGCCGCCGGCCAGGTCCGCGATGTGCCGGCGGTTGTCGTCGTGGAAGGCAACGTCGGTGACGTAGGCGATCTTCTCCCCGGGCACCAGGCGCAGGATGTCGTCCTTGAGCACCCCAACGGTGAAGAGGCGCTCGTGCTCGCCGTCGCGGTCGCGCCACCATGCTCGCACCGGTTGGTCGTCCGGCGCGCCGCGAATCACCGCGTCCTTCAGCTCCTTCAACCACGGCCCGACGGGAAGGCCCAGCTCCGTGAGCCGGTTCTTCCACACGTTGACGTGAGCCTTCTCCTCGACAGCGAAACCCAGGCACGGGATGCCGTGGTCGAGCAGGGCGGCGCGCACACGGAACGCGGGCTCGTCCAGCAGCACGCCGCCCGAGAGCTGCCGCGTCTCGAGCGGCTCGGGTCGGAAGCGATCGCGGAATCGCAGCCGCCGGCCGTGGGCCTGCCATGCGGCATCGATCTCCCAGGCCTCGATGACGAAGTCGCCGGGATAGCGCTCGACAAGGTTCCAGGTGTAGGCAGCCAGCTTGTGCTCCACCTGCGCCACGAAACCGGGTGGACCGAACATGCGCAGCGCGGTGTCCCGGCCCAGGCAGATGCGGAGCAGGCGGTCGAAGCCGCAGAAGTGGTCCATGTGGGTGTGCGAGACGAACACGTCCGAGATCCGGAGGATCTTCTTCGGCGGCAGGAGGTCGAGGTGGCCGAGATCGATCAGCAGGGCCCGGGCTTCGAACCGGAAGTCCACGTAGAGGGCCGGATCGCCGAAGGGGCCGTTGACCAGCTCGGGGCTGAAGATCGAGCGCATGGCAGCGAGGTATCGGCAGTATTCTCAACCATCCGGGCAGCCGGACCACGGCCCATGACCATTCGTGTGGAGTGCTACGCCGGGTACCGGGGCGAGCAGGAACCTCGCGCCTTCGTCCTGGGAGAGAGACGGCTCGAGGTGACGGCTGTCGCCGACCGGTGGGCGGGACCGGACTACCGGTATTTCAAGGTGACGGCCGACGACGGCAATACCTACGTCCTGCGCCACGGCGAGCGGCTGGACGAGTGGACGCTGGGTGCATTCAGGAAAGGGCACGAGTGAGGGACCACCGATGACGGCGCGTGAGACGCTGACCGCCTTCGCCCACCGCTACACGGCGGCCTGGTGCAGCCAGAACGCGGCCAGCGTGGCCTCGTTCTTCGCGCCGGAAGGGTCGCTGCAGGTGAACGACAGCGCGCCCGCGGTGGGGCGCGTCGCCATCACCGCGGTGGCGCAATCCTTCATGACCGCCTTTCCAGACCTGCGCGTGCTGATGGACGACCTCGTTGTCCAGGGGGACACGGCCACGTACCGATGGACGCTCGTGGGCACCAACACCGGGCCGGGAGGCACGGGTCGCGGGGTCCGCATCAGCGGGTTCGAGGAATGGTCGATCGGAGCCGATGGCCTCATCGCGCGGTCGCTGGGCCACTTCGACAGCGAGGACTACCAGCGCCAGCTTGAGGGCGGAGCGTCAGTCGGGTAGCGCGCGGGTCGGATCGAGCGACTGCTCGCGGCTGTCCACCAGGTCCGACAACTCGCGGAACATGTTCGCGTTCACGGCCTCAGCGTACGGAAGCACGTAGTTGCGGGTTTCGTCGATGTACCGGCGCACGAACGCCGCATCGTGGACGAAGCCGAGCGCGGTGAGGTTGCTGATACGGTCCGCCAGCTTCAGCTGCTTCGCGCGGTCGCTGCCGTGCTGCATGATGCGCAGCAGGTAATCGGACTTCGGCTCCCTGACGCCATCCACGCTCCGCATGGTGACTTCCATCACCAGGTCGTAGACCGCCGGCCCGTCGGGGTCGATGCGCTCGATCTCGTCGCGCGTGACGCCCGGCATCGTGGGCGCGTCCTCGAACAGGTCGTGGATGACCGCGGCCTTCACCAGGATGGGATCGGTGATCTTGTAGTCGAGCAGGATAGCCATCGTGCTCAACTGGTGCCGGAACATGTTGCTGCCGCCGCGGCGCTTGACGCCGATGAGAGCCATGGCCTTGACGATGTAGGGAGCGAGCGTCAGGTCTCTGAGCGACTGTTCGATGTCGGGCATAGTGGGGACGCGCGGGAGCGGCCATCATTCTAAACGGGCGGCCGGGCCGGGCCACGCCGTGCCTTCGCCCCTTCCCCCGCCATGCCGTATGCTTCTGCAATTATGAGCACCCGACGTTTCTCCACGACCCTGTCCCTGCTGGCCCTCGTGCCGCTGTCGCTGGCGGCGCAGGCGCCGGCGGCCGGCGGCGGGCAGCCCGCGGTGGGCGGCCAGATGCGGCCTCCGGCCATGACGCTCACGACCACCGCGTTCCCGGACGGCGGCGACATCCCGGTGAAGTACACGCAGGCCGGCGAACAGGTGTCGCCGGTGCTGACGTGGACCAACGTGCCTCCGGGCACGCAGAGCTTCGTGCTGCACATGCGGGATCCGGATGTGGCGCGCAACCGCGGCACCGAGGACCAGGTGCACTGGCTGGTGTGGAACATCCCCGGCACGGCGACGGGCCTGCCCGAGAACGTACCGAAGGGGGCGGAGCTGCCGGACGGGAGCCGGCAGATCAGCGCGAGCGGTCCCGTGTATCGCGGCCCCGGCGCGCCGGCCTCGGGGCCGAAGCATCACTACACGTTCGAGGTCTACGCGCTGGACACGAAGCTGGACGTGCCGCCGGCCGATGACGCCTGGGTGGCGCGCGCGGCGGTGTGGAAGGCGATGGAAGGACACGTGCTTGGGAAGGCCGTCTACGTGGGGTTGTTCAGGCGGCCCCAGTAGACGGGCACGAGTCGGACGCTGCGCCTCGGGCGGAAACGCCCTGGCGCGGGCCGCCGACGGCGAGACCCGCGCTTACTTCCCCAGCCCCCGCAGGAACGGCTCGACGTTCACGAAGAAATATTGCGTGAGGAGCAGTTCCCTGGGGAGCCGGACGCCCTTGTTCCCGACGCCGCCGAAGTCGGTGGCTTCGAAGCCGGCCGGGAACATCGTGATGCCGACGGCGTACACGGGCACCGCGGCCCAGCGTCTCCAGTCGTTGAGCGGCTTGCCACTCCACGACGAGGGTGCCCGGAAGGTGAGACGACCCGGCTGCAGCACGACTCCCTTCAACGACGGGAACCCCGTGGACGTGAACCAGTAGACGCCGCCGCCGGCGCTGACCTCGACGAAGTCCCAATTCGAGTCCGCTAGTACCCGCCACGAGATGGACGCCATCAGGGTGTCGAGGTTGATGCGTGCACCGCCCGCGTAGTCGGGATTGGGATCGGCGTCCCAGGTGCTCCACCCCACGTCGAGTGAGAAGCGCCTCTCCCTGTTGGGCTTGCAGAGCGACCACAGCACACCTGCGGAGCTCGTGGCCATCACTCTCGCCGACCCGCGATAGACCATCGCGCGAAGCTGTTCCGCGAATCCCTGCTCATCGACCTGTCCGTTCCGGGTGATCTTCTGCGGCTCGACGAATGGCTCGCCCAGCGCTTGCGCCCAGGCATTCGCGGCCTTCTTCCATGCCTCTCCGGCCTGGGCCCATTCGCGTTGCGGGCTCTTCACCGCCAGTTCCGTCAGCGCCCTGGCCTCGCTCGTCAGCGCGTCCAATGAGGGGTCCAGGCGGTCTCCGAAGCACGCGACGCGGAACTCGTAGATCTCGCCGCGGAACGGGCCCGCACCGCTGAGTTTTTCGAGGTTGCCCCACCAGGCATAGGCCGGCGCCGGCAGCGCAAGCTGCAGCACTGCCGCTAGGCCGCAGGCGACGCAGGGCGGCATCCAACCGGCCAGCCGCAGTGCTCGCATTCGTGAAGTCATGGTCGCTCCGTTGGGGAAATTGACGCGTGACCGAACGGATTCATCTTGGTTGCGACGTGCTCCAGATCGCTCGCGTCCTTCTTCACCACCCGGTTCCGGGGCGGTTCCAGGTCGGGGCAGAACACCAGGTAATCGGCATTGCGCTCCCCCAACACGTAGCAGCGCCGGCCGCGCCATTCCACCGCGTCGAGCTCGGCCTGGTAGAGCAGGCGATACGGGAAGTCGAGGAGGAGAATCGTCAACAGGAGGATGGCGGCGGCGGCCGTCTGCATGCCGCCGCTCAGGCGCTGGCCTTGTAAGGCGGCCATCCTGAAGGGCACCCACCACAGCGCGACCAGGATGATGCTCGCCCACTCGAACGACAGGCGATAGTTCTCGTGCCGGCCCGAGAAGCGCGGCGAGAGATAGGCGAGCGTTTCGACCGGTGCGGTGCTGACGTTCGGATTGATGAGCTCCAGCAGGATCGCCAGATCTGGCAGCAGGAACCAGCAGGCGCCGGCGAGCACAGCCGCAGAGGCAACGAGTGCGCACGCGGAGACAGTCTCGACGTCGTCGAGCCCGAAGCGGCGCACGGTGTCCGTCAACGCGCTCACGATTGTCACGCCGCGGGGCCAGAGTCGAAGCAGCACGCGCAGGCCCACTCGCAGCACAGACACGCCGATGAGGACCATCAGGACGAGAACCACCGGCGCCACAAGGGACACCGCTCCCCAGTACAACCAGTCGCCCGGTCCTTCGGCAGTGAACGTCTCGCGCCCCAGCGCGACGTTGAAGTAGCGCGAGTTCACCATCCCGAGCGCGATGAGGCCGATCGTGCCACCCGCGACGAGAGCTGTGCCGCGCAGGGCCGTCCTGACCCACGAGAACGTGTCGGCCGATCGCGCACCGTCACGGAGCCCTCCGAGCGCTTCGAGCATCGCCCCGGCACTCGGCCACCGCTCCGCCGGGTTGGGCGCGAGCGCGCGGGAGACCACGTGCGCGAACGTCATCGGCAGGTCGGGCCGTCGTTCGAGCAGGGCGCGACGGCGCCCGGACTTGTGCGCGTCGATGAGATCGAGCAGAGTCCCGCCTTCGACCGGATACTGCCCGGTGACGAGGTGGTAGATCAGGACCCCGACAGCGTAGATGTCGCTCTGCACCGACGCCGGCTGACCCTCGAGCACCTCCGGCGCCATGTAGGCCGGCGTGCCGACGAGATCCCGAGGGCGGCGATCGCCACCGGCGGCATCGTGGCCGGTGCCGAAGTCCATCAGCACGATCTTCCCGGCCTTGTCGCGCATGACGTTCTGCGCCTTCACATCGCGGTGCACGTAGCCCGCGGCATGTACGGCCGCGAGCGCCCGGCAGACGTCCTCTCCGACCACCGCGGCCTCGCGGTGGCTCAACAGGCCGTGCGAGCGCAACACGCCCGCGATCGTTTCGCCGGACACCAGCTCCATGCAGAGGCCGACGCGGTTGCCGTCCGCCTCGACGCCGAACACCTGGACGACGTTGGCGTGCTGCACCTTCGCAAGCGCACGGCCTTCGCGCAGCAGCCGCTGTCGCAATCGGTCGTCTGCGACGTGCTCGTGCAGAATCTTGATCGCGATGTTCCGTTCGAGCTGCGGATCCCATGCGCAATACACGCTGCCAAAGCTGCCCGCGCCGAGTTTCCGTACCAGGCGGTACCGGCCCCAATTCTCGAGCGTGTCCGCAGCAGGACCGGCTGGGGCCGCGACTGTCGTGGGGCTGGCGTCGCCGTCGAACTCGTCGTGCGTCGATCTGTGAACGTTGGCGATGCGGCCAAGAACCTGCAGCCACCTCAGCTCCGCGCGCTCGTCGTCCGATCGCGCCCGGCCCTGCAGCAGCCGCCAGTTCACGTCGGCGCCGTCGGCAATCCCGTCTATCGCCTGTGCCAGGACGTCGTCAGGCGCCATGCCGCATCTCCGTTGCGAGGCGTTTCAGCGCGCGCGTCACGGCCATGCGCGCCGCGTCCGGACTTGGCTTGCCGAGCACGACGGCGAGCTCGGCGTACGAGTACTGGAGCTCGAGGCGCCCGATGATGGCTTCCTGGTCTGCCTGGGGCAGGCGGTCGACGGCCGCCTCGTATCGTTCGACGTTCTCATTGCCAATGGCGAGCTCCAGCGGCGAGGGTTGCTGGTCGGCGACCGTGTCGTGGAGCGCTGTCATGAGCGGGCGGCGTCGCTGCTGCCGCACCAGGTCCCGAATCTGGTTCAGGATGGCCGTGCGCAGGTAGGCCTGCAGCGCACCCTGGTGACGGACCTCGAACGAGCCGAGACGGGCGATGGTCGCCATCACTGCGTTCTGGACGAGGTCCGCCGTTTCTTGCGCACCCCGAAACGGGCCCGGCAGACGACCGTGTGCCCAACGGCGAAGCGGAGGCACGCACCTGTCGAGCAGGCGCTCGAGCGCCGAGGCATCCCCGTGCCTGGCTCGATTGAGCAGTTCGACCGTCGCCTCTGGCGCCAGAGGTTCAGTGGCCATCTCGATGATGGGAGGGCGTCGACGGCGAGCATCATACTCCTGAGATCGAACGAAGTCCGGGCGGGAATCGAACACTGGCGTTTGCACACGGCTGAGATAGCAGCCAGGCGTCCTCCGCGGATCGCGGTAGGATCGGCCGCCATGCGCATCCTGGTCATCGGCGGCACCGCGTTCATGGGCCGTCGCATCGTCGAACGACTCGTCGAGGGTGGTCACGACGTCGCGGTGATGCACCGCCGCGACACCCATGACCTGGGCCCGAAGGTGAGGAACCTGCAGGCCAATCGCGCAGATTTGCCCACCCTTGCACGATTGTTCGCCGACGGCCGCTTCGATGCCGTGTTCGACCTGGCGTACGACTGGCAGAGAGGCACGCCCGCGAGCCAGGTGGAGGCCGCGGCGCGAAGCTGCGGCGATCAGTTGCAGCGCTACGTGTTCATGTCCAGCATCGCGGCCTACCCGCCGGGTGTCGATCACCGCGAAGACGAACCTCTCGCGCCCGACGACTTTCCAAATCCTTACGTGCAGCACAAGGCTACTGCCGAGCGCGCGCTGTTCCGGATGCACCAGGCGTCGGGCTTCCCGGTGGTGACCTTCCGACCGCCCTTCGTGCACGGGCCGCGGCAGCCGTTCTATCGCGAGCAGTTCTTCTGGGATCGGCTGCTCGACGGCCGCCCCGTCATCCTCCCCGACGGCGGCGACGGGCCGATGCCCTGGGCGTTCGTGGACGACGTGGCCGAGGCGTGCGTGCGGGCCATTGAGGTGCCAGAGGCCGCGGGTCAGGCGTTCAATGTCGGCCACGTGGAGAAGACGACGCAGCGGACGTTCGTGGAGGCGCTGGCGCGGGTGGCGGGTGTGGAGCCGAGGTTCGTGCCGGTGCCGCGTACCGGGATTCACGCGGCGGGCGGGCAGTTGATGGGCGGCTCGCTCTATTTCGGCGAGTTTCTCGACCTCCCGCCGCTGTCGTCGGTCATCGAGAAGGCGCCACGCGTGCTGGGCGTGAAACCCACGCCGCTGGAGGAGGCGCTCCGCAAGGGGTACGCGTGGTACCGCACGCAGCCGCGAAGGCCCGTGGACTACGCGTTCGAAGATCGGCTGATCGCGCGGTCCAGTCCGTGACGATCCCCTGAGGAGCGGTATCTCGTAGAATCCTGCACATGAACCGCAGGGCCTTCGTCGCTTCCTCCATCCTCGGCGCCGCCGCCGTCCTCCGGAGCGTGCCGGTCGTGGCTTCGTCCAACGATGAGTCGGCCACGCAGACGACGGCGGGAACGTCCTCGCGCAAGATCCTCATCGCGGGAGGCGGCTTCAATACCGCCTTCATCCGCTACATGGCCGGGCTCACCGGAAAGCCGCGCCCGAAGCTCTGCTACCTGCCGACGGCGTCCGCGGACTCGCCGAACGGCATCATCACCTGGTACCAGAACTGCGCGCCGCTCAATGTCGAGGCGTCGCACCAGGTCAGCTTCATCGCCAGCCCTCGCCAGACGCGCAGCTGGGAGGAGGTCTTCCTCTCCGTGGACGGCATCGTCTGCTCCGGCGGCAACACACTGAACCAGCAGGCCATCTGGAAGGCGCAGGGCATCGACGTGGTGCTGCGGCAGGCGTGGGATCGCGGCATCGTGCTGGGCGGCGCCAGCGCCGGGTCCCTCTGCTGGTTCGAGGAAGGCACCACCGACTCGCGTCCAAAGGCGCTGACGACGGTGCAGGGACTGGGTTTCCTGAAGGGCAGCCACTCGCCGCACTACGACGCCGAGAAGGACCGCCGCCCGCTGTATCACAAGCTGATCGGATCGGGACAGATGAAGCCCGGCTACGCCTGCGACAACGACGCCGGCATCTACTTCGAGGACAACGAGGTGAAGCGCGTGGTGGCCACCCGCGCCGGCGCGAAGTGCTATCACGTGGGCGTCGCAGGCGGCAAAGTGGTCGAGCGGGTCCTGGAGCCGGAGATGATCTCATAGCCCCGGACAGCGGACGCGGGCGCGACCGCCCGAGACGAGAGAGAGCGATGAGCGAACAGCACGAGTTTCGCGACCTCGGCATGGACCGGCGCATCGACCGGCGCGACTTCCTGAACGGTCTTGCCATCGGCGTCGGCGCCGTGTCCGCGCTCCACGCGCGGCCGGCGCATGCCGCACCCGAGGCGCTGGCTGGCCAGGCGCAGCCGCCTGACGCCTATCCCCCTCGCCGCCTCGGCCTCCGCGGGCAGCACGCATCGGCGGTCGAGGCCTTCGGCGCAATTGATGCCGGCCAGTACGCGCAGTTCCCCGGCATCGACGTGGACACGAGCGAGACCTACGACCTCGTGATCGTCGGCGCCGGGCTCTCGGGCCTCTCCGCCGCGTATTTCTGGCAGGAAGCGCTCGGCACCAGCCAGCGAGTGTTGATCCTCGACAACCACGACGACTTCGGGGGCCACGCCAAGCGCAACGAGTTCGTCTACAACGGCCGGACGTTCGTGAGCTTCGGCGGGACGATGAGCATCGCGACGCCGTATCCGTACAGCTACATGTCGAAGCGGCTGGTGGAGGACCTCGGGATCGACGTGCAGCGGAACGCCGAGTTCGCCAATCGTGAGTTGTTCGACACGCATGGCCTCGGCCCCAGCACCTTTTTCGACAAGGAGCATTTCGGCGAGGACCGGCTGGTGGTGGGCACTGGCCGGCTGCCGTGGGACCAGTTCTTCGCGAAGGCGCCATTGTCGGATGGCGCGCGGAGGGACCTGATCCGGCTGTACGGCGAGAACCCGGACTACATGGCCGGGCTGTCGGTGGAGCAGAAGCGTTCGACGCTGGCGACGATCAGCTACCAGGAGTTCCTCCTGACGCACGCGAAGATGAGCCCGGACGCGCTGCCGTTCTTCCTCGGGCAGGGCGGTCGCAACAACAAGCGTGTGGACACGACGCCCGCGCTCGAAGCGGCGCGGCGCGGGTCCGCGGGCTTCGATGGCCTGGGCCTCCCGAACGAAGAGCAGTTCCGCCAGGCGAGCTACACGTTCCACTTTCCTGACGGAAACGCGTCGATTGCCCGGCTCCTGGTGTCCCGCCTGGTGCCGAAGGCCATTCCCGGCGCCCACGACATGCAGACCATTGGCAACGCGGCGGTGGCGTACGATCGCCTCGACGACAGCGGGTCTGCCGCTCGCATCCGGTTGAACAGCACCGTGGTGAGGGTGGCGCACGACGGCCTTCCCGAGAAGGCCGGGACCGTGAAGGTCGCGTACCTCCGCGACGGGCGCATGCACCTCGTGCGCGGCCGCCACGTGGTGCTGGCCTGCTATAACGCGATGATCCCCAGGCTGGTGCCCGAGCTGCCCGTCGCACAGAGACAGGCGCTCGCGTACTCGGTGAAGGTGCCGATGCTGTACACCAACGTGCTGATTCGCCGCTGGACCGCCTTCAAGCAGCTCGGCGTGGCCAGCATCAGCGCGCCGGGCATGTACCACCCGAGCAGCAGTCTCGACCCTGGCACAACGGTGGGCGGCTATCGCGGCGTCACCACGCCAGGCGAGCCCATCGTCGTCCACATGGTGCGAAACCCGAACAGCCCTGGTCTGCCGCGGAAGGAGCAGAACCGCATCGGCCAGCAGGAGCTGCGCACGATGACGTTCCACGACTTCGAGCTGTCGATCCGCCGGCAGTTCGCTCGGATGCTGGCCGGCACCGGATTCGATCCGGCCACGGATATCGTGGGCATCGCGGTGAACCGCTGGCCCGACGGCTATTCGTATACCTACGACACGCTGGCGGACCCAGACGTGCCGCCCGAGCAGCGACCGCACGTGATTGGCCGGCAGCGGTTCGGCCGGGTGACCATCGCCAACTCCGATGCGGGCGCGGCGGCCTTCACCAACCAGGCCTTCGACGAAGCGCACCGCGCCGTGCAGGAGATTCTCGTGAGCCGGGGGCTAGCCTGAGACGCAGATGGCACGGGGGCCGCAGATTGCGCAGATGACGCAGACGGCACAGGGCCGCAGATGGCGCGGACGAGGCAGAGCCGCAGATGCGCCGATGGCGTTCCGTCAGCACACGCCGGCACGCTCGTGCGACCGCGCGGCGTCGCCCGGCCCACCGTTGGAGGCCAGCCGACGAAGGACGCCGACACCTGACCGCAGGCCGGGACAGGGCGCTGTTTGAGCCTCGTGATGCAGGGCGAGTTCGCCCAAGTGCTTTGGCGGGGCCGGAGGGCAGGTGACCGGCTGGCCGACCGGTGGGGCGGGGCGACGCGGCGCGGCCGCACGAGCTCACCCGACGCGGGCCGCTGATCGCGCAGGTCAGGCAGGGGTGCAGATGACGCGGAAGGCGCAGACAGGAGAGGGGACGATTCAATGAGCAAGGGCGATCGCGACCGCCGGATGTCCACCGACATCCTGCGTCGGGACTTCCTCAATGGCGTCGCCCTGGGCGTGACCGGGGCGATGAGTGTGCTCACGCGGCTCACGAAGGGCTGATGGTCCTCCAGACCATCCTGTCGGCCGCCATTGTCGTCACGCTGCTGACATCGGCGATCATCATCCTCAAGTGGGGAGGGCGGCGCGTGGAAGGGCCCATGCCGCTCTCGCTGCTCGGCTTCATGGCGCTGCTCTTCACGTCGGGCCTCGACGTCGGCCTCGTCATGATGCCGCTGACCGAGTTCCCGGTGTACGCGCGGGAGCCCGAGTACGCCTTTGCCAACCCGCTGGCCATCGCCTTTGGCTTCTGGGGCTTCCTCGTCTGGGGCTTCTACTTCCTCACCACCTTCTACTTCCTGGTCGTCGAGCCGCGCCTGCGGCTGTTCGAGCTTCCCCACGTGAAGTTCGTCAACAACGTGGTCATCATCGGGACGTGTGCGTTCACCGCGCACCTCCTGTGGCGCAACCTTCCGTTCTACGTGCCGTCGATTGGCGAGGCCCAGCGCTACGCGGTGGTGGCGCTCGCCGTGCTGATGTCGGTGCTGACGAGCACGCACATCCGCTACGTCCGGGTCCTGAGCGTGGGATCGATGTGGACCTTCGGTGCACTCGCAGCCGCCATGTGGTTGACGTCGGGGATGGGCGTGCGCGGCTTCGCCTCCAGTGCTGCCGACCTCGGCCCATATTTCACGGCGCTGCCGCGTTTCGTGCTGCCGATCTCGGACTACCACGCCTTCTACCTGTTCTGGTGGTTCTCGTGGAGCATCATGATCGGCCAGTTCGTGTCGCGCTTCGTCGGCGGGATGCGCACGTGGCAACTCGCCGCGGCGCTGCTGGTCATTCCGTCGATCCCGCTGGCCGCCTGGTTCTCGGTGCTCTACTTTTACTTCCGCCAGCAGGCCCGCGTGCCGGCGGTGCTGGCGATGGCGATGGTCGTGGTCGGCGTGGTGTTCGTGATCAACTCCCTGGACTCGCTGATCCGGCTCTATTCCGACAACCTGGGCCTCACGGCGCGAAGGCTCGGCACCACGGCCTACGTGGCCGGCCACTGGCTGCTCGTGTGCAGCCTGGTCCTGGCGTTCCAGTTCACGCCGCTCCAGATCGAATGGATTGGCCTGGTCGTGATCGGGCTCTACGGGGTCGTCTACGTGCTGCTCATCCGACGGTGGCGGCACCTGGCCGAGGCGCCTTCCATCGGGTGAGTCTCGAGGGCCGCTAGAGGCCCATCGCGTACGCGAGCGCGCGAGACTGATCGGAGGGCTGGAAGCGGACACCGAAGCCCTGGATGCGATCGCGATACACCACGTCCGCCGGCAGGGTGAACCTGGTGTCGCCGAACATCACGCTCACCATGATGGTCGCGCCTGGTTCCGGCGCGACCGGGCTGTCGACGAAGCACCCGCTCGGGCTGAGCGCGGTGATCTTGCAGCTGGCATCTCCAGTCGATCCCTTCCAGGAGCCCTCGAACGGGCCAGGCTGGCGCGGGTGCTGACGTTGCCCAAGGGTCATGCGGCGGATGATACCGCAGCTCGGCTCGACGCTCGAAGCGGCTCGCGCCGTATACTCCGTGCACCGCCGCATGCGCGCTATCGACTGGCTGGCCTCGTACGATCCACGGAACCTGCGCCTCGACGTCGTCGCGGGCATCACGCTGGCCGCCTACGTCCTGCCCTCGGCGATTGCGGATGCCTCGCTCGCGGGCCTGCCTCCGGAGGCCGGGCTCTACGCCTGCCTGTTCGGCGGGCTGGTGTACTGGGTGTTCTGCAGCTCGCGGCACACGGCCGTCGCCGCGACCTCGGCCATCTCGCTCCTGGTCGGCACCTCGCTCGGCGACCTGGCCGGCGGCGATCCGCAGCGGTTTGCGGCGCTCGCCATGGGCCTGGCGCTGCTCGTCGGCGTGATGGCCATCGTCTCGTGGGCCGCCAAGGCCGGCGCCATCGTCAACTTCGTCTCCGAGACGGTGCTGATCGGATTCAAGTGCGGCATTGCCTTCGTGCTCGCCAGCACGCAGATTCCCAAGCTCTTCGGCTTTCCAGGTGGTGAAGGCGGCTTCTGGCCGCGCATGGCGCACATCGTCGAGCACATCGGCGAGACGCATGGGCTGTCGCTGGGCCTCGGGCTCGTTGCGCTCGCGGCACTGCTGGTGGGCAAGCGAGTGTTCCCGGGCCGACCCGTTGCGCTGGCGGTCGTAGCGCTCGGCATTTCTGCGACGATCGCCCTGGACCTCGGAGCAGGAGGCGTGCGCACGCTCGGCGCCGTGCCGCAAGGTCTGCCGCCGTTTGGCCTTCCATCGCTCGGCATCGCGGAGTTCGACGGCGTGGTTCCCATCGCGCTGGCGTGCTTCCTGCTGGCGTCGGTCGAAACGGCGGCCATCGGCCGCATGTTCGCGCTCAAGCACGGCTACCGCTTCGATCCAAACCGCGAGCTGCTCGCGATTGGCAGCGCCAACCTCCTGGCCGGACTCGGCCACGGGTTTCCCATCAGCGGCGGCATGTCGCAGTCGCTGGTCAACGAGTCGGGCGGCGCGAAGACGCCCCTCTCCGGCCTGGTGTCGGCCGGCATCATCCTGGCGGTGACGGTGGGGTTCTCGGGCGTGCTCCGCGATCTTCCGCAGCCCGTGCCGGTCGCCATCGTCCTGGCCGCGGTCACCGGCCTCGTGAACGCGGCGCGATGGCCCGGCTGTGGCGATTCAGCCCCATGGAGTTCAGCATCGCCGGCATCGCGTTTCTCGGCGTGCTGGGCCAGGGCATCCTCCGCGGCGTGCTCCTTGGCGCCGTGCTGTCCGTGTTGCTGCTCCTGCGGCGGGGCGCACAGCCCAACACGGCGGAGCTCGGGCGGGTGGGGCAGACCGACCTGTTCCCGACGCTCAGCGGGGGTCCCGATCGCGCCCGTCTGCCCGGCGTGTTCATCTTCCGCTCGGACGGAGCGCTGCTGTACTTCAACGTGGACTACGTGCGCGATCGGTTCTTCGAGTTGCTGGACGCGCGCACCGACCGCGTGGACACCGCGGTGTTCTTCCTGGGCACGGTCCCGAACATCGACCTGGCGGGCGCCGACATGCTCATCGAGCTTCGCCACGCGTTGAAGGCGCGCGGTGTGGAGCTGCGCCTGGCCGGTGCTCATGCAGGCGTGCGCGAGGCGCTCGT
>DAIRFN010000383.1:0-4178 GCA_036795065.1 Vicinamibacterales bacterium
ACGATGATGGGCGTGCTGATTCAGCAGGGCGCCTACACGCTGGATCAGCCGGCGCCGGTTCCCGAGTGGCAGAGCCCCGGCGATCCGCGCCAGCAGATCCGCATCCAGGACATCCTGCGCATGTCGAGCGGCATCCGCATCATCGCGCCGTCCGATCCCGGCTACGACCCGCAGGGCCCCTATCCCGACCACCTGTATCTCTACACGGGCCGCGTGGACTCATTCAAGTACGCGGCGACGCGCCCGCAGCAGTGGCCGCCCAACACCGTGGGCCGTTACCGCAACACCGATCCGGTGCTCACCAATTACCTGATCCGCCTCGCCGTCGAGAAGCGCGGCGAGGACTATCTCTCCTGGCCGCAGCGCAACCTCTGGGACAAGATCGGCGTGCGGACGATGGTGATGGAGACCGACCCGTACGGGAATTTCCTCACACAGGGCTACGAGTTCATGTCGGGCCGCGACTGGGCGCGCCTGGGCAACCTGTACCTGCAGGACGGCGTGTGGAACGGGCAGCGCATCCTGCCCGAGGGGTTCGCGAAATTCGTCAGCACCATCGCACCTGGATGGGAGGCGGACAAGCGGATGATCTACGGCGGGTTCTTCTGGATCAACGGCGACGGCCGCTACCCCGTGCCAAAGGACGCGTACTACATGTCCGGCGCCGGCGGGCAGACCACCATGATCATCCCGTCGCACGACCTCGTCGTCGTGCGCATCGGCCACTTCAAGGGATCGCGCCCGGGCGGCGAGGCATTCCAGCGCGCGCTGGCGTTGTTGATGGAGGCCGTTCCGGCGAAGGACGCGCCGACGAACTGAGCCGGGGGATGGGCGCCCTCGTTCAGCCGCGACAGGCGGCCACGAGGGCGTCCACGTGCGCCTCGGGCGTCGCGAAGCCGCACACCAGCCTGACGACATCGTCGCCGAGCGCCGGCCAGTCGAGGAACTCGAAGCCCTGGGCGCGCAGGCGATCGCGTAGCGGCAGCGGCACGCGCGGGAAGACCAGGTTGGCTTCCACCGGCGCCGCCAGTTGGAGGCCCGCGGCGCGCAGTCCCTCGCCCAGGCGACGCGCGCTGTCGTTGGCGGCACGCGCGTTCGTCAGCCACAGGTCGTCCGTCAGATAGGCGTCGAGCTGCGCCGAGAAGAAGCGCATCTTCGACGACACCTGGCCCGCGCGCTTGCGCCGGTGCGCGAGCTCATCCGCCAGCTCCTTTCGGAACACGACAACGGCTTCGGCGGTCAGCGTGCCGTTCTTCGTGGCGCCGAACGACAGCGCGTCCACGCCCAGCCGCCACGACAGGTCCGCCGGTGAACAGCCGAGCGCCACCAGCGCGTTGGCAAGGCGCGCGCCGTCCATCTGCACGTGCAG
The DNA here is from genome assembly GCA_036795065.1 of Vicinamibacterales bacterium. Classification (GTDB taxonomy): domain Bacteria; phylum Acidobacteriota; class Vicinamibacteria; order Vicinamibacterales; family UBA2999; genus VFZN01. Next base: position 1,370 of record DAIRFN010000383.1, read on the forward strand.
CCTGTGCTGCCGCGCCACCTCCACCAGCGCGTGGAGCTCCTCCCGCGTGTAGACGGTCCCGGCCTCGGTGGCCTCCGTCACGCTGAGCGTCGAGGGCTTCCCCGCGTGCGTGGTCAGACGCACCTGGGCGTCCAGCTGATCGGGCGTGATCTTCGCCGCGGGCCCCTCGACCGTGAGCAGCCGCGCCCCACCGGTGAAGAACTCCGGCGAGCACCACTCGTCGCGCACGATGTGGGCGAGGCGGTGGCAGAACACCACGCCCCAGGGGGGTGTGACGACCGCCAGTGACAGGCCATTGGCCGCCGTGCCAGACGATACGGGGAAGACGAACGCCTCGTGCTCGAAGATCTCCGAGAACAGCGGGTTCAGCCGTGCGGTCATCGGGTCGTGGCCGTACGGGTGCGTGGGCGTGTCGTTCACCCGCGCAATGGCATCGAGAATGGCGGGCGGACAGCCCAGGATGTTGTCGGACCGGAAGTTCATGGACGTCGGGAAACCTCGATGATCGCGCGAGCCGTGTCGGCGGCGACAACCACACGAACCGCGGGCGCCTCGGCGTGCACGTAGACCGTGGTGGAGCCGCCGGCGTCGCTGTCCCCGGGTGCGAGTCGACGGAACTCGGACGAGCGGCGCAGCTTGTCGAGCGCTCCCGGCGCGAGCAGCACTGCCAATCGGTGGACCGAGCCGTTCGGGTCGGCCGCGGGTTGGCGCTCGGGGAGGTCGGGACGCTCGACGATGTCGAGGCCCGTGCCGAGGATCTCGCCGTTCTCACGGTCGGACAGCGACACCGCGGACAGCGCCGACCTGACGGCGTCGACGGACGCGGGAACCGCAGGGCCCGGCGTGGTCTGCGCGACACCGGATACGCCAAGCGCAGTCACCAGCGCCGTCATCCGCAAGGCCCTCTGCACGATCGACCGCACGCCGTTCCGCACTAGTCGACGAAGCGCCAGAAATAGGTGGCTCCGGCCGAGAAGCGCCAGTAGCTGAAGCCGTCGGGCCGGCTCGGATCGGGATGATCGGCCATGGTGGTGAAGTACCGGGCTTCGCCACGCAGCGCGAAATGGTCGCGCAACTGGTACTGCACTCCCGCTCCGGCCGACCACCCCCAATCGGTCCACGCCTGAGTGCCGGCGCATGCCTCGACGCAGGTCCGCGCGTGGAGGACACCGGCGCCCGCCGTCAGGTAGGGCCGCAGGGACCCATTCGGCCACATCGCCAGCAGGTTCATCATGTAACTCTGCACGTCGAGCCCGCCAGTCCGCCCGTTGTCGTTGTCCGCGAACCCGACATCGAACTCGGCACCCAGCCCGGACTCTTCCAGGACGGCCATCGAGGCCCCCAGCGACAGGGTGCTGCCGCGGTCGCCGTTGCCGCTGGCGACGCCGATATGCCCGGTGGCCTGCCCTGTGAAGGAGTCGCGGCCCGACTGCGCGGCCGCGGGGTGCGCCGCGAGCAGCAGGGCCCCCAGGGCGACGCTACCGATTGCGAAACGAGTCATCGATACTCCATCAGTGGCCGGTCTCGGTCTCCGGTTAGAACAGTGCGTGGCCTTCGGTCCTCAGCCATCGGCGCGCCTCGACGAGGCGTGGGCAGATGGAGGCCACCAGCCGCCAGAACCGCGGCGAGTGGTTCAGCTCGCGCCGGTGCATCAACTCGTGCAGCATGACGTACTCGCGCACGAAATCCGGGACGAGGACGAGACGCCAGTTCAGGGTGATGCTGCCCCGCCGCGAGCATGAGCCCCAGCGCGAGCGCTGGTTGCGCACGCTCACACGATGGACACCGATGCCGTGCACCGCGGCCAGGTCCAGCAGCTGCCGCGGAAGTTCGGCTGTCGCCCGGCGACGCAGCGCGGGCTCGTCCGAAGCAACGGGCGGCTTGCGCTGGCAGCGCGCCTGCTGAGCCGCGATCCACGCGCGGCTGGCCTCGACGAACTGCTGCGCCTCGCGTTTCGAGCCCCAACGCGGCAAGGTCACCCGGAGCGACCCGTCGTCCAGCACGCGCAGGATGTAGCGCCGCGCCCGGCGATGGCGCACGAACCGCAGTGCCGGCTCGTCGCTGGTCAGCGGTAGGGACAGCTGCATGGGTGGGACAAAGATACCAGAGCGGAGGGTGGAGAGTGCTGGGTGCCGGGTGCGGGGTGCTGGGTGCGAGTGCCGGGTGCTGGGGCTCAGTGCGAGTGCTGAGTGCGAGTGCCGGGTGCTGGGGCTGAGTGCGAGTGCTGAGTGCGAGTGTTCCAGTGCGAGTGCCAAGCCTGCTCAGGGCGAGCGGCGTCGGGGCTGGAAGGCTGCGCCTACCCAGATGACATGGGCGTTGACGCCCGGGTTGACGGACTGCTGGTTGCCGTTCGAGATGTGCTGAAACCGGTAGGCCGTGACGAGCCCGACGCGCGCGGCGGGGCGCCAGCGGATGCCGAAAGCGCCGTGCGTCAGGAAGTTGGTGGTCTTCGTGCCTTCGGGCACGGGATCGGCGGTGAAGAGACCGCCGAACGCGAGCTCCACGAACGGGGCCGCACGAGGCCGGGGCACGAAGCGCCACCGCCAGACGAGCGGCGAGATGCCAATGCCGGGAGTGGTGGTGGGCTGGTCCTGCCAGAAGAACGGCATCGCCTCCACACCCCACATCAGCCGGCCGCGCAGCAGGCCCGGGCCGAGATCACGCGTGAGGTCGCGCGCCCACGACACGGCCGTGGCAGTGTAGCGCTGCCCGCCGTTCGACTGGAACAGCGCCATGCCCCACGCGTCGCCTGCGCCCAGCATCCATTGATCGCCCCGCGGGGGTCCTGCCCCCCCGCCGCACGTGCACC
>DAIRFN010000010.1:0-37571 GCA_036795065.1 Vicinamibacterales bacterium
TGATCCACCGGACGATCGTGCCCTCGGCAATCGACTCGGCCATCTGGGGCATCACTACGGGAGTAGACATGGGCAATTACTCTTGAGGTCTTGAGTCTTGGGTCTTGGGTCTTGGGTCTTGGGTCCTGAATCCTGGTTCCTGGATCCTGACTCAGATGTGAATCGCTGCGCCATGCGCGGCATGGGCCGCCTCACCCACCGCCTCCGACATGGTCGGGTGCGCGTGGATGGTCTTCACCAGCTCCTCGACCGTGCACTCCATGCGCAGCATCATCACGGCCTCGGCCACCAGCTCCGTGGCGCGCGGGCCGATGATGTGCACGCCCAGCACCTCGTCGTATTTCTTGTCGGCCACGATCTTCACGAACCCGTCGGTCTCGCCCGCCATGCGCGCCCGCGCCAGGGCCTTGAACGGGAAGGATCCGGTCCGCACGTCATAGCCCCTGTCCTTCGCCTGCGACTCGGTCAGCCCCACGCTGCCAATCTCGGGCTCGCAGTAGGTGCAGCGCGGCACGTGGTCGTAGTTGATCGGTGTCACGTGCTGCCCCGCGATGCGCTCGGCCAGCAGGATGCCTTCCATGGACGCCACGTGTGCCAGCTGGTAGTGCGGCCCGCCCATCGTGATGACGTCGCCGATGGCCGAGATGCCGGGCACGTTGGTGTGGAACAGCGAGTCCACGACGATGTAGCCGCGGTCCATCGTGATGCCGAGCGCCTCGGCGCCCAGGCCCTCGGTGACCGGGCCGCGGCCGGTGGCGACCAGCAGGATGTCGAAGGTCGCCTTCTGGGGCGCTGCACCTGCGGCCGAGCCGACCATCTCCACGTCGACGCCCTTCGGGCCCGCCTTCGCGCTGGTGACCTTCGTCCCGGTGTGCACGTTGATGCCGCGGCGGTTGAAGGTCTTCTCGAGCTCGGCCGATACGGCCTCGTCTTCGCCCGGCACGAGGCGCGGCAGCAGCTCGATGATGGTCACCTCGCTGCCATAGCTCTTGAAGATGGACGCGAACTCAACGCCCACCGCGCCGCTGCCCATGATGGCAATGGACTTCGGCACCTCGGGCAGGTGGATGGCCTCGTCGCTGAAGATGATCCGCTGGCGGTCCACCTCGATGCCCGGCACGCTGCGGGCGGCGGAACCGGTGGCGACGACCATCTCCTTCTTCGCGGTCAGGTGCTGCTTCGCACCGTCGTGCAGCGTGACCTCGACGCCGAGCTTGCCGGTGAGCCGCGCGGTGCCCTTGATCCAGTCGATCTTGTTCTTCTTGAAGAGGAACTCGACGCCGCCGGTGAGCCCGGTGATCATCTTGTCCTTGCGCGCGTGCACGGCGGGCATGTTGATGCCGACGGCCTTGCCGTCCACGCCGGTGAGCCCCCACTCGGCAGCGCCCTGCGCCACCTTCAGCGCGTGGGCGTGCTCGAGCAGCGCCTTGGTGGGAATGCAGCCCCAGATGAGGCACGTGCCACCCAGCGCCTTCTGGCGCTCGACCACGGCCACCTTCAGGCCGAGCTGCGCGGCCCGGATGGCGCCGACATAGCCGCCTGTTCCGGCCCCGATGACCACCACGTCGTACTCGTCAGCCAAGACCTGCTCCTTCTCAGTGCAATGCGTCCCGCGTATAACCGAAAACAACAGCCCTTCACTGTCGCTTGGAACCGCCGACAGCGTCAAGGACGGCGTGCCCCGCCCGGCGCGTGGGTCAGGACCTGGAGCGCTTGACCGATCCGAGCGGGACGAAGGACGAGGGGGGCGCGGGCGGATCGGGAGCCGGAGGGGTGACCGTGGACTTCAGCTCGCCGTGGTCGTAACGCAGCTGCCAGTACATGTCGGTGAGCTCCGCGATCCGGCGGCCCTGGCGGCGCACGAGGGCCAGCGCGACGAGCGCGACCACGAGAGAGACGACAGCGACGAGCGTAGCCATGAACATTGCGGAGACCGGACACCGGCCCTGCGACAAGCTCAGGGCCGCCCCGGGCTCTGTCGAGGGCGGACACCGGTGCAGCTATACTGCCCCTCGATGTCCCTCCGCCGCAAGACCATCCTGGTCGTGGACGACAACGACGCGGCGCGCGAGGCGCTGTCGGCGCCGCTCAAGCGCGACTACCGCCTGCTGCGTGCCGCCTCGGGCGAGGCCGCGCTGGCCCTGATGGACCGCGAGGACGTGGACGTCGTCATCACCGAGGCGTCGCTGCCAGGCATTACGGGCCTCGAGCTGCTGCAGGTGGTGCGGGAGAACTTCCCGCTCGTCGAGGTCGTGATGACCTCCGAGGCCGCCGACATGGATCTGGCCGTGCAGGCCATCAAGCTCGGGGCGTACCACTTCCTCGCCAAGCCGGTCGATCGCGATCAACTCCGGACGCTGGCGGCGCACGCCGACGAGCGGCAGGAATTGAACCGCCGCGTGCTCAGGCTCGAGGAAGAAGTGGACGAGCTCGGACACCGCGAGTTCATCACCGGCCCCAGCCCGGCGCTGCGCGACGTGCTCGACACGGTGCAGAAGGTGGCCCGGCTCTCGGCCACCGTGCTCATCCTCGGCGAGAGCGGCACGGGCAAGGAGCTGCTGGCGCGGCACCTGCACCGCTACTCCGAGCACCCCGACGGACCGTTCGTGGCGGTGAACATGGCCGCCATCCCGCGCGAGCTGGTCGAGAGCACGCTGTTCGGCCACGAGAAGGGCTCGTTCACCGGCGCGGTGCAGCAGCGCATCGGCAAGTTCGAGCTGGCCGCCGGCGGCACGCTGTTCCTGGACGAGGTGGGCGACCTCAAAATCGACCTCCAGGCCAAGCTGCTCCGCGCCATCCAGGAGGGCGAGATCGAGCGCGTGGGCGGCATGCGGCCCATCCGCACGTCGTTCCGCCTCATCGCCGCCACCAACGTGGACCTCTCGCAGGCGGTGAAGCAGGGGACGTTCCGCGAGGACCTCTTCTACCGCCTGAACGTGATCCCGGTGCGGCTGCCGCCGCTCCGCGAGCGCATCGAGGACCTGCCGGTGCTCATCGACTTCTTCCTGCGGCGCTACAACACGCGCTTCAAGAAGAACGTCGCCGGCGTCGCCTCGTCGACGGTGCGGATGCTCTCGCACTACCGGTGGCCGGGCAACATCCGCGAGCTCGAGAACCTGGTGGAGCGGCTCGTGGCCACCGCGACCAACGAGTGGATCACGGACGAGGACATGCCGTTCGAGTTCCACGTCGCCGAGCTGGACCGGACCGCGTCGGACACCAGCCTGCTCGACCGCGCGCTCACCACGTTCGAGCGCAACTTCCTCGTGCGCGCCCTCGAGCGCAGCGGCTGGAACGTGACGCAGACGGCGCGCTACCTGGGCGTGCCATTGAGCACCCTGAAATTCAAGATGGAGCGCCTGGAGATCCGGGAGCTCGCCCGGAAGCTCCGGGGAAGCTAGCGACGGGAGGCGGGCACCTGGAGATCGGCGGGGGGCCGATCTCCAGGAGCCCGCAGCCTACTTCTTCGGCAGGACTGAATCCTTCAACTGCTTGACGATGCGCGCCTTGACGACGGTCTTGGCCGCAATCTTGATGGGCTCGCCCGTCGCGGGGTTGCGGCCGGTGCGCGCCTTGCGCTTCTGCACCACCAGCTTCACCATGCCGGGCAGCACGAACTCGCCCGTGCGCTTCAGTTCCTTCTCGCAGAGCATGGCGAGCTCGTCGAAGAAATCGCGAGCCTGCGTCCGCTTGACGTCGAACCGCTCGGCGAAGTGTGAGAAGAGTTCCGACTTGCCCATCCTGCGGGCTTCTGGCATCGTGTCCCCCCGGTTGAGAGTGGTGCGCGCGCGTGTTGTACGAATGTCCGCCGATGGCGCCACCGCACGCGAACGGCTGCCGGCGGAAAAAGGCGGAAAAGCGACGTGCATCCTAACGCCGCCGCTCTGCGCTGTCAAACACAGAAGTGTGAATCTTATCTGATTTCCCCGACGATTCGCGGCGGAGATGACAGCGACGCGGGGGCGGTGCATGATCTTAGGGTGACCGACACACCTGCCGCCCTGCTCGAGACGTTCCCCAACCCGCGGCCCGAGCGCGACTACGAGATCGCCATCAACTGCCCCGAGTTCACGTCGATGTGCCCGAAGACGGGCCTGCCCGACTTCGGCACCATCCACATCCGTTACGTGCCCGAGGCCCGGTGCCTCGAGCTCAAGTCGCTGAAGTACTACCTCCTCGCGTACCGCAATCGCGGCATCTTCTACGAAGCCGCCACCAATCAGATCCTCGACGACCTCGTCGGCGCGTGCCAGCCGAGGCGCATGACGGTGACCGGCGACTTCTCGGCGCGCGGCGGCATCACGACGAAGGTGACGGCGGAGTACGTGAAGTAAGCCGTCAGGAGTCAGGAGTCAGGAGTCAGGAGTCGGGAGTCGGGAGTCGGGAGTCGGAGCGGAAATGGATGACGCGGACGATCCGGTAGTCGTACCCATCGAGGACGCCATCGACCTGCATGCGTTCGCGCCACGAGACGTGGTGTCGGTGGTGGACGAGTACCTGCACGCGGCATGGCAGGCCGGGCACCGGCAGGTGCGCCTCATCCACGGCCGCGGCATCGGGGCGCAGCGGGCCGCGGTGCAGCGGCTGCTGGCCTCGCACGCGCTCGTCGAGCGCTACTGGGATGCGCCCGAGTCCTCCCTGGGCGCGACCGTCGCGGTGCTCGTCAAGAGTGCCGGCGCTTCGTAGCCGTCTCCCGCGATGGCCCGCGCCACCGCTTCCACATGACGCTGCAGGTCAGTCACGCGCAGCGATCGCACCGGGACGCCCGAGGTGACGGCCGCCGCCACCGTGCGGTAGTCGCTCGGCACCGTCCAGTCGATGGTCATGCCCAGCACGCCCTCGATCTGCTTCATCGACACGGCGCCGAATTCCGAGGCGCGATTGAGCAGCACGCGCAATTGGTCGGTGGACACCCCCGACAGGCGGACCGCGTCGATCAGCCGCTGCAGGTTGCGCAGGCACGGCACGTCGGGGTTCGCCACCAGCACCACCAGGTCGGAGGCCTGCAGCGCCACGGCAGTCGTCGGATTCAGCGTGCTGCCCGCATCCACGAAGACGAACTCGTACGCCGACCGGAGGCACTGCAACGTCGCCTCGATGCCCTCGGCGTCGCGAACCGAGGGGCGGCCCCATTCCTCGCCCGCCGCAAGCACGTCCACGCCACACGCGTGCGCCGTCAGGTAACCGGCCATCAACCCGGGATCGCGCCAGGCCAGCCGATCGAGAAGATGCGTGAGCGTGAAGCGCGGGCGAACACCCAGGAACAACGCGACGTCACCGGGTGCGGGCTTCAGGTCCATCACGACCGTGGCCCGGTCGGTGACGCGACGGGCCTCCGCGCCGACGTTCACGGCCATCGTCGTCGTGCCCACGCCGCCCTTCGTTCCAAGAAAGCTGACGATCATCAGCCGGGGTGGAGGCAACCCCTGTGCCACGTGGCTTTCCGACGCGCCGCCCTGCTATTCCGCCGGAATCGGCGGTCGAGCCGGAGTGAGGCGCGTTGCAGAAACGTAACCTGCGGTCGGAGTTTCGTCGGCGGCGGCCGAGGAGCGCCGGGGCGGGCTCCGCGGACAACCGCCGATTCCGGCCCAAATTCGGGGCCGGCAACCGGCAGGTCGTGACGGTACGCCACTTGCTCCCCCTCTGGCGCTGCCACCCCTTGGAGCCAGTGACGATGCCGACCCGACCAACGTCCGCCGCTCCGCTTCGCCCCACCGTCGATGAGTGGGGTGTGTACGACCCGCAGCAAGCCGGCCTGGCGGCACTATTTACACGGTTGGCCGGAGTGCCCGAGCCCCGAGCCGAAGGGATCGACCTCTCCCGCGCGCGCGTCCTCGATCCGGGGCCACCGCCGCGCACTCCCCTTCGGTAGGCGGGTGACCGGAGCCGGATCCGACCAGCCGGCATCCTGCTTGCCTCTTCGCGTCGTGACGCGCTGAGCCGCCCGCGATCCTCGCGGTTTCTGCTACGCGCGAACGGGGCGGGCGATGCAGGAACTGCACGGTGGCGTGCACGACGGCCGAACGGTGCTCGCGCGCGGAAACGCGTGGACCATCCTGGAGGTGCGGCGCTTCGACGGCTGCGCCCTCGTCACGCTCGAAGCCCGCGGACCGGACACCCCCGGGCGTCGCACCACCCTCATCACACCGTTCGATGTCGTGACCTCGGCCGGCCGGCGTCTCGCGCGCCGGCGCCGCTCGCGCGTGATCGCGGCCGTGCTCGACTCCGTCAGCCGCCGGCGACGATCAGGCGGGCTGTGGACGGCCGTGGACGGCCAGTTCGTGCCACTTGCGTGGCAGCTGGCGCCGGCCCTGGCGGTTTTTGGCGGCGCCACGCGGCTGTTGCTGGCCGATGCCGTCGGGCTGGGGAAGACGGTGCAGGCCGGCCTGGTCCTGGCCGAGTTGATCGCGCGCGGGCTGGTCGAGCGGGCGCTCGTGCTGACGCCGGCGGGTCTGCGCCAGGTCTGGGTCGAGGAACTGCGCGCGCGGTTCCACGTGCCCGCCGAGAGTCTCGACCAGGCATCCCTCGTCTCGCAGGGCACGTGGCAGGCCGCAGGCGCCAACCCGTGGCTGCGCGTGCCCGTCGTGGTGTCGTCCATCGACCTGGTGAAGCGCCCCGAGGTGCGTGCCGCGGTGGACGACCAGCCGATCGACCTGCTGATCGTGGACGAAGCCCATCACTGCACGCCCGACAGCGACAGGGGGGCCGTGGTCGCGCGCCTGGGGCGCGCGGTGCCGTGGCTGATCCTGGTTTCGGCGACCCCACATGCCGGAGACTCCCGCGCGTTTCGCTTTCTGCTGGATCTGGGGCGGGTTCACACCGACGAGCCCGCCATGCGGGTGTTCCGTCGCACACGTCGCGACGCCGGCCTGGCGCGCGGCCGATCCACGCATGTGCTCGCTGTCGCGCCCACCGATGCCGAACGCCGGCTGCAGGAGGCGGTCCGCGCCTATGCCCGCGACGTGTGCGCCGGACCGATGGCAGAGACGCCTGGCCTCCGGCTGGTGTGCGGTGTCCTGGCCCGACGCGCCACATCAAGCGCGCTGGCGGCCCGTCGCACGCTGGCCCGGCGCCTGGCGGCGCTCTCGGGCGCGGCGCCTCCGCCGGTGGAGCACCAGCCGCACCTGCCGTGGTCTGAAGTCGAGGAAGACGAGCGCCTGGATCCCAGGTGGCTCGGCGCGCCGGGCCTGCAGAACGTGGCGGACGAGCGCGCGCGCCTCCGCGCGCTGATCGACGTGGCAGACGAAGCCTGCGCGCACCCGTCGAAGCTGGTGCGGCTGCGAAGGCTGCTGGCGCGTGCCGGCGAGCCGGCCATCGTGTTCACCGAGTTCCGCGACACGCTCGAGGCATGCCTGCCGCTGGTCGAGGCCGTGGCCCCGGTCCGATGCCTGCACGGCGCCATCGACGTGCACAATCGCCTGCGCGCCCTCGCCGACTTCCTCGAGGGTCGCGCGCGGGTGCTGCTGGCGACGGACGTGGCCGGCGAAGGATTGAACCTGCAGGCACGCGCGCGCCTGGTGGTGACCATCGAGTGGCCGTGGAGCCCGCAGCGGCTCGAGCAGCGCGTCGGCCGCGTGGATCGCCTGGGGCAGGGGCGACGCGTGCACGCGGTGCACCTCACCTCGCGTGGCACGTTCGAGGACACCGTGGTGGCGCGCCTCCTCCAGCGGGCCAGGACCGCGTCGGACGATCTCGGCCGCAGCGCGGGACAGGCGCTCGGCGACGACGCGGTCGAGGCGGCCGTGCTGGGCGGACCTGGCCGGGGCGAGCCAGCTCTCGAGGTGGCTGCCTCGCCCACCGGTGTCGAGGACGCGGCTTCCGATGAGGCACGCCAGATCCTGGAGGCGCGCCGGCTGGCCGCGCGCGTGCAGCCAGCGGACTCCCGCATCCCGCGCGTCGGGCAGGGGACTGTCCTGCCCGCGTGGTGTCTGCCAGCGCGGGCGCGCGTGCCGCGCCGTAGCTCGTCCGAGTCGCCAGGCGAGCGGAGGCGGGTGGTGGTGGTGTTCGAGGTGAGCGACCGATCGCGCGTGGGCCGGCTCGACGCCTGCTCGGTGGTCGGCATCGAGGTGACGCTCGCGCACAGCCCGGCACATCGTCGCGAGTGGAAGCGCATGTGTCGCGCCCTCGCTGGAGACGCGCGGGTTCGTGACGCCGCGCTCCGCGCCGTACCCTCTGCCACCCCCCTCAACGGCCTGCCATGGCAGGCCGTCGTCGATCGACTGGCGGCCGTACGCGGCGCACTCGGCGCGGAATCCCCGGCGGGCGTGCAGGCGTCGCTGTTCGACCGCCGCGCCGTGCGCGAGGCCAGCGCCCGCGACACGGTGACGGCCCGAATCCGCGCCCACTTCGATCGGAAGACGCGGCTCCTCGCGTCTCCGGGCGGCAACCGCGATGCGCGCGTGCTCGCCGTCGTGCCACTGGCGTGAGCGGGGACCACGATGATTCCTGGCGTCACCGGTGAGTTGCTGTCGAGCGCCTACCTGGCGCGCTACGTGGGCGAGCACGAACATGGCGGGGCGCGGCCGGACGCCTGGGCCCGCGGTGTCGTGCGATGGTGGCGCCACGCGCGCCAGTCGCTGGGTCCGGCGTCGCCGCCGCGGGCCATCCTCGACATCGGAGCGCTGCCCTTCCTCGCCCTGCTGGGGTACACGGTCGCGCGCGTCGAGCCCACCCCATGGGGGCACGTGGGCGTTCTCGCCGGCGATGGCGGCCCGAGCGCCGCCTTCGTGTCGGCGGGGTGGGGCGTACCGGCCGACGGAGCGTGGCGCCACGCGTTGCGCACGAGCCTGGCGGCCCGGCTGCCGTGGGCGCTCGTCTTCAACGGATCGCACCTCACCCTCATCGATGGATCGCGGCCATGGACGCGCCGCCTGCTCGGCTTCGATCTCGAGACGGTGTGCCGCAACCCGCTGGCGATGCACGCGTTGTGGATGCTCGCGCGTGCCGAGGCGCTTGGCGCGGACCGCGCGTCGGAGCTGGCGCGCGCGGTGGCCGCCTCCGAGCAGCACGGCGTGGATGTGTGCGCGGCGCTCGGCGGAGGCGTGCTCGACGCGCTCGGTCAACTGGTGGCGGCGCTCGACCAGTCGGCGGCCGGGCGGCGCCCCCGCGGGCGAGAGGCCGAGGGCAGCGTGTTCGAGCAGTCGCTCACCATCGTGTACCGGCTGCTGTTCCTGCTGTTCGCGGAGGCCCGCGGCCTCGTGCCCGTGTGGCACCAGGTGTACCGCCAGGCGTACAGCATGGACGCACTGTGCCGCCGCATCCTCGAGCGCCCGGGAGCGCGCGGGGTCTGGGCCACGATGCAGGCGATGTCGCGCCTGGCGCACGCGGGGTGCCAGGCGGACGACCTGCGCGTGACCGCGTTCAACGGGCGACTGTTCGCGCCCGCCAGGACACCGCTGGCCGAGCGGCGACATGTCCCGGACGAATGCGCCGCGCGCGCGCTGCAGGCGCTCGCCACCACGCCTTCGCCCGCCGGCCGCCAGCGCATTGCCTTTCACGATCTGGGCGTCGAGCAGCTGGGCGCCGTCTACGAGCGCGTGCTCGAGTACGAGCCCGTCCGCCGCGGTCGCGGGCTCACGCTGCAGCCCACATCCACGGATCGTAAGACGACCGGGAGCTTCTACACGCCGCGCGTGGTCACCGACTTCGTGGTGCGGCGCACGCTGGCGCCGCTCGTCGACGGACGGTCATCCGGCGCCATCCTGTCGCTGCGCGTCGTCGATCCGGCCATGGGAAGCGGGGCGTTCCTGGTGTCGGCCTGCCGGTTCCTGGCCGACCGGGCCGAGCGCGCGCTGGTGGCGGAGGGAGCGTGGATGGAGCGCGACGTCACCGAGGCGGACCGGGCCGAGCTGCGCCGGACGGTGGCCGAGCGGTGCCTGTACGGCGTGGACATCAACCCCACGGCGGTGCAGCTCGCACGCCTGTCGCTGTGGCTGACGACGCTGGCGGCCGACCGGCCGCTCACCTTCCTCGATCATCACCTGGCCGTCGGCAACAGCCTGGTCGGCGCGCGGCTGGCGGAGCTCGGCCGCCCGCCCGCGGCACGGCTGGCGCCTCGCGGGAGCGACCCGCAGCTGACGCTTTTCGGAGACGAGGCCCTGCACGCGATGGCGCGGGCCGTGATTCCCGATCGGCTTCGCCTCGCGCGCGAACCGTCCACCACGCCGCAGTCCGTCCGCGACAAGGAGCGGCGGCTCGACCGGCTGCTGGCCGGGGACGGGCCCCTGGCGCAATGGGCGCGCGCCGCCGACCTGTGGTGCGGGCTGGCTCTCGACGGCTCGCGCGGCGTGGCCCCCGGCCTGTACGCCGAATGGCAGCGACACGTCGTCGGGCTCGACACGTCGCTGGCGGCCCACCAGTGCCAGGCCGCCTGCGCGCGCGCGACCACGCTGGCCCGCCGGCACGGGGCCGCGCACTGGGAGCTGATGTTCCCGGAAGTGTTCCTCGACGAGGCGGGCCATCCACTGCCCGAGGCCGGATTCGACGCCGTCGTGGGCAACCCGCCGTGGGAGATGCTGCGAGGCGACACCGGCGACGCCCAACGCCGTGCCGGCCGGAGGGACGACACCCGGGCCGTGCTGCGTTACGTGCGGGGGTCGGGCCACTACCCGCTGCAGGGCCACGGGCACGTCAACCAGTACCAGCTCTTTGTCGAGCGCGCACTCAACTGGCTGAGGCCCGGCGGGCGCTTCGGCATGATCCTCCCGTCCGGCATCCAGTCCGACGTCGGAAGCGCGGATCTGCGCCGCCTCCTGCTGGACGGATGCGATGTCGACACCTGGCTGGCCTTCGACAACCGCAAGGGGATCTTCCCCATCCACCGCGGCGTGCGCTTCGTGGTGGTGGCGGGACGCGTCGGCGCCAGCACGGCCGCGGTGCCACTGTCGGGCGACCTCACGGACACCGCGTGCCTGCATCACCTGCCGGACATGCCGCGCGAAGAGGAGACGGCCTCGACGTCGCTGCGGCTGACTCGCGAGTTCCTCCGGCGATGGGATCCGACGCACCTCACGATTCCCGCGCTCTCCAGTCCTCTGGAGGCCGCAATCGCGTGGCGCGCCCTGGCGTCACCTCCACTATCAGCGCCGGACGGCTGGGGCGTGCGGTTCGGCCGCGAGCTGAACGCCACCGACGACGGCGCGCACTTCGTGCGGCGAAGCGCAGGCGGGCCGCTCCTGCCCGTCGTGGAAGGCAAACACCTGCGCCCGTTCGGCGTTGCCCTCGACGCGGTCGAGCGCGGTATCGCGCCGGACGCGGCGGCCACGCTGCTCGACGCGGGCAGCACTTACGGCGTGGCACGGGTGTGCTATCGCGACGTCGCCAGCTGTTCGAACCGGCTCACGCTCATCGCCGCGCTGCTACCTGCCGGTTCGGTGTCCACCCACACGGTGTTCTGCGCGAAACAGGCGCTGCCGGCAAGGGATGCGTGGTGCCTGGTGGGACTGCTCAACAGCCTGGTGGCCAACTACCTCGTGCGGCTGCAGATGAGCACGCACGTGACCACGGCACTGATGGCACGGCTGCCGGTCCCGAGGCCACAGCCCGGCGCGCGCGAGCTGGACGAGGTGGCCGCTCTCGCGGAGCGGTTATCCACCGCGTCGATCGAGTCGGACGTGAAGGCGTACGCACGGTTGAACGCCATCGTCGCCCGGATGTACGGTGTCTCCGCCGAGGAGTACCGACACATCATCTCGACGTTCCGGTTGCTGCCCGATGGTCTCCGCGCGCGGCTGGCCGGTGCGTGAGATCAATGCGCCAGCGCCGCCCATCCGCTGAGCGCGATGACGATCAGGATGGACACGGTGAGCGCGGCCGATAGGCGGTCGCCCGCTCGCAGGTAGCGAGTCGTCGCCACCAGCACGCGTGACACGGGTGTCAGCATCAGCATGAGCAGTCCCGCGTAGACGGGCAGCGGCGCCCACGGCGCGTCGGGCCACATCCCGATCGTGACCAGGCCCAGGGCCATCAGGGTGGTACTCAAGTACCCGCTCCACTGGAACAGCCGATCGATCATGGCAGGCGTACCACCATCAGCGCCGCCACCGCCAGCAGCACGGCGGCCAGAATCATCTTGAGGCTGGCCGGGGGCAGCCTGCGGCTCAGTCGAAGCCCCGCGCCCGAACCCACGCGAACCCCGATCACGGCCGACGCGGCCAGCACCGGCAGCAGCAGGCCCCGCCCCAGGTAGACCAGCGCGCCCGACGTGGCCGTGACCCCAATCATGAACGCGCTGGTGGCCGAGACGACGCGCATCGGGACGCCGCACCAGGCGTTGAGTACCGGCACCTTCACCACGCCGCCGCCCAATCCCAGCAGCGTGGACAGCACGCCGGCGACGAACGACGTGACGAGCGCGAGCCTCATCCGCGTCACGCGGTAGACCACGGCTTCGCCGCTGATCTCGTCGATGAAGCGGCCGCCCCACTCGCCGGGGTCGGCGCTCTCCGGCAGGTTGTTCCGGTGGGCGCGCCGCAGGAAGGTGAGCGCGCTCATCATCACCATCACCACGCTGAAGGTGATCATCAGCGCGCGGGGCGCCACGTACACCGCGACGAGGCTTCCCAGCAGGCCGCCTGCGGCCGTCAGCAGTTCGAGCAGGAAACCGAGGCGAAGGTTGATGTACTGCCGCCCGGCCATCGAGCCCGACACGGCGTTCGAGGTGGCGATGACGGTGGTGAGGCTGATGGCCACGGCCTGGGGCATCGGCACGCCCAGCCCCTGGACCAGCACGGGCACCAGGAACACGCCGCCACCCAGCCCGAGCATGCCGCCCATCACCCCGGCCACCACGCCGGACAGGGCGGTGAAGAGCGCGAGCGTGAACGAGACCTCCGTCAGCACGGGCGGGGGGCTCAACCCCTGGGGTTGCCGGACTCCCACGCCTTCAGCGCGGCGTACAGCGTCGAGACGATGGGGGCGGGCACGCCGTGCGCGGCGGCGCGCCGGACCGCGGCGCCCTGCAGCGCCTCGACCTCGATGCGCTTGCCCTGATCGAGATCGATGAGCAGTGACGAGCGGGTCGTGGGCGGGATGTTGGTCATGTACTCGTCGAGGGTCTCGAAGCGGTTGGGCGAGATCGTGACGCCCTCGGCGGCGGCGATCGCGGCCACCTCGCGCGCGGCGGCGTAGAACATCTCGCGCACGTGCGGATGTTTCCAGATGTAGCCAATCGGCAAGCGCGCGGCCCCCGTGAACCCCGAGAACGGCACGAGGTAGACGAACTTGTCCCAGAGGGGCGTGCGCGCGTCGGGCGCGGTGGTCACCTGGATGTCGGCGGTCGCCATGACGTCGGCAATCGCCTGCACGCGTGGCGTGAGGCTGCGTGCCCCGAACACCTCGCCGAAGATGATCGAGCGGTGCACGCCGGTCTGCACGATGAGGCCAGGCGCTTCGAGCGCCGTCGCCACGTAGGTGGTGCCGCCCAGCACGCGCGCCTCGCCCACGACGGCCGCCAGCTGGTGCACGTTGTCCACGCCGTTCTGCAGCGTCAGCACCACCGTGTCGGGCCCGAGAAGCGCGGGGATCATGGCGAACGCGGTGTCGTTGTCGTATGCCTTCACCGCGACGATTACCACGTCTACCGGGCCCACGCGCGTGGTGTCCGACTCGGCGGGCGCCCTCACGACGAAGTCCCCGAGCGTCGCGCTGCGAACCTCGAGCCCGTGCTCGCGGATGGCGTCGCGATGGGCGCCGCGAGCGATGAAGGTGACGTCCTGTCCCGCGCGCGCCAGCCTCGCGCCGAAATAGCCCCCGACCGCGCCCGAACCGAGAATGGCGAACCGCATACGAACCTAGAGCATATCGTGTCCTGCGGGCCGCGCCGGCCCGCCGCCGCGGCGCGCCCGCTTGGGTGCTATATTTGGGCGCATGGCGGCCCGCCTGACGGCCTACGTGGTCGCGTTCATCGTCGGCGTCACCTTCGTTGCCGGCCTCATCGTCGGGGCGCAGCGATCGGGCGACGGCCCGGTGGACCTGATCATCGTGAACGGCAAGGTGTTCACCGGCGATCTGGCCTCGGCCGAAGCCGTGGCCGTGCAGGGCAACAAGGTGCTGCGCGTCGGCAGCAACCGCGAGATCCAGCGCCTGGCGCGCGCGCAGACCACGGTGATCGACGCCAGGGGCGGCAGCGTCCTGCCCGGATTCAACGACGCCCACCTGCACCTCATTGGCGGCGGCCTGGCCCTCGACCAGGTGAGCCTCGGCGAGGCCGACACGCTCGACGCGCTCAAGGAAACCATCAAGGCGTGGGCCGAGGCCAACCCCGCGCGCGAGTGGATTCGCGGGCGGGGCTGGCTGTACATCCCGTTTGCCGACGGGCTGCCGACGCGGCAGTTGCTGGATCAGCTCGTGCCAGACCGGCCGGCATACCTCGTGTCGTACGACGGCCACACCGGGTGGGCGAACAGCGCGGCGCTGGAGATCGCGGGCATCACGCGCGCCTCCGAGAATCCCGTGAACGGCGTGATCGTGAGGGATGGCCGCGGGGAGCCCACCGGCGTGCTGAAGGAAGCCGCGATGGGGCTGATGAGCCAGGCCCTGCCGGTGCCCACGCGCCAGGAGCGCCTGGCCGCGGCCCGCGCCGCCATCGTCGAGGCGCATCGCGTGGGCGTGACCAGCGTGCAGGTGGCGGGAGGCTCGGCGGATGATCTGGAGGTCTTCGACGAGCTGCGGCAGCGTGACGAGTT
Organism: Vicinamibacterales bacterium; assembly: GCA_036795065.1. Lineage (GTDB taxonomy): Bacteria > Acidobacteriota > Vicinamibacteria > Vicinamibacterales > UBA2999 > VFZN01. The sequence goes on from DAIRFN010000010.1 coordinate 14,685, forward strand.
GACCGTGCGCGTCTACCAGGCGCTGTCGGTGGAGCCGGACGCCACCGCCGCCAACCTCGACGACCTCGATGCGGTGCGCGAGCGCTTCGAGGACGATCCGCTGCTCAAGACGGGCGCCGTCAAGCTGATGGCCGACGGCGTGGTCGAGACCCGCACGGCGGCCATGCTCGAACCGTACGCCGGCACCGATGACGATCGCGGCCAGCCCCGGACTTCGTCCGAGACGCTGTCCCGGCTCGTCACCGAGCTGGACCGACGCGGCTGGCAGGTGATGACCCACGCCATCGGCGACGCCGCCATCCGCGACACCCTCGACGCCTACCAGGCCGCTGCCGCCGCGAACCCCGAGCCCGAACGCGGCCGACGGCACCGCGTGGAGCACGTCGAGACGCCCGACCCGAAGGACGTTGCCCGCTTCGGCAAGATTGGCACGGTGGCGAGCCTGCAGCCGGCGCACGGCTTCCCGCCCGACGCGGACGATCCCTGGGCCTCGAACCTCGGTCCCGAACGCGCGGCGCGCGGCTGGATGTCGGGCAGCCTTGCCAGGGGCGGCGCCCCGCTGGCCTTCGGATCGGACTGGCCCGTGGCCGACATCGATCCACTCGTCGGCATCTTCGTCGCGGTGAACCGGACCTCGAAGGAAGGGGAGCCGGCCGGTGGCTGGACCCCCGAGGAACGCCTGTCGCTGCGCGACGCGATTCGCGCATACACGAGCGGCGCCGCCTGGGCCTCGTTCGACGAGCAGCGCAAGGGCAGGCTCGAGCCCGACATGCTGGCCGACATCATCATCCTGTCCAGGGACCTCTTCGCCCTGCCCCCGGAACGCCTCCTCGAGGCAGAGGTCGTCACCACGATCGTGGACGGCAAGGTCGTCTACCGCAGGGAGACGGCCGAGACGACTGAACAGTAACGTCCCTGCTGGTTCTTACCTCCGGCCGCTCGCGGCTGGTGGGGAACTACGGCAGGCATGGCTTCGTCAGACATCACGTCGCCATGCGTACCATCTGCGCCGTGCTCCTGGCCGTGGTGGCGGTGGCCACAAGCCTACCCGCCTCCCAGGCCACCGACCTGGACCAGTTGATGGCGCGCGTGCTGGCCCGCCGCGACGAGAACTGGAAGAAGCTGCAACAGTACGTCCTGGACGAGCGCGAGTCGTTCGTCCTCACCGGCCCCGGGGGCGCGCGCCTCTACGGCCTCCGCCGCGACTACACCTGGTTCCAGCGGGAGGGCGTGTTCATCCGCAGCCCGCTCCGCGCCGACGGTGTCACGCTCAGCGAGACGGAACGCCGCAAGGCCGAGGCCGATTGGCTGAGGCGCGAGAAGCGGCGCGGGGAGCGCCAGCAGGCGCGCGCGAAGAGCGGCGCGTCTTCCTCATCGCCCCCCTCCGATCCATCTGCGCCATCTGCGGCCCCGAGTTCTGCGTCATCTGCGGCCCCTGATCCGTCCGCGTCTGCGTCCATCCTGGAACCGGCGTTCGTCTCCCACGCCTACTTCCTGCGGTTCAAGTTCGAGCCCAACCACTACGCGCTGGTCGGGCGCGAGCAACTCGACGGCCGGTCGGTGCTGCGTATCGAGTACTACCCTTCGGCCTTGTTCACGGAAGGGCGCACGCGCCCGAACACGCGCGTGCGCGATCGCGACGAGGAAATCGAGCAGAAGCTGAACAAGGTGTCGCTGGTCACGCTCTGGGTGGATCCGGAGCGCCACCAGATCCTCCAGTACACCTTCGACGACATCGACATGGACTTCATGCCCGGCCGCTCGCTCGCGCGCGTGGACGATGTGAAGGCCACGATGCGGATGGGCCAGCCATTCCCTGACGTGTGGCTGCCACGCGACATCGAGATGCAGTTCCGGATGACGCTGGCGGCCGGTCCCCTGGACGCACGCTACCGCGTCGAGTACCACGACTACCGCCAGGCCGACGTCACCTACAGGATTCGATGACAGCCCTTGCGCTCGTGCTGGCCGCGCAGGCGCTCGTCGCGTCCACCTCGCCGGAGCTCGCCGGGCAATCCCTACGAGCGGAGGCGGGACCTGTCTCGCCGAAGCCTGCCCAGGCATCCACGCCCGCGAAGGCGGAGCGCATCGAATCGGTGGTGGTGCACGGCAATCACACGACGCCCACCGGGGACGTGCTCGCCATGATCGGCGACGTCATCGGCCAGCCCTCGAGCGATGCGCTGCTCGCGGGGATCGCCGAGCGCCTTCAACAGAGCGGGCGCTTTGCCGGCGTGGATGTGCGCCGGCGGTTCCTCTCGATCGACGATCCCACGCGCGTGCTGCTGGTGATTGTGGTGGACGAGCATGCCGGCGTCTCGGACGACGACCTGACGCCCGGACCGATGAAGCGGTTCACCGCCAGCGGCATGTGGCTGCCGGTGATCGAGTACAGGGAGGGCTACGGACTGACCTACGGGGCACGCGTCAGCTTCGTGGACCGCTTCGGCCCGCGGAGCCGTCTCTCCATCCCGCTCACGTGGGGCGGCGAGCGACAGGCGCTGATGGAGCTGGAGCGGAGCTTCACGGGCCGCGCGCTGGCGAGGGTGGTGGGCGGCGGGGGGGTCACGCGCCGCGAGAACCCGTTCTACGAGTGGGGTGACATGCGCCAGACCGTGTGGGCCCGCGTCGAGAGCGCGCCGCGATCGTGGCTCCGCGCGGGGGCTGGCGCGCGGCTCTCGGATGTGGCCTTCGGCGCGATCGACGACCGGCTCACCACCTTCGGCGCGGATGTGACCGTGGACACGCGCGTGGACCCGGCGCTCCCACGCAACGCCGTCTTCGTCTCGCTTGGCATCGAGCGCCTCGGGTTCGGCTCGGAGTCGCTCGGCCCCGAGCCCCCGCCCCAGGCGGCGCTCTCGGCACGCCGCGTCAGCGTGGACGCCCGCGGCTACGTCGGCCTCATCCGGCAGGCGGTGCTGGCCCTCCGCGCGCAGTCGGTCGCCGCGTCACGGGCGCTGCCGGCCTTCGAGCAGGCGCTGGTCGGCGGCGGCGCCTCGCTCCGCGGCTACGACGTGGGCCACTTCGCGGGCGACAATATGGTGGCCTTCTCCACCGAACTCGTGGTGCCCCTCACCTCGCCCCTCAACATCGGCCGGTTCGGCGTGAAGCTGTTCGCCGACCGGGCCGTGGCGTACGCCGCCGGCGAGACGCTCGAAGACCAGACCCTGTTCTGGGGCTACGGCGTCGGCGCGTTCGTGAACGCCACGGTCTTCAGCCTCGCCGTCGATGTGGGCTGGCGCGAGGGCCGCGGCCGGCCGAATGCGCACGTGTCGTTCGGCGTGCGACTACGCTGAAGCCGGTCTCCGGTCCCTCATCTGCGCCATCTGCGCTATCTGCGGCCCTGCGTCCGTGTCTGCGTTCATCTGCGGCCCACTCCGCGTCCTACTTCACGCGTTTGAGGAAGGCGTCGTACGCCTGCGGCCCCTGGGCGCTCATATAGGCTGCGAACTCGATGCCGACCGTCTCGAGGTTCTTCAGGTAGTTCGGATCCCTGTAGGCCTCGCGCAGCGACGGCAGGAAGTCGCGCACGCGCTCCCAGACCAGCAGCAACTCGCGCCCCGACTGGAAGAAGAGCTCCTTGTGCAGGATGCCCGTGACGATGAAGGAGGAGACGAGGTCCCAGTAGGTGACGACCATCCGGTACGAAGCGTTTTCGTCCGAGCCGGCCGGGGCGAGCTTCAGCAGGTCGTCGTAGGACTGCACGCCCTTGCACTTCGCCGTGAACCAGGCGCGGGCCTGCCGCATGCGGACCTCGCGGCGCATGTCGTACAGCCGAAGGATGAGGTTGGCGTCATCGTAAGTGGGTCGTGGGTGCATAAGTGTGCCTGATGGATGGTATCTGATGGATGCGTGAATAGGCTCCGGGCCTTCGCTAAGATAGGAAGGTTATGAACCCGTGGGACCAGTTTACCGGGGCCAATGCCGGCTACGTTCAGGACCTCTACGAACGTTATCAGCGGGACCCGGGGTCGGTGGACGAGGCCACGCGCCAGGCGTTTGCCCGGTGGGCACCGCCCGTTGAGGACGGCGTGGCGGAGCCGACTGCCGGCACGGCTGCCCGGCGGGGTTCGGCCACGGAGCTCAAGGCCGGCATTGCCGCCTTCACGCTGGCCGAGTCCATCCGGCGCTTCGGTCACCTGGCCGCCCGCATCGATCCTCTCGGCTTCCACCCGCCGATTGGCGATCCGTCGCTCAATACGCACGCCCATGGCCTGACCGACGTGGCGCTGCGCCGCCTGCCGGCCGAGCTCGTCGGCGGCCCGGCGGCAGCGGGCGCGGCCCATGCCTACGAGGCCATCGAGCGGCTGCGCGCGGTGTACTGCGGGAATACCGGCCACGACTACAACCAGGTGTTCGTCCCCGAAGAGCGCGAGTGGCTGCGCCGCGCGGTGGAGTCGGGCCAGTTCCGCCCGCCGCTCGACCCCATCGACGGTCGCGAGCTGCTGGATCGCATCACCGAGGTCGAGAGCTTCGAACGCTTCCTGCACCGCACCTTCCCGGGCAAGACGCGGTTCTCGATCGAAGGCCTGGACATGATGATCCCCGTCCTCGACGAGATCATCCACGACGCCGCCGCGGGCGGCGTGAAGCACGTGATGATCGCCATGGCCCACCGCGGACGGCTGAACGTGCTGGCGCACATCCTCCGGAAGCCGTACGCGCAGATCCTGGCGGAGTTCAAGGACCCGCTGCTGCCGCGGTCGTGGGCCGAGGACCTCGGCTGGATGGGCGACGTGAAGTATCACGCCGGCGCCCGCGTGGAGCGCCGCGACGATCTGCCCGAGACGCTCGTCGTGTCGATGCCGCCCAACCCGAGCCACCTCGAGGCCGTGGATCCCGTGCTGGCAGGGATGGCTCGCGCCGCGGCCACCGACGTGGACCAGCCGGGGCCGCCGCGCTTCCGCAAGGAGCAGGTGCTGGCGATCCTGATCCACGGCGACTCGGCGTTCCCCGGCCAGGGCGTGGTGGCCGAGACACTGAACCTGTCGCGGCTGACGGGCTACGACGTCGGCGGCATCATTCACGTCATCGCGAACAACCAGCTGGGATTCACCGCCGAGCCGCGCGAGTCTTACAGCACGAGCTACGCCAGCGGCATGGCCCGCGGGTTCAAGATTCCCATCGCGCACGTCAACGCGGACGACCCGGTGGCGTGCATCGAGGCGGCGCGCCTGGCGTGGGCCTACCGCCACCGCTTCGGTCTCGACTTCCTGATCGACCTGGTCGGCTATCGCCGCTACGGTCACAACGAAGGTGACGAGCCGGCGTTCACGCAGCCGCGCCTCTATCAGATCGTGGCGTCGCACCCGACGGTGCGCGAGCAGTACGCCCGTCACCTCGCCGAGACCGGCCAGGTGGCGGCCGCCGACGCCGAGGCGATGGCGCAGGAGCATTTCGGCGCCATGGAGCGCGCCTACGCGACGCTGAAGCCCGAGCAGGACTTCGTCCCGCCCCTGCCGGAGATTCCCCCGAGCGGCGCGGCCCGTCGCGCGCAGACCGCCGTGCCGCTGGACCGCCTCGCGGCCCTCAACGCCGAGCTGACGCGCGTGCCCGAGGGCTTCACCGTGCACCGGAAGCTCGAACGGGGACGCGACCGCCGCAAGACGATGTTCGACAGCCCGGACGAGCGCTCGGTGGACTGGTCCGCGGCCGAGGAGCTGGCGTTCGCGTCCATCCTGCAGGACGGCGTGCCCATCCGCCTGACCGGCGAGGACGTGGAGCGTGGCACGTTCTCGCACCGCCACGCGGTTTACCACGACGCGGTGACGGGCGCCGAGTACGTGCCGCTGCAGTCCATCCCGAGCGCGCGCGCGGCGTTCGAGATCCACAACAGCCCGCTCACCGAGAACGCGACCATCGGCTTCGAGTTCGGCTACAACATCCAGGAGCCGGACCGCCTGGTCCTGTGGGAAGGCCAGTACGGCGACTTCATCAACGGAGCGCAGGTCGTGCTCGACGAGTTCCTCACGTCGGGTCGCGCCAAGTGGGGCCTGGCGCCCTCGCTGGTGCTGCTGCTGCCGCACGGCTACGAGGGCCAGGGGCCGGATCACTCGAGCGCCCGGCTCGAACGCTTCCTCAACGCCGCCGCCGATACGAACATGCGCATCGCGAACTGCACCACCGCGGCGCAGTACTTCCACCTGCTGCGCCGCCAGGCGGGGCTGCTCCAGACCGACCCGCTGCCGCTCATCGTGATGACGCCCAAGAGCCTGCTGCGTCATCCACGCACGGCGTCCTCGCCGGCGGAGCTGGCCGAGGGCCGCTTCCAGCTGGTCATCGACGACGAGACGGTGAAGCAGCCAGCGAAGGTCCGGCGCCTGGTGCTGTGCAGCGGCAAGATCCATGTGGACCTCGCCACCAGCGAGGCGCGCAAGGAGATCCAGTCCGTGGCGCTGGTCCGCGTCGAGCAGCTCTACCCGTTCCCCGCGGACGAAATCCGCGCGGTGCTGGACCGGTACCCGAAGCTGAGCGACGTGTGCTGGGTGCAGGAAGAGCCCGAGAACATGGGCGCCTGGGAATTCGCGCGGCCGCTGCTCGAACAGCTCATCGACGGCCGCTGGCCCCTGCGCTACGTCGGGCGCGTCCGGAACTCGAGCCCGTCGGAGGGCTCGTCCACGTGGCACGCCGCCAACCAGCGCGCGATCGTCTCGCAGGTCTTCGAGCAGAAGGCGGACGTGAAGGAGCTGGACCGCGTGCTGTCGAAGCAGGTCTGAATCATGCCAAACATCGTAGTGCCGGAACTGGGCGAGTCGGTCGTCGAAGCCCGCGTGGCGAAGTGGTTGAAGCAGGTCGGCGACCGCGTGTCCGCCGGTGAGGCGCTGGTCGAGCTCGAAACCGAGAAGATCGACCTCGAGGTGAGTGCCGACCGCGCCGGCGTCCTCGCGTCCATCGCGCACCAGGAAGGCGCGGACGTGAAGGTCGGCGAGGTGCTCGGTGTGCTGGACGAGGCCGCCGCCGGCGCCCCCATTCCATCTGTGCCATCTGCGGCATCTGCGGCCCTGTCATCCGCGCCATCGGCGGCCGCGGCATCCGAAGAAATCCGTGTCACCCCCACGGCGCGTAACGTCGCGAAGGCGCACGATGTGAAGCTCCAGTCGGTGCCCGCCACCGGCCCGCGCGTCACCAAGGGCGACGTCCTGCGCGCGGCCACCCCAGCCGCCGACGCCCCGCCTCCCGCCTCCGCTCGGCCAGGGACGCCAGCCGAGCTTCGGCGAAGCAAGCCCGTCGAGGCAGCCCCCGGCGCCCGCACCGAGACGCGCGAGCGGATGTCGAAGCGTCGTGCCACCATCGCCCGGCGGCTCGTCGAAGCGCAGCACACGGCCGCCATGCTCACCACCTTCAACGAGGTGGACATGGGCGCGGTGATGGACTTCAGGGCGCGGCGCAAGGACGCCTTCCACAAGCAGCACGGCGTCGGCCTCGGCATCGCGTCCTTCTTCGTGAAGGCGGCCATCAGCGCGCTCAAGGCCTTCCCCGCGGTCAACGCCGAGATCCAGGGCGACGAGATCGTCTACAAGCGCTACTACGACATCGGCATGGCGGTGGGCGCCGAAGGCGGGCTGGTCGTGCCCGTGATGCGCGACGCCGACCAGATGTCGTTCGCCCAGATGGAGCATGCGATCCGCGATTTCGCGAAGCGCGCAAACGACGGGACCCTGACCCTCGAGGACCTGAGAGGCGGCACCTTCACCATCACCAACGGCGGCGTCTTCGGATCGCTGATGAGCACGCCCATCCTGAACCCGCCGCAGGTGGGCATCCTCGGCCTGCACAAGATCGCGGACCGCCCGGTGGCCGTGAATGGCCAGGTGGTGGTGCGCCCGATGATGTACCTCGCCCTCAGCTACGATCACCGCATCGTGGACGGGCGCGAGGCCGTCCAGTTCCTCGTCCGCATCAAGGAGCTCATCGAGGACCCGGCCTTCATGCTGGTCGAAGGATGATGTAGATGGCACTGCCGGACCGGCGGACCGCCACGGTGCTGCTCCTGGCCTGGCGCGGCGGCGACCGCGCGGCGCTGGACCGGTTGCTGCCTGTCGTGTACGACGAACTGGCCGGGCTGGCGCATCGCGCCCTTCGCTCCGAGCGGTCCGCTCACACGCTCCAGACACGCGCGCTGGTCCACGAGGCCTATCTCCGGCTGGTGGATGCCGACATCTCGTTCCAGGACCGCGCGCACTTCATGGCCGTCGCGGCGCGCACCATGCGCCGCATCCTCGTGGATCACGCGCGCGCACGCCGGCGCGACAAGCGCGGCGGCGACGCCATCCGCATCGACATCGACAAGGTCGATCTCCCGGCGCCGGGGCAGGCCCTCGACATCCTCGACCTCCACGAGGCCCTGGACCGCCTCGCCACCTTCGACCCGCGCAAGTCGGCCATCGTCGAGCTGCACTTCTTCGGCGGATTGAGCTACGACGAGACCGCCGAGGCCGTGGGCCTGTCGGCCGCCACCGTGGACCGCGAGCTGCGGCTGGCCAAGGCGTGGCTCAAGGTCGAACTCGGTCACGCCTCCGCCTCCTGACATGACTCCCGAACGCTGGGCCCGCGTGCAGGACCTGTTCGAACACGCGACTGCCCTGCCGCCGCCCGATCGCGCGGCCGCGGTCCACGCCCGGGCGGACGACGACGACATGGCCGCGCTGGTGCTCTCGATGCTCGCGGCCGACGAGGATGACACGGGCGAGATGGAACAGGCCGTCGACGAGGCCGTGCGCGTAGTGGCGTCCGCAGCCACCGTCCCCCGCGAGCAGCGCCTCGGGCCCTATCGCATCGTCTCGGAGATCGGACAGGGCGGCATGGGCACGGTCTACCTGGCCGAGCGCGCCGACGGCGCATTCGAGCAGCGTGTGGCCATCAAGGTGGTCCGCGGGCTGCTGGACCAGGAGCGCGTCCGCCGGTTCAGGGCCGAACGCCAGATCCTGGCCTCGCTGCAGCACCCGAACATCGCGCGTCTCGTGGATGGCGGCACCACCGACGATGGGTGGCCGTACCTGGTGATGGAGTACGTCGAGGGCCAGCCCATCGATGCGTACGGGCGCGAACGACAGCTCTCCATCGTCGAGCGGCTGCGGCTCTTCATGGTGGTCTGCGAGGCGGTCGGCCACGCGCACCGGCACCTGATCGTCCACCGCGACATCAAGCCGTCGAACATCATCGTCACCGCCGACGGCACGCCCAAGCTGCTCGACTTCGGCATCGCCAAGCTGCTCGATTCGGACGACCCCGAGCTGTCGGCGCGGACGATGACCGGCATGCGGATGCTGACGCCCGATTACGCCTCGCCCGAACAGGTGCGCGGCGAACCGGTGACGACGGCCACCGACGTCTACGCCCTCGGCGTGCTGCTGTTCGAGCTGGTCACCGGCCGCCGCCCGCACGCCTTCAAGACCCTGACCGCCCGGGAGATCGAACGCGTCGTCTGCGACACCGAGGCCCCGCGCCCGAGCACCATAGCCGCAGGCCTGCACGAGGACCTCGACATCATCGTCGGCACGGCGCTGCACAAGGATCGCGAGCGGCGCTACCGCTCCGTCGAGGCCCTGGTGGAAGACGTGGAGCGCTTCATCGACGAGCGCCCCATCCACGCAAGGCCGGCCACCTGGCGGTACCGCGCCAGGCGGTTCGCGGCGCGGCACCAGTGGGAGGTGGCCGTCGCGGCGCTCTTCGTGCTGATGCTGGTGGGCTTCTCGGTGCTGATGTCGGTCCAGGCGGCGCGAGTCGCCCGCGAGCGCGACCTCGCGCAACAGGAGCGCGACGCCGCCGAGGAGGTGGCGTCGTTCCTGGTCGGGCTGTTCGAGGTGTCCGATCCGCGCGAGTCGCGCGGCGGCACGGTGACGGCCCGCGAGCTGCTGGACCGCGGGGCCGTGCAGATCGAGAGCTCGCTGGCCCGCCGTCCCGTCGTCCAGGGCCGGCTGATGGACACCATCGGCCGTGTGTATCGGCAGCTCGGGCTGTTCGATCAGTCCGAGTCGCTCCTGGCCCGCGCGCTCCAGCTCCGCGAGGGAACCGCCACGGGCCCGAGCGACGATGTGGCCGACACCCTGGCCGAGATGGCCGAGGTCGCGCGCGAGAAGGGGAACTACGCGGAGGGAGAGGCCCTGCACCGGAGGGCCCTGGAGATGCGACGCGCCCTGCACGGCGACACACACGACACCGTGGCGTTCTCGCTGAACGGCGTGGGCTTGGCGCTGGACCAGCAGGGGCGCTATGACGAGTCGGAGCAGGTGCTCCGGAGCGCCATCGACATGTGGCGGCGGGTGCGGCCGCGGGCTGACCCGCAGGTGGCGGTGGGCCTGAACAACCTGGGGCAGATGCTTCGGCGACGCGCCCGCTATGCCGACGCCGAGCCCGTGTTGAGGGAAGCGCTCGACATCCGGCGCGCGGCCTTCAATGGCGCGCACCCGCTGCTGTCGAACTCGCTGATGCAGTACGGGCAGCTGCAGAACCAGCTGGGCAACTTCGCCGAGGCCGAGCGCTACATGCGCGAGGCGCTCGAGATGCGGCTGACCGTCTACGGGCCGGACCACTTCATTGTCGGGACCTCCTACAACAACCTCGCCTCGCTGCTGCACGACACGGGGCACTACGACAAGGCCGAGCCGTTGTACCGCGCCAGCCTCGAGATCAGCCGCCAGACCCTGGGCGAGGGGTATCCCGAGACGGCGGTGACGCTGAACAACCTCGCCTCGCTCCTGGAGGATCGCGGCGACCTGGGCGGCGCCGAGGCGATGTTCCGCGACGCGCTGGCCGTGCGGCGCCAGGCGCTCGGCGACGAGCATCCCGCGGTGGCGCGCGGCATGCACAACCTGGCGCGCGTCCTCGTATCCAGGAACAGGCTGGCCGAGGCAGGAGACCTGCTGGACGACTCGCTGGTCATCAAGCGCAAGACGCTCGGCGGGGAACACCTCGAGGTCGCCACCGGCATCGGGCTGCAGGCGCAGATCCAGGCGAAGGCGGGCCGCCCCGGCGAGGCGCTGACGCTCTCCGGCCAGTCGCTCGGCATGCTGCGGCGCGTGATGCCCGACGATCATCTCTCCATCGCCACCGCTCTGCTCTCGCACGGCCAGTTGCTGGTGGACGCCGGGCGAGCGCGGGAGGCGGTTCCGCTGGCCGAGGAAGCCCTCCGCATCCGTCGGGCGCACTTTCCCCCGGGGCACGCCCTGGTCGCCCGCGCCGAGGCGCTGCGCGACCAGGCCGCGTCCCACGCTCAGCGCTGAGCGTTCGCGCTCGCGGACCGCGCCGCACGCGCCCTGAAGATCACCAGGTGACCCGCCAGGCGGCCAGGACCATCACCGTCGGCAGCACCACGAAGGGTGGCCTCGTCACGAAGGTGTTCAGGCGATCGGGCGTGGAACCGAACGCGGCAAGAGGGGCGTCGAGACCACGGCAATCGTGATGATGTTGGCGAGGGCCGCCGCGATGATGATGAATCCCTGCCCGACCAGCATGATGGCGCGCGCGCGATCAGAACACGATCTGTAACCGGAACACGCCCGACCAGAACGCGGTGTCCCCCGGCTTCGGCGTGCGCGCGGCGTCCTCGAAGTCCTCGTGGATGGCGTTGGCCACGAGTTTCAGGTGCGGCGCGGGGTACCAGTTCACGCCAGCCGTCCAGATGCGGTCCGTGTTCTCGAGAATGTGGTCGGCGCGGGGGTTGCTGAACGGCAGGCCTTCCTTGCTGGCGCTGCCGAAGCCGAGCTCCTCGTAGCGGGCAGCCAGCTCGATGGCGCCGGGGCCGCCGTTGAGGAGCGATCGTCGCATGCTGATGTTGTCGTCCTTGTCCTGGCCGGTGACGATCCACGTGCCGCTCACGTACCAGCCGGTACCGATGAAATCCGACAGATCGCGATCGCCCAGGCCCTGCTCTGCCCGGTCCTCGCGTGTCTGAATCCACTCCGCGCGCAGCCCGTAGGGTCCCGGTGTCCAGTCCAGCTCGATGCCGACACGCTGGCGACGGCCCTTCACGTACACCGGCTCGACGTAGTCGAAGCCGTACGGTGTCTCACCGCGCAGGCTGTTGAGCCCCTCGGGGAGGCGGCCGTTCGTGTAGGCGGCGCCGAGCCGAAGGCTGCCGAGCGCCGCATCGGCTCCGACAAGGGGACGCAGCACCGCCGCGGTCACGCGGCCCACGAGGGTGGGGCCGAGCCGGTCGTCCTCGCCGGTCGGAAACTGCGGCTCCTCGAGCTTGCCGATGTCACCATCCGTGTCGAACCAGCCAGCCTCGTAGGTGAGACCGCGGCCGAACGCCCGGCCGTAGACCATCACGCCCTTGTCGCGGTTCGGTGTGAGCTGGGTGGAGATCCTCGCGCGAAAAAAGAAGTCGAGGTCGGTGCGGCCGATGTTCTGCTCGAGGCCGAAGGGCATCTTGAACCGGCCGCCACGCACCGAGAAGGCGTCGAACGTATCCCAGTTCAGGTACACGTCCCTCCAGTCGCCCCAGCTGGCCTCGTTGTCCGCGACGTCCGCCTCACGCTCGATCTCGAAGTCGAGGTGCCGCGTGAGCTCGCCCTTCAGCCCGAAGCGCAGGACGTTCAGCTGGAACAGGTCCTCGTCGAGGTCGGGGTCGAACCCTCGCCAGTCGAACGCGAACTTCGCGCGCAGGTCCACGTGCACGTCCTCGCCGAACACGATGGACGGGCGGCCGTCCCAGACCAGCCCGCGCCTGGGCGGCGCGGTCTGCGCGTGCGCATCGAGCGCTCCCCACGAGAGGACCGCCACCAGGCCGATGAGCCACAGGCCGGCACTGCGCGTCACGACCGGTCTCCAGGCAGGCGTCCGGCCGGTGCGCCGACGCGAGCGATCAGCTCCTGGTAGGCCTGGTTCAGGCGACGGACGGCCGCTGCATCGTCGATCATGAGCGCGACCTCGCGGCGGAAATCGAGACTGAGGGTCGACAGCGCCATGCTGCCGATCACGGCGCGTGACTCGTCGATGATGATCAGCTTGCCGTGGGCATCCAGCCGTCCGGGCAGCGGCGAGCCGATCACGGAGACGTCCACCCCCGCCTTGCGTCGCTCGCGGAGCAGCGCCACGACCTCGGGGTCCGACAGCTTGTGGTCCAGGATGCGGATGCTGCGTCGCGCGCCGGCGATGAGCTTGTGCACATCTGCGCGCGCGCGCTCCGGCCCCACGATGAGGCGCCGGCTGAAGCGGTGGCCGAGCGCCAGGGGGCGGCCACGCGTGTCGGACTCGAACAGGTGCAGGAGGCTCGCCACCACGGCCTCGTCGTGGGTGACGAGCACCGCGTCCCAGGTGCTCGTGAAGCACTTGCGCGTCGGATTCAGGGTCGCCACCATCGCGGGGCCTTCGTCGGCCACCAGGTACTTCGCGTGATATTTGACGACGGGGTCGGCGTACCAGTTCACCGCGGCGCCCATCGCCTCGAGCGTCTCCCACAGCCTCTTCAGCCGCTTGCGGCCGCCCTTCGCGCGCTTGGTGAGCAGCGCCTCCACGGCCACGCCCCGTTCGAGAGCGGAGGCCAGCGCATCCAGCACCTCCACGTCATCACAACGGAAGAGCGACAGGACGAGACGCCGTCGCGCGCCGCCGATGAGGCGCAGCATGGCGCTGCGTCGCTCGGCCGGCTCGAGCACGACGACTTCACGGCGCCGGGCCGATCGAACAGGTCGCTCAACCGCGCTTCGGCGGGTGCCACGAGACATGCTTGATGCCGATCTTGCCGTCGCCCATCAACTGGGCGCTCAGGTCCTCGATGGAGTCGCCCGGTCCCAGCGTGGCCAGATAGCGCACGGTGGCGTCGTCGCCCTGGGTGACCTCCCGGGGCTCGAAGACGATGCCGTTGACGGCGAACACCTGGTGAATATGGGCCATGGGCAGCTCGCGCCCGTCTGCCACGACCTCCACCACCATGCTGCGCGGCCGGTCCTCGCTGAACAGGTTGAGCGCCGGCAACATCGCGCAGAGGAACAACGTGCCCAGGCCGGCCACCGCAAACGCCCCGAGGCCCGCGGCCATCCCGAGCCCCATCAGGATGAAGAGGATGGTGATGTCGCGCGCGTCCTCGACCGGCGTGCGAAAGCGGATGATGCTGGCCGCGCCCGCGATGCCAAACGCCCGCGCAAGCGAGTTGCCGATGATGATCATCATCAGCGCGCCCGACACGCACAGCAGCACCTGGGCCTGATCCATCGTCGGGTTGGGCGCGCGCTCGGTCCTCGTCTGGCGGTGCACGACGGTCACCAGCATGCCGATCACGGCCGCGGCCATCAGCTTCGCCAGCTCGAAGATCGGATGGCTCAGGGTGCCCGGCGGTTGCGCGCCGAACGGATCGGCGCCGGCGGCGGCACCCGGCTGCAGCCCGAGCCCGGGCCAGAGCATGCCGACGCCCACGAGCGCCACGCTGACGACGATGACGCCGACGATGGTGAGCACCCGGTCCCACTGCAGCTCGTTGCTCTTCGCCTCGGCGAGGGAATCCTTGATTTCGAGGACGCGGTCGAGCAGCGAGAGGCGCAACAGCTCGCCCACCTTCGGGTTGGGCCCGACGATGGTGAAGCGGCGATGGAGGCGCTGGGCCGTGGTGTGGCCACGCACCAGCGCGCGGATGCCGGCGCTGTCGGCCCTGGGCACCGTATGCAGGTCGACGACCACGTGCTGGTGACCCTGCCTGAAGAGGTCCTGCACGCGGTGTTCGAGTTCTTCCGCGGGCCCGCCTGCCACGAGGGCTTCCTGGGGGGACAGGACCAGTCGGGAACCCGGCGCCGGTGAAGAAGAGACAGCCATTCGGGAGCGAAGACTTGTGGCGGAACGGTAGCACGTATGGTTAAGCTGAACAAACCTCATGGCAGCCGCTTTCCCCCGCCTGCCAATCCCGCTCCTCGCGGCCGGTTCGACCGCGGTGTGGATGATGGCCTGCAGCGGCAGCAGCAGGTCGCCCGCCACACCCACGCCGGGCGGAGGAGTGGGCGCCGGGCAGGGAGGATCGGGCACCGCCAGCGTCATCGTCGCCGCCGATATCGGCATGTGCGACTCGCCGGGCCCCGAGGCCACGGCGCTGGTGGTCGATCGCCTGCCCGGCCGGTTGCTGCTCGCCGGCGACATCGCCTACACGCACGGGTCCACCGAGAACTTCCAGCGATGTTTCGAGCCGTCGTGGGGCCGGTTCCGTGGCCGGTGGCATGCCGTGCCCGGCAACCATGAGTACCAGTCACCTCATGCCGCGCCCTACTTCGAATACTTCGGCGACGCCGCGGGCGCTGACGGCACCGGCTATTACTCGCTGCGCGTCGGCGACTGGCACGTCCTGATGCTGAACTCGAACGTGCCCGCCGAGCGCGGTTCGCCCCAGTGGGACTTCGCGCGCCGCGAGCTCGAGATCGAGCGGAGACCGTGCACGCTGGCCGTGTGGCACCATCCGCTGTTCACCTCGGGCCCCAACGGGCCGAATCCGTTCATGCGCGACATGTTTGCCCTGCTCGATGCCGCGGGCGTGGACGTGGTGGCCAACGGGCACGACCACCTGTACGAGCGCTTCGCCCGTCAAACCGCGGACGGACGGACGTCCGAGCGTGGTATCCGGCAATTCACGGTGGGCACCGGCGGCGCGCGGCTCTATCAGCCCGCCGGCATCGCGCCCAACTCCGAGGCGCGCGCGTCCCGTTTCGGGGTGCTGCGCCTGTCGCTCGAGCCCACCAGCTTCCGGTGGGAGTTCGTCGCCGCCCCGGGTGAGACGGGGGATGCCGGCTTCGAGCTCTGCCACTGACACCCCCGCGGGGTTCACGTTACGATAGGCGGATGAGAGTTTTCCTCGCTGCCCTCATGGTGATGGCTGGCGCCGCCGTCGGCGCGCAGTCGCGGCCCCAGCAGTTCCAACCCCTTCCCGCGCCGCCCGATGTGGCCAAACCGCCCGCCGATGCCCAGAAGACGACGTCGGGCCTGGCGCACAAGGTGCTGCAGCCCGGCACCGGCACGGTGAAGCCCACCGCCCAGGACTTCGTCACGGTCCACTACACGGGGTGGACCACCGACGGGAAGATGTTCGACAGCTCATACGCGCGCGATGCGGCGAGCACCTTCCCGGTGAACCGCGTGATCAAGGGCTGGGGCGAAGGCGTCCAGCTGATGGTGACCGGCGAGAAACGCCGGTTGTGGATCCCGAAGGAGCTGGCGTACGAGGGCCAGTCGGGCCGCCCGCAGGGCATGCTGGTGTTCGACGTCGAGTTGCTCGAGGTGTCGCCCTCGCCCACCGTGCCGCCGCCCGACGTGGCGGCCCCACCCAGCGACGCGCAGAAGACCCCCTCGGGCCTGGCCTACAAGGTCCTGCGTCCCGGCAAGAGCGGCGGCGCCCGCCCGTCGAAGACCAGCCGCGTCACCGTGCACTACTCGGGCTGGACGACCGACGGCAAGCTGTTCGACAGCTCGCTGATGCGAGGGCAGACGGCGTCGTTCGGCCTCACGGACGTCATCGAGGGCTGGACCGAGGGCCTGCAGCTGATGGTGCCGGGCGAGAAGACGCGTTTCTGGATCCCCGAGCGGCTGGCCTACAAGGGCCAGAATGGCAGGCCCAAGGGAATGCTCGTGTTCGACGTGGAACTGCTCTCGACAATGGGACAGTAGTTCGCACGAAGGTTCCGGGCACGCGGGTTCAAAGCACGCGAAGGTTCAACGCACGGCACGCGGGTTCGGAACACGTGGGTTCGACGCCACGTAGGTTCACTGCATCGTGACGATGCGCCGGGGGTGTGGCAGCGGTTCCTGCCTCAGATGCGCAGATAACAGGCTGCAGCTACGCTGATTGCCGTGCCTGAAACGCGGCGAGTGGTCAGCCAGCCCAACGCCATCGGCGTCATCTGCGTCATCTGCGTTGCGCCATCTGCGGTAATCTGCGGCGGGTTGATCTGCGGTCCCTGGATGATCGGGCCCATCTGAGTCCTATGCCGCGTCATCGAGCAGCATCACCGCAATCCATCCGCGTTCGAGCCGCCGCCGATACCCGCAAGTGGCGCGACGTGCCCGTCGATCGCGGGGACGTGGGCGTGCGCGTGGACCTCGTGGTGCTTCGTCACCTGGCGCACGAGCCAGGGGTTTCGCGCGCCCGCATCCAGAAGTGGATCGCGGCGGGTCGCGTCCATGTGAACGGCGCTCCCGCGCCGAGGTCTTCGTGGCGTGTGGCCGAGGGCAATACGGTGCAGGTCGACGCGCGCGAGATCCGCACCCGCGCCCGGCCCCGGGCCGAGGCGACGCCTCTCGACGTGCTCTTCGAGGACGCGCACCTCATCGCCCTGAACAAGCCCGCGGGCGTCGTGGTCCACCCCTCGTACAAGCACGCCACCGGCACCCTGATCAACGCGCTGCTCTGGCACGCGGCGAAGTGGCCCTCGGGTGACGCGCCGGCCCTGCTGACGCGCCTCGACAAGATGACCTCGGGCATCCTGCTGGTCGCCAAGCGCCGCGAGGTGATGGCGGCGCTGCAGCGCGAGATGCGAGCGCTGCGCATCGAGAAGGACTACCTGGCCGTGGTGCACGGCACGCCGACGCCGGCGAGGGGGACCATCGACCTGGCGCTCGACCGCGATCCCTGGGACAGGCGGAAGGTGACGGTGACGGATCGGGGCGGGCAGCCGGCGGTGACGAATTACGAGCGCGTGAGCACGACCGCGGGTGGGGGCGAAATGGTCGTCGGGTCGTCAGCCCCGGCGACGTTCTCCCTCGTGCGCTGCCGGCTCGTCACCGGCCGCATGCACCAGATCCGCGTGCACCTGGCGCACAAGGGGTGGCCACTGGTGGGGGATCCGGTCTACGGAAGAAAGGACGGGACGATCGACTTCCCGCGACAGGCCCTGCACGCCTGGCGCGTCGCGCTCACCCATCCCGTGACGCGCGAGCCACTGGAGATCGTCGCGCCGCTCCCGGAAGATCTCGGCGCGCTCCTCACGCGCCTCGGCCTGGCGCTACCTGACCAACGCTGACACCTGTCCACGGGAACACGAAGGGCACGAAGAACACGAAGCACGCACGAAGATCGATTTGGGGAGAGCGCGTCCTCAGCAGCATGCCCCACTGGCGTTCTTCGTGTATTCCGTCGTGTCCTCGTGTCCAGCGTGTTCCCGGACTCGTTCAGAACAGCACGGCCGACTCGCCACGCTGGGCCACCAGGCGGTCGAAGCGGTCGACGATGAGGTCGCGGCGCTTCAGGAGGGCGTCGATCTCGAAGGGGCTGAGATGGCGGCCAGCGGCGCGCGACACCTCCTGCTTGCGCAGCGTGCGCAGCCGATCGAGCAGGTCGCGGTCGCACGTGGTGAGGGCCTGGGGCAGGCGCAGCTCGGGCTGCAGGCGGAACGCCCGCGTGAAGTCCAGCATCACGAGGCGCCAGTCCTTCGTGTAGAGAACGTTCCCCTTGTTGCGGTCGGTGTCGCGTACCAGCTCGGCGAACACCTGCATGCGCTGGCGCTGGCGCCCCACACCGATCGACGCGCCGCTGGCAGGTTGCGTGTTCGTCCGCTCCCGCTCACCCTCGTCCATCAGCACATCGTCCACCCACCACGAGAACGCGCCGGGCTCGCCCCGGTAGTAGCGCGCCACCGTGGGCGGCATCATTTCCTCGAGGCCCAGCATCCGGGCCAGCTCCCAGGCGGCGATGTTGTAGCGATACGAGTCGACGAAGAGCAGCTCGCCCGCGAACCGCTTGCCGCGCTGCAGGTCCTGCGACCGGCTCTGCTGGTTGACGTTCTGGAACGACGCGTCGTGGGTGACGACGCCGTCGGTGAGGGTTAGCCTGAGGGCGCCGGTGACACCCTTGCCGATGGGCCGGGCTGCGACGACACGGGCGGTCTTCAGGAATGCGAGCTGCTCGTCAACGGTCAGGGCCGGCGTGCGGCGCGCCTCGAGGCTGACACTGGCTGCCAGGGCGGCGGCCAGAACGAGCATGGCCGCAAGCGACTTCGGGGACATCACCCTGATTGGGACGGTGGCAACCGGCCGCCGGTTCCACGGCGGTAACCTTCCGGGCCGGGGGACGCTGGTGAGACCGCGGGTGCCGCGTTACCGAGGGCGCTTGATCTTCTGGATGATCGTCTGCGTCCAGGCGATGGCGGCGGGAACCCCGGCCAGAACCCAGAGCACGGTTGCCGCTGAGGCGACTTCATGATGCCGGCGCATGATGAACCTGATCCGACGATACCACTTTCGGGTTCTCGGGTTCTCAGGTTCTCGAGTTCTGGTGCGAAAATTCAGCGAATCCAGGCGTCCGGCACGTTGCGCTCGCGGGCCTGGCGTTCGAACCGGCGCCACTCGTCGTTCAGGTCCACCAAATCGGCCTCGGCCTTTCGCAGGGCCCGCACGGCGATGTCGCGCTCCGGGTTCGCTGCGCCTGCAGGGAACGTTGACACGCGGCGCTGGAGGTCGGCGATCTCGGCGTTCTGCTGGTTTAACCGCGCGCGAATGCGGTCGGCCCGCCCGCGCCAGTAGTCCTCACCCTTGTCGAGGCTGGGCTGCGGCTCCTGCTGGTCGCGAGGCGTGACGCCTTCCTGGTTGGCTTCGTTGGAGACCTCTTCCGCTGCCTTGTCGCCCCCGGCGCTGTCTGGCCCGGCAGGGGTGTCAGCCGCCGCCGGAGGCGCCGGCTCGGGCGGTTTCGTGAAATCGGGCGTCAGGCTCTCGTTGGTGTAGACCTTCCCACTCGATGGCGCCCCGCTACGCCGCTCCGCTTCTTTCCTGGCAATGTCGGCCAGCGATTGCGCTGAAGCCGTGCCGGCAGCCAGCGCGGTCATGAGCACGACCGGGGTGAGGACCTTGGGCAGCATCATTACGGCGTCTCCCGCCAGCCGGATACGGTGTAGGCCACCGTCTCGATGAGGCCGTTGTAGGACAGCGTCACGCTGCCGGTCACGGTGTTGTTCTCGACCAGGGTGCTGACCGACGGCACGTTCTGCACGATGACCTGGCCGGCCAGCGTGGGGTTGCCGGCGAAGTCGATCTGCTCGCGGACCATGATGCGCCCCTCGAACGCCAGCGGGATGCCGAGGTTGCCGGCGATGCGAAGGTCCTGATCGGTCACGAACTGCAGCTCCGACATCGGTTCGGGCCGGAGGTCGGGGTTGCCCGTGATCTCGATGTCGCCGACCGCGATGATCGTCAGCAGGATGGGCGACGCCGCGCTGCCGGGGTTGCCGGTGATGCGCACATCCGTTTCGGCGAAGTATGTCGCCGAGTTCGACTGGTTCTGGGAGAGATCCCAGCCGGTCGCCTCGTTGAACGTCCAGCCGAAACCCGCCGTGCCTCCCGGCGGCGTGATGTTGCGGCACGCGTTCTGGTTCGCCCAGGCGTTGCAGTAGGTCGTCGTCTCCGCCCGGTTCGTGATGCGCCCGTCGGACTGCAGGATGAAGTCCGCGTCGTTGATGTAGTCGATGGCGTGGATGTCCGGCACCGGAATCGCCGGCATGCCGCCGGATTCGAGCTCGCCCGGGTCCCAGTTGGCATTCGCGGTCAGCGTGCCCGTGGCCGTGGCGTTCTGGGAGATGATCACCGCGTTGCCGTCGATCTGGAGGTTCCCATTGGCGTGCACGCTGCCCTGCGTGCCGATGACCTGCGCGTTGCCCGCCATGGTGAGATCGCCGTCCACCAGCAGCGCCGGCATCTTGATGGGCGTCAGCATCTGTTCGAATATCGCCGTCGTCCCCTGCGGGCCAAAGCCCGTGGCGCGAATCACAACGCGCTTGTTGACATCGTTGACGCCGGTGCCGTCCTCCGGCGGATCCGGCGGTGGCCCCATGGCCGTCAGCTCCACGTTGGTGAACGCCACGCCGCCCTTCATGGCCGGGTCGTCATCATCGTAGAGCCGCACGTTGTAGCGGTAGGCGGACCCCGCCTGCACCGGCCAGCACGGGCCGTTCGGGTGCGGGCAGGACACCGAACCCGTCATGTCCGGCAGGTGGGTCAGGATCCCGTTGTCGGCGTTGACCGACGAGGACGCGTTGCCTGCGTCGACGAGCCCGTCAGGGCCGAGCAGCAGGTTGTTCAGCGAATAGGTGGGATTGGCGGTGAGCGCCATGATCTGGGCCGCCGCCCGGTTCAGTCCCGATTCGGCCGCCGCGCGCGCGCCCGCGTAGAGCTCCTCGTTGTCGCCCATCGCCACTTCGACGCGACCGCTCGCCGTGAGGGCGATAGCCAGACCCGACATCACGAGCAGCAGCAGCAATGCCGACACCAGCGCCATGCCGCGCTCGCTGGCGGGACGTGGATGAGACGGAAAGCGGGATGTCATCGGCTCCTCACTCGAATCTCGGAGCTCACGGTGTAGGTGACCGGCGTGCCCAGGTTCAGGTCGTTGATTCTCGACGCGACCGTGACCCGCGTCTCGATGAACGCGATGTTCGCGGGAGTGGCGGTGATGGCTCGAAGGGGATTGCGGTACACGAACTCCAGGCCCGTGACGATCGTGTCGGTCAGGGGGAGCACGGTGGTGCCTCCACCGACGTTGTTCTCGCGGACGTTCACCGTGCGCGTGGCCGGGTCATGGAAGAGGGTGACATCCTCGTTGGCCTCGCTGCACGCTCCCGACGCGCCGCCGATCAGGCCGTTGGTCGGGTTCGCGTCCATCTGGACGCGGATGTCGTCGTTCGTCCCGTCACCGTCGGGGTCCAGCCGGATGGCCTGGACCGGTGTTCCGGATGTCGGGCAGGGCGTCGTGTCCACCCGGTAGGGGTTGTTGCCCGCGGCGCGCAGGTACCGCTCGATCGCCTGGATGACGAACCGCCCTTCCTGCTGCGCGGTCGCCGCCTCCATCTGGGCGCGGTAGGACGACTGCATCTGCCCCGCCAGCAACGTGGCTCCCCCGACGACCGCCAGGGACACGACCATCGCGAGCAGCAGCTCGACGAGCGTGAAGCCCTTCTCGGAGCGTCCGGGCTGCCGCTGAAGCGCAGGCAGGGCTACCATCGGCGCAGCACCATGGTCACCGTGAAGTCGGCGCCGACGCGCAGGTCGGGGTTGTCGGGGATGACGCGGATGGTCACCGTGCGCAGGCGCGGGTTCGCGTTCGGGCCCGCCTGCACGAACCACCGCCGTCGGTAGCCGCTGTTCGCCGGCACGTCGAAGTAGTTGGCCACGTCCGACGCCAGCGTGTCGGTCCCGGTGATCTGAATCGCCGGGTTCGTGTTGAAGTTCATCTTCATCAGCTCTTCGAACTTGTCCTGTGCCAGGCGCGACGCCGTGGTGGAGTTCCGCCCCAGCTGGTGCATGCGCACGCTCACCGCCAGCAGCTCCGCCGTCGCCACGAGGGCGACGGTCAGCACGACCGTCGCAATCAGCGCTTCGAGCAGCGTGAAGCCGCGCTGGTCACGAAGTCGTGGTGCGGACGCGTCCGGATGCCGTGACAATGAGGGTGCGTGAGAAGTCGCCATAGCTCACGGAAAAGGTCTGGGGCATCGTGCCCGAGACGGCGGATACCTGGCCTCGCCCGTTGATCTCGAGTGCCGGTGGGGGCCCTCCACCTCCGAACGAGACGTTCGGAGGTAGGTAGATCGGCGGGCCGTCGTTCTGCACCTGTTGGCTGCACCGGTCCGACGCGTTGTCGATCGAGGCGTTGCCGGTGACGATGACCATGCGGATGGCGGTGCCGCCGAAGCAATCGAACCGCACGCGGAACGTGGAGTTCCGTGTGATGGCCGCCAGCCGTGCTTCACGGATCTGCGCGGCCACCAGCTCGCTGCTGGTGAACACGCGGTTCCGTTCGAGGGCGTTGTTCATCGCCGGGACCGCAATCGCCGACGAGATGCCGAGGATCAGCACCACGAACAGCAATTCGAGGTAGGTGAAGCCGCGATGATTGCCCATAGACCCGTTGAACGAAGTGCACCGTTTCAGGACAGACAGGAACAATCCTGTCTGTCCTCTGGGTCTTTCGGCACGGGAGCGCCCCGGCTTTAG
>DAIRFN010000384.1:0-4135 GCA_036795065.1 Vicinamibacterales bacterium
CGGCGATCCGGTCGGCGCGGTGGACGGGGAGACCCTCTACACGCTCATCGACCCGAGCGACCTCGCAAACGGCGAGCAGTACACCTACTTCGCCGTCGCCACCTACACTGATGGCACGCGCAGCGACCCGTCCAACCTGGTGACCATCACGGCGGTCAACGACCCGCCATCGGCCGAAAACGACGCCTACGCCACGGACGAGGACACCCCGCTTGCGGTGGCCGCCCCGGGCGTGCTCGGCAACGACGACGACCCCGACGGGGAGGACGCGTTGACGGCCACGCTCGTCACCGGGCCGCAGCACGCGCTCTCGTTCACGTTGAGCGCCGGCGGCTCGTTCAGCTACACGCCCGAGGCGAACTTCCACGGCACCGACACGTTCACCTACACCGCGGGCGGCGGCGGGGCCGTCTCGAACATCGCGACGGTCACCCTCACGGTGAATGCGGTGAACGATCAGCCGACCATCACCGACATCCCGGACCGGACCATCAGCACGAACGGCAACACCGGGGCGCTCGGGTTCACGATTGCCGACGTGGATGGCCTGGCCGGCCTGACCGTGACGGGCAGTTCCAGTAACGCCACGCTCGTCCCCAACGCCAACATCGTATTCGGCGGCAGCGGGGCCGCGCGCACCGTGACCGTGACGGCCGCGGCCAATCAGGCCGGCACCGCCACCATCACGGTGACGGTCACCGATCCCGGTGGCCTCTCGGCCAGCGACAGCTTCGTGCTGACCGTGCGGTCCAGCTACACCTTCGTCGCGGTCAAGAACCTGCCACCCCCCAGGTCCCGTGCCGGGAGCACCACGCCCCTGCGGTGGAAGTACATGGAAGGCCAGACGGTGGTCGACAGTTCCGGCGCAATGCCCGTCGTGGAAGTGGTGGGGCCGTGCCCGACCAGCGGTCCGTGCAACGGCGGGACCGTGCGCACCTTCCAGGACACGGATCCTGGGGGCAGCGGGTTCCGCTACTCGGGTGGTGTCTGGTCGTTCAATCTGCAGACGAAGGACAGCAACGGGAAGCCCCTTCCGAAGGGGGATTACCGGCTGACCATCAGGGCCGAGGGGTCGGGCTTCCCTGCGAGCCCGACCTACCCGATGGAACTGAAGTAGCCGCACCGGGTGTTCGGCCGGGTCGCGTCGAGCGGCCCGGCCGGCACCCCAGCCCCTTCCCGAGATGCCTACTGCGCGCCCACGACCTTGCGCAGCTCGGGAACCAGCGAGTCCTCGGTGGACCTGCCGCGGATGTCCAGGTAGGCGCGGTACGATTCGGCGACCCGCGTGCTCTTCAGCCCTTCGCGGACACGTCCCTGGTAGTAGTAGACCATCGGGAAGACGCCAAAGGTGGGCTCCTCGTCCAGGAACAGCGCCAGGGCCTCGCCACGGCGATTGATGCAGCGTTCGAATTCGGAATCGGCCTGCGGGAACGCGCCGGCCGCCAGGTAGGCGCGACCCAGTTCGAAGTGGCCGATCCAGGTATCCAGCTGGGTGTTGGCCTCGTTGAGGAATCGGACGGCGTTCCGGTGATCGCCGTCCGAACGCGCAATCATCCCGTCGATGATGGACGCAAAGGCCTGTGACTCGGGCTGCAGGTCGTTGCCGAGGCCGATCGCGAGGGGCTTGGCCTTCGGTGCGGCGCCGGCCTCCACGAGGAGGAGGCCCGCGAGGAACCGGATGGTGCGGGCCTGGCTGGTGGCCACCGCCTTCTCGGCCGCGGCAATCGCCGCGGGCTTGCGGCCGCGGAGCAGTTCCGCGTAGCCCAGGGCGGCCAGCTTGTTCGCCGCGCGGTCGGGCTCCCCGTCGGCCAGGTCCGCCGAGACGCCCGCGGTGAAGATGCGCACGGCGTCGGCGAAGCGCCCTTCGTACAGGGCGAGATCGCCCAGCCCCGAGGCCGTGTAGGACGGTCCCACCTGCCGGGACGTCCCGAGCTGCCGGTAACTGTCCGCGGCCTGCGGGAGCTGGCCCAGAAGAAGTTGGGCGAAGGCCAGCGCCTGTGGTGCCCAGGGGCTCTGGTTCATGGCGTTCCGGGCCTCCTGCTCCGCGGTGGCGCCGTCCCCGCTGTAGGCCGCGTAGGTGGCCAGGTTTACCCGGTACAGCCCGCGGTTCGGCAGGATCTTCACCACCTGCCGCATTTCCTCCACGGCCGTCGGCATGTCGCGCAGCTTCGAGAGGCAGAGGGCGCGGTTGTTGCGGGCCGCCGCGTCCGCGGAGTACTTCGCGATGAGGTCGCCGTACTCTCTGACGCACGACTGGTAGTCGTTGGTGATCAGGTACAGCAGGCCGCGCGTCCGGAACCGCTCGCGTTCGGTCATGCCATCGACGAGCGCGATGGCCTCCTTCACGTACTTCTCGGCGTCCAGCGGGCGGCCCAGGTTGGCCGAGGCGATGGCCATCCCCGCATAGGCGAGCCCGAACTTCGCATCGAGGGAGACGGCCCTGGAGAAGCCCTGCAGCGCCTCGGTGAAACGGCTGCGCGACAACTCCTCCATCGCTCCAGCGTATTCGCGCACGACGTCGAGCGAAGTGGCCGACAGGGTCTCCATTGCGAACCGCTGGGCGGTATCCGACGTGTCGTCGCCGAGCGCCTCGCGCACCTCGTCGGCGAGGCCGGTCACCACGCCGAGGACGCCATCCTTGCCGGATGCCGTATCGTCGGCGGAGGCAATCAGGTTCCCGGTCACCGCCTCCGCGGCCTTGACCGTGACCGCGAAGCGGTTGCCGATCTTCGTCAGCGCGCCGGAGACCACCACGCCAACGCCCTGCTTGACCGCCAGCTCGCGGGTGGCATTCTCGTCGAGGACGTCCGGCGCGGGCACGCCCAGGCTTCGCGGGATGGCGCTGCGATCGAACGCGCTGATGAACCCCGCGCCCTCGAGGGCCAGCTTCATCACGGGCTCGAGCGTGTGGTCGAACGCGGCATCGCCGGTCTGGTTCTGGAAGTCGGCGATGAGCACGGCGACCGGCTCGTGCACCTCGTCGGGTGTGGCGCCCTGGCGTCCGACATACCAGGCGCCAACGGCCGCGATCATCATCGTCACGCCCGCGGCCGCCAGCATCCAGTTGGAGCGCAGCTTCGGCAGCGGCTTCGGCGTTCCCTCGTCGTCCAGCAGCTCGAGCGCGTCAGCCAGTTCCTGCGACGTCTGGTAGCGTGCGGCCGGATCCAGTTCCAGCGCGCGCGTGATGATCTGGTCGAGCGCCTCGGGAACCTCCGGATCCACCGTGCGCGGCGACGGCAGGGGCTCGGCGATGCGCTGCTTCAGATCCTCGAACGCATTGCCGGACTTCGGGCGCGCGGCGCGCCCGAGCAGGACATCGCGAAGAATCAGGCCGAGCGCGTAGACGTCGGCGCGCTGGTCCACCTGCTGGCCCCGGGCCTGTTCGGGCGCCATGTAGTCCAGCGTGCCCATGACGCTCCCCGCCACGGTCAGCGCATGCGTGGCCATCGATGTCGAGGAAAACGAGGCCCCTGCCGGGGCCTCGGGCAGCGCGGGTGTCCCGGCCGCCGGCGTGGGCTCGGTGGCCGGGCCGTTCACCGACCGCGCGATGCCGAAGTCCATCACCAGCGCATGGCCCGACTGGTCCACCATGATGTTGGCCGGCTTGAGATCCCGGTGGACGATGCCGGCGGCGTGGGCGGCGCCCATGCCCGCCATCACCTGCCGCATGATGGGCAGGCCCCGCGGCACGGGCAGCTTGCCGTCCCGGGCGAGGATGGCCGACAGATCCTCGCCATCCACGAAGGACATGGTGATGTATTTCGTGCCCTCGATCTCGCCGAGATCGTAGATGCGCACGACGTTGGGGTGCGTCACCTCACGCGCCAGCAGCAGCTCGCGCTTGAACCGCCGTTCGGAGTCGAGCGCCGTGCTCGCGTCGGTGCCCACGCCGGGCCTGATCGTCTTGATGGCGACCGCAACGCCCAGCTCCGCATCCCAGGCCTGGTAGACAGCCCCCATGCCGCCGACGCCCAGCATCTTCGTGATCTGATAGCGCGTGCCGAACGCATCGCCCGGGGCCATGTGCTGCGTGGGCGCGCTGGTGCCGGAGGTCGTGGAGGGCCGGCTGGTCGGCGGGCGGTTGGTCGGCGGGCGGCTCCCCGGTGACCGGCTCGTCGGCGGACGTCGTGCCGGC